>CAWGZP010000037.1:0-18631 GCA_963826655.1 uncultured delta proteobacterium
TTTCCGCCCCTGCAATCCTTTTGTACTGGTGGGCAACCATGATAAGCATGAAGCCAGGCTCACCCGGGACGTCTCCCTCTCCGTAATTCAAGCCGCTCGGATCATCAGGTTGATTGATCGGCCGGGGCCGGTCTGTTCGCTCGAGGTCGGGAATTATAAAGTGCTCTTGGGGGCCTCCCCCGACTGGACTCCCCTTCCCGGTCGTGTAGAAAAGGGGCAACACAGTTTCGTCGTCTGGTTGACCCACCATGATCTCGGTTTTCCGGGCTATGACGCCTGCCGTGTATCACTGAAAGAAATTCCCGGAGTCGACATGGTGGTCAACGGTCATATACACACACCCAAGCCGCCCCAGCAATGCGGCAACACCGTTTGGTTCAATCCCGGCAGCATCGCCCGTTTGACGTTGAGTGCCTACAACCGTGGGGTCACACCCTCAGCCTATATATGGAGACCCCCAACCCTGGAGCTCGAACCCTTGTCCCTGCCGCATCGCCCATTTTCGGAAATCTTTCCGGAGCTATCCGATGAGGATGAGACCAACCCTGCCCAGGATGCCGAATCGTTTTTTATCAAAGGGTTGGAAAACCTGTTAATCCGAAAGACCACAGAAGGCGTCGGGATTAAAACTTTTCTGGAAGCCAATCTTATTCCCGGCGACCCTGTGGATGCCGATATCTGGGGATTATACGAGGAGGTTATGCATGCAGAAAAGTAAAAGCCCGGAGCAAAAACCCGGCACGCTCTACCCCTGGGACAAATCGGTTCAGGATAAACTTGAGAGGTTAAAAGCGGACTACAAAGAGCTGGAAACCAAAAAAATCCAAACAGATACAAACATCAAGACCCTGGAAGCCGAACTGGAAAAGCTCCGGGAAGAAGCCCGGGAAAATTATGGCACCAGCGACCTCGATAAATTGCGGGACCTCCTTGAAGCTCGCCGCAGTGAAAACGATCGGAAGCTGGCCGAATATGAGCAACACATCCGGAGCATCAAGGAACGCCTGGATGAAATTGAAACCCCGCCCAAATCCGAGGCCCAATGAATACTGAAGCATCCCATGAGATGACACAGCCGTCGAGCCCGGGCGAAATCCGCCGGCGATTTCAGGAACTGCGCTGGCAGGAACGCAACCTCGCCGCGGAACTGGAAAAAGACCGGGCCAGGATGGCTGAAATCGGCTCCTTCCTGAGCCGGGCGCCCAAGGTTGCCGACCGGTTGGACCAGTTGTCCCAACAAATGTTCGGCGATATCCTGGACGAAGTGGAGCGCAACCTCACCTATGCCCTGCGGGAAGTTCTCGAACAGGAACCAAGAGTCATCACCACGCGGGAAGTGAAAAAGGGAAAGGTTAACATAACGTTCGCAATCGAACGCCACGGGGAGCGGGAGGACATTCTAACAGGCCAGGGAGGTTCGGTGTGTAACATCATTTCGGTGGGGCTCAGACTCATTGCCCTGTCACAGCTCCCCGAAAAAGAACACCGCCGCTTTTTGATTCTCGATGAGCAGGATTGCTGGCTCCGCCCCGATTTGGTGCCGCGCCTGATGCGCATCATTCACACAATCGCCCAAAGATTGCAATTCCAGATCCTGGTTATCAGCCATCACGATGTCAATCTCTTCCGGGAATATGCCGACCGCATCTACCGCCTGCTGCCGCCGGCAGCGGAAGGCGAGGGGGTTCAAGCAACATTGCATACACTATTGGAATGTGAGACATGATAAAATGTCATTGAAACGACGGCGGATTGGAGTCCCCAAACTGGATTATCTCGTCGTTCCATACGGTTTGAGCGTTTTGCTGGGGGTCTGAGGTCTCCTGGATCGCGCACCCCCATTTCTCCACCCCTGCTCTCCCCTGGGCATACAGGATGGTGACGATTTCAGATTTCCCGGGGCTGTACTCGTAATTTTCAAACATAATGCAATTTTTGAATGGCCCGGCCGGCGTACTCACTGCCAATCCGCTTTCCGTAACGCGCACGATCTGTGTGAAAGGTCTGGTCGCGTGTGTCGTCTGGTTAGCCATGATTCCCTTGTAGAAATAGGACTGACCGATGTTGATGTATCTTGGAATGGATATCGTGGGCTGGGTAGCCCAAAAATCGGCGCCGTCATTTGAACCGATCATCAAAATGGCGGTGGGAGTCATCTGCAACACGCTTGCGGTTTCAAAAGCCCACCCTTTCCCATTATTAATGTAATAAAAGCAAACTACCTGTCCGTTTGTCCCCTGACGGGTGACAAAACCATGCAGGGTACCGGTATTCAGATCCTTCGTGATAGACCACTTCCCGGGCGTCAGCGCCATATAAGGGGCTATGTCGACGGTAACGGCGCCGGCGGATGAACTCAAACCATAAAGCACTGTCAGCAGAACTGCTAAAAAGACAAACCTCTTCATCTTGCCCGCTCCTGCTAAGATAGACTTAAGATAGAGTACATCAAAAATTGATTCGCCGGGAATACCTTTTCAGTCCCGCCACTCTCGGTGGGCTATTGCGGGGTGCTTTTGGAGCCATGGTGAGAGACCGGAGCCGCGTTGGTTGGGAAAACAGGCCAGGAGGCTCGGATTGTCGTGCCTTCACCGGGATTTGACTCGATTGAAAAGCTGCCCCCGGTCAGTTCGGCCCTTTCTCGCATGCTGGTAAGGCCAAGGCTTCTGGAGGTGCTGGTCTTTCTGACCAGATCGAGATCCATTCCCACACCCTCGTCGGAAACGACCAGCTCGATTCCAGCCTCATTCTCCGAGAGCGATATGTCGACCCACTCCGCCTGGCTGTGCTTGGCGATATTGTTCAGTGCCTCCTGGGCGATTCTGAAGATGTTTATTTTCAGCTTTTCGGGAATTGCCTCTTCGGCGACCAGGGTCTCGAGTTCGATGTGGCGTCCGGGATAAAGTTTCATGCATTCCTGGCGCAACCACTCAAGTGTTGCCAAAAGCCCCGTATTGTCCAGCATCGTAGGGCGCAAACCCATGTAAATATTCCTGGTTTCCTCGATTGAACGCTGCAGGACGGGAACAAATTGCTCCAGGTGTTTCAAGGCAGCATTGCCGTCGCCTGCATCCCTGTGCTTCAGTGTCATTTCCACCCAAAATTTGACAGCGACAAGCGTCTGTCCCATGCTGTCGTGAAGTTCGGAGGCAAGTCTTTTCCTTTCTTCCTCCTGCACGGAGATGAGTTTTGAAGGTATTTGCCGCAGTTCTTCGTTAGCCTTTGCCAGTTCGGCAGTCCGCTCCCGAATCCGCAAGTCCAATTCATCGTGGGCCTTTTGCAGCTCAATTTCAGCCTCCTTGCGGGCTTGGGCGGTCCTCAGGGTCATTATTCCAAAAGAGAGGTTCTGCGCAAGCTTGGAGAGCAGATTCACCTCGTCTGCGTCAAAAGCATCCGGTTCAGATGCATATATTGCCAAACCTCCCAACGGGCGGCCGTCAACAAAAACAGGAAGACCAATTATTGAAGTATATCCTCGTTTGGCCGCTTCCTCTCGCCAGGCGGCAATTTCCAATTGCCGCTCCAACTGGCGCATAACGACGGGGACGCCCTGGCGGATGCAAGTCCCCACAGGTCCTCGACCTCGCGGGGTATCTTCCCACGAGACACGAACTTTTTCCAGGTAGCCATCCTCATATCCATGCCGGGCGACCGGCTTGACGGTTCGGCCGGCATCATGCTCCGCATAGCCAACCCATGCCATTCGGTAGCCGCCCACTTCGACAATAACCCGGCAAATCTCCTGCAAAAGCTGCAATTCATTTTTTACATGGATAAGAACATTATTGCACTCCCAGAGAGCATTGATTACCCGGTTGGCCTTGAGCACTACCTCTTCCCCCTGTTTGCGCTCGTCGATGTCCCGGGCTTCCGCGATCAGAAGAGTAACGCCACCGGTTTCATTCAGCACCGGTTTGAGGGAAAAGTCCATGTAATGAAGACTTCCGTCGGCCGCGGTATTAGTCGCCTCGAAGCGTACGAACGCGCCTTCCGCGGCATCCCTTACTGCCAGGCGCAGTGTTTCCTGCAGTTCCGTGGAATGTCTCCACCACGGGGTTTCCCAAAAAGGCTTACCCGTAACGTCCGATTCCCGGACCCCGCCGAATTGTAAAGCGGTTCTATTTGTCTCTACGAGCCGTGCGTCAATGCCCATTAACCAGATGAACTGGAAAGTCTGGTCAAAGATCGCCTGGAACTTCCGCCTTCTTTCCCCCAGCGCCTCTTCCGCGCGTTTACGCTCCTCTATTTCCCCGATTAGTCGTTCATTAGTCACGGCCAGTTCGGCAGTGCGCTCTTTGACCGATTCCTCGAGATGATCGCGGTATTTGTTCAACTCCTCCAGTGCCAGCTTGCGCCGGGTAATGTCACGGAAAGTGACGACCACTCCAAGGATTTGACCCTCTTCCAAAATTGCGGTACTTGAATATGAAACCGGAAAACTCGTGCCATCCTTTCTCCAGTATACCTCGTCTCTTTCACACCGGGAGACGCCGGTCCTCAGGCTTTCATACATCGAACACTCATGTACGGGATAAGGGGCGCCATCGGGTCTGGAGTGATGCACCATCCGATGAAAGTCTTTCCCGGTCAATTCTTCGATCCGATACCCGACAAGCTCCGCCCCGGCCGGATTGATAAAAGTAACCCTGCCCATTCGGTCCAAGCCCGCAATGCCTTCCCCGGCAACATCGAGGATCAGCTGTTTTTGCCGGCTGAGGAATTGCACCTCCTCTTCCGCCCGCTTGCGAACGACGATTTCCTGAGACAACCGTTCATTAAATGCCTTGAGTTCGATAAGTGCGTTTTTGATTTCATTTAAGTCCCTTATCACGCAGACACTGCCAAGTACCCTGTCTTCCATGTCCCGTAACAGACAGAGGGAAAGTTCAAAGAGGGCGACACTGCCGTCCTCTTTTTTCATGAGCATTTCGCGCCCGTTCACGGAACCTTGCCGTCTCAACTCTTCAAGCATTACGCTCATTTCATCCCGGTCGGCGTATAAATCAAAGCCCGCCTTTCCTCGAAGCTCTTCAAAACTGTACCCGTACAGCTTACCCGCCATTTTATTCCACTTCACAAACTTCCCGTGTTCGTCCACAATGCCAATGGCGTCAGGCGAATTTTCCAGGACGTTTTCGAGGTACATATTGGTCTTCTGTAACTCCTCCACCGCCTTTTTGCGCTCGGTAATGTCACGGGCAATCGATGAGGCGCCTATTATTTTTCCTGCGGCGTTGAAAATGGGCGAGACGCTCAAAGAGACCTGGACTTTCTTTCCATCCTTGCGAACACGGGCGGTCTCGTAATGGTCCACCCGTTCCCCTCGCTTTATTCCGTCGAGGATATTAAAAATATTAGAAACATCCTCGGCCGAGTCGGACGGCAGCAGCATGGATGCAGGCTTTCCCACCACTTCCCCGGCAGCATAGCCGTAAACGTTTTCGGCCCCCCGGTTCCAGCTCGAAACGATTCCATCCAGCGTAATGCCGATGATCGCATCGTCTGAGGATTCGACAATGTGTGCCAGCAGGGAGCGGGCTTCCATGTATCTGACCGCGGCAACCACCCCGGCCGTAGCGACCGCGGTTACGAAAATAATGGTTCCGACGTGCGATCCCCAGATAGTTATGTCCGGCAGGAAGAAGTGCTTGAGCAATTGGAAAGCGGACATTACCGCAAGAGTGAAAAACGGAATGAGGACCAAAGGGAAGATATCTCCAAAGCGATAGGGACTTCCTGTCATTTCTCTTCCTCTTAAATCCTGCTGTCAGGAATTCGCAGGGCGCGTGATGGCAACGATACAAACCCCCTGAAAGCCTGACGGGCTTTAGCGGTTTGACCGCATCGAGGGCTGTGGGGCGTCTACAGTCTTCGACACCGCCCTCTTTGAGGTGCATCGTCTATTTCGCAGATACTAAGAGGCTCGCGGAAATGGAGCAGGGTTGAACTTCGGGAATCGATATCCGTGGTTGCTAATCTGGTGGCACTATAGAACTTTAGTCGTTGATGCCAGCCTCTGGCTTCGGAGAACACCAATCAAACAGATGGAACTTTTCATTGCATAGCATAGGTGGATAAGAAAATTCAAGTAGCGTCTCAAGCAGGGGCATTCTGTTCCGACGTAATCCTACCGTGAGATCGTCCGGTCAGGATTGGTTCCGATCAAACATTGGATGTGGTGATCATCTCTGCGGCCTCAGCAGCCTCTGCGTGCCCCTGAATCCACCGCAGAGACGCAGAGATGAACAACAGGGATGAAAATAAGAAGCTAAGAAACCTGCCCCGATTTCCGGGAATGTTACGAAGGTCTACCTTAAGGGCAGCTTAAAGCTCCACGAAAGGTCAGGCTCGATGTCGTCATTCCGGCATGCTTTTGGCCGGAACCCAGTGTCATTGAATATCTTGATTTAAGGGCGCACGGACCCGAGCGCAAAAACCCCACCGGGGTTACGTGTGCCGCGTACTATCCACGTGGATAAATAGGGAGCATGCAAACGTTCCAGCCGCTTTGAGCGGCCACTGGTTTCCCAGTCCTCCGTCTTGGCCGGAGGACTGGGACTCTGCCTAAAAATTCACAACATTAGCCGCAGAGAAAACAGTCCATATTCTTTTCTCAGCGTCCTCTGCGCCTCTGCGGTAGAACAAATTTACCCTGGAGGCGAATCCTTTCCGTTCGGAACTAGCTTCTGTAAGAAGCGTTTATCTTGATGTAATCCAGGGACAGGTCACAGGTGTAGGCGGTAAACGAGGCATCTCCAAGCCCAAGGTCCAGGCGGACATGTATCTCTTTTTGCCCAAAGATCCGGGAGGCCTCCCGTTCGATCTCCTCCCCGGGAACCGGGGCGCCGTTTGTAAACACGCATAGCTCTTCGAAGAAAAGAGACACCCGTTCGGGCGCCAGCTTCACGCCGCTCCTTCCGGCGGCCGCGACTATCCTGCCCCAGTTCGCGTCCTGGCCGAAAAAGGCGGTTTTGACCAGCGGTGAATTGGCCACCGCAAAGGCTACCTGCTTTGCGCTTGCATGGTCAACCGCCCCCCGGACTTCGAGTTCGACCAGTTTGGTGGCGCCCTCCGCGTCCATGACCACCTGTATCGAAAGGTCTCGGAGAACCGCCGCCAGCGCCTCACCGAAGGCATGGCTCACGTTGCTGCCGATATTCATTACAGGAGTATTCCCGGCGGTTCCGCCGGCGAGCACGATAAGCGAATCGTTGGTGCTGGTATCGCCGTCGACGGTGATGCAGTTAAAGGAGCTGTCCGCGGCCGCGCGGGTCCAGTGATCCAGGGCTTCCGGGCCAATGGCTGCGTCCGTGCAAACGAACACGAGAAGGGTGGCCATATTCGGGGCTATCATCCCAGAACCCTTGGCAATGCCTCCGATGGTGACGACCTTGCCACCCAGTTCGGCCTGTGCCCAGGCCATTTTCTCGACGGTATCCGTAGTCATTATCGCTTTGGCGGCATCTTGCCATCCATCGGGCCTCAGGGCCTTGATGAGTTCGGGCATGGCACGGGCGACCGGGTCGAGGTCCACCTGCTGTCCGATGACCCCGGTCGAGCAGACGAGCACCGAGGCGGCATGGCAATCGAGGGCTTCCGAGGCAATCCGGGCCATTTCAAACGCCCGGGTCTTTCCATCCTTGCCTGTGCATGCGTTGGCAATTCCGGCATTGGCAAGGATCGCTTTCGCCCGGTGTTTTTCAAGGTGTTCCCGGCAAAGTTCCACGGGAGCGGCACAAAAAGAGTTCCTGGTAAAAACGCCGGAAGCGGTGCACCCATCGGGATTTTCCGCGCAGATCAGGGCCAGGTCGAGCCTCCCCGTATAGCGCATTCCGGACTCGGCCGCACCCGCAAGAAAACCCCGGACCTCGAACGGCCCTCTATTTACCGTGACATTTCTTATATTTTTTTCCGCTTCCGCAGGGACATGGGTCATTTCTGCCAACCTTTGCGTCCTTTCTTATAGCCTGTTGCTTCGGAGGTGCTTCAGCCGGTCCGTAGAACATGGGCTGGTCCTCCTGTTCAGCGCGCATTTGCTGCAACTGCTCCTCCCGCTGGATCTGGATATGGAAGAGCTTCTGGACAGTTTCTTCCTTGACGCGGTCGATCATCTGCTGGAACATCTCATGGCCTTCACGCTTGTAGGCTACCAGCGGATCCTGCTGGCCGTAGCTTCGAAGCCCGATGCCCTCCTTGAGGTAATCCATGTTCAACAGGTGGTCTTTCCACAGCGTGTCCACGGTCTGCAAAAGAATATAGTTTTCCAGGTCGCGCATGATCGGCGAGCCGAATTCGGTCTCCCGGGCTTCATAGCGTTCCTGCACACGCTCGATCAGGACCTGTCTCAACGCCTCCCGATCCGTGTCTTCGAGGGTCTCCGACGTGAGGTTGGACGGAATACCGAAAATCCTCGCCATTTCCTTGTTGAGGGTCTCCAGGTTCCAGTCCTCGGCATAGCTCTTGTCGGTCGTGTTATCCTCGATGATCGAATCGAGCAGGTCTTCCGTCATGTCGAAAACAGCGGGCTTGAGATCCCCGCCCTGAAGCGCCTCGCGCCTCTGCCGGTATATGATCTCGCGCTGCTGGTTCATCACGTCGTCATATTCGATGATCTGCTTGCGGATGCTGAAGTTGTGCGCCTCGACCCGGCTCTGGGCGTTTTCGATGGCCTTGCTTATAAACCGGTGTTCGATGGGTTCGTCTTCAGCCATGCCGATCCGCTGCATGAGCCCGGAGAGCCTGTCCGCGGCAAAAATCCGCATCAGGTCGTCTTCCAGCGAGAGATAAAACCGAGACGACCCCGGGTCCCCCTGGCGGCCCGAACGGCCGCGCAACTGGTTGTCGATTCGCCGGGCTTCGTGGCGCTCCGTGCCGATTATGTGCAGCCCCCCCACTTCGACCACACCCGACCCAAGGACGATGTCCGTACCTCGGCCCGCCATGTTGGTCGAGATCGTAACGGCCCCCGGCTGCCCGGCTTTCGCTACTATCTCAGCCTCCTGTTCATGCTGCTTGGCATTCAACACCTGGTGCGGGACCCCTGAGCGCTTGAGCATTTCGCTCAGTTTTTCGGATTTCGTGATACTGATCGTTCCGACCAGGACAGGCCTTTTTATAGCGTGCAGCTCCTTTATTTCCTTGGCGACCGCCCTGAATTTCTCCGCCTCGGTGCGGTAGATGCAATCGGGAAAATCGGTCCGGATCATATCGTTGTGGGTCGGGATGACCACGACGTCCAGCTTGTATATCTTGGCGAATTCCGCCGCTTCCGTGTCCGCGGTTCCGGTCATGCCCGCGAGTTTTTCGTACATTCGGAAATAGTTCTGAAAGGTGATCGAAGCAAGGGTCTGGTTTTCATTTTCGACCTTTACGGCCTCCTTGGCCTCCAGGGCCTGGTGAAGCCCCTCGCTGTAGCGCCTGCCCGGCATGAGCCGGCCGGTAAACTCGTCGACTATGATTACCTGGCCATCTTTTACGATGTAGTCCACATCACGCGTGAACAGGACATGCGCGCGAAGCGCCTGCTGTATGTGATGGTTTATCGTCATGTTGCGCGCATCGTATAGATTTTCGATCCCGAGCAGCCGTTCCACCCTGGCCACGCCTTCTTCGTTCAGGGCAACCGTGCGGGTCTTTTCTTCCTTTGTGTAGTGTGCCTCTTCCTGAAGCGACGGAATAATGCGGTTTACCTTGTAGTAGAGTTCGGTCGATTTCTCCGCCGGACCCGATATGATAAGCGGTGTCCTCGCTTCGTCGATCAGGATGCTATCCACCTCGTCCACGATGGCGTACTTGAGGTCGCGCTGGACAAATTCCTCCAGGCGGAACTTCATGTTGTCCCGCAGGTAATCGAACCCGAACTCGTTGTTGGTCCCGTAGATTACGTCCGCACTGTAGGCCGTCTGCCTTTCGGCGTCATCCAGCCCGTGGACTATGCAGTCCACCGACAGGCCCAGGAACTTATACATCCGTCCCATCCACTCGCTGTCGCGCTTAGCAAGATAGTCGTTTACCGTGACCAGGTGGACCCCTTTGCCGTTCAGCGCGTTCAGATACACGGGCATGGTGGCCACCAGGGTTTTTCCCTCGCCTGTCTTCATTTCAGCGATTTTGCCCTGGTGCAAAACGATGCCGCCTATCAACTGGACGTCGAAAGGCCGCATCCCCAGGGTTCGCACCGATGCCTCCCGGGCCACCGCGAAGGCTTCGGGAAGAAGATCGTCCAGCTCTTCGCCATTTTCCAGGCGCTGCTTGAATTCAGCGGTCTTGCCTCTAAGCTCCGCGTCGCTCAGTTTTCTAATCCGGGGCTCAAAAACGTTGATCTCGTCCACAAAGGGCGCAAGCTTCTTTAGATCGCGATCGTTCTGGCTTCCGAAAACTTTCTTGAGTACACCACCTATCATTTAACAATCCTTTCGAACCGGATTCGATGGCCGAAAAAAACATAAAAAAATATAATAAATAAGGCACGCAGCACGTGCCTCAAACTAAATTATAAAGAAGCAGGAAGCGGGATGCAAGAAGCATGAATGTGCCCCTCCCTGTAAATGAAGCGAGAAAAGGCATCTCCCCCTATAATCGCCTCCCCGTATCCGTGCAGGATTTTCATCACGGGAGGTCCAACACCAGGGCGGATTCGTCGCAGTTGGGAAACTTGGAGCAGTTGTGGCAGTCCCACCATACCTTTTGCGGAAACATATCCTTGTCGACCATGCGGAAGCCAAGGTGTTTAAAAAAGTCCACTTCATAGGTCAGTGTAAAAACCCTGCTGATCCCGAGTCCCCGCGCTTCGGCTATGCATGCTTCCACCAGCCCGCGTCCTATGCCGCGGCGCTGAATGGGCTTGAGAACGGCCAGGGAGCGGATCTCGGCCAGATCCTCCCAGAGTATGTGCAGAGCGCAGCACCCCGCGATCCGCCCCTCCTCGTCTTCGTAGACGCATATATCGCGCAGCGTCGTGTAAAGCTCGCTCAGGGAACGGGCCAAAAGGCTTCCGGTCTCCGCATAATCCCGGAGCATTTTTTGAATTTCGACTACATCGCCTATCCTGGCCCTGCGAATCATAAGTATTCCTCAAGAAACCGTAGCGGGAAGAAAATCCCTAAATTGGCCTTCAATTCGCTCTCAATCCCTCAATTCCTCAATCCCTAAATCCCTCAATCCCTCAATCCCTCAATCCCTCAATCTCAATCCCTCAATCCCTCAATTCCTAAATCTTCATTGTAACCGAATAGTCCGACAAAATCAGGGCATGATCGAACGCAATGTTTTCCGGCAATCTGTCGAGCTGAAATATTTGAAGATTTTTCGCATCATCGTCCGCGCGCGGGATCCCTCTGCCGGCTGCCGTAAAGACAACGCTCACCGTGTGCCCCCTCGGGTCTCGTTTCGGGTCGGAATATGCCCGGAACTGCTTTAAGCCCTCGAGATCCATTCCCGTTTCCTCTTTGGCCTCCCTCGCCGCCGCGGATTCGAGAGATTCGCCGTAATCGACAAATCCGCCGGGAATGGCCCAGCCAAAAGGCGGATTTTTCCGCTCGATCAAAATGATTCCCTTTCCGGGCATCTCGATAATGATATCCACGGTCAGGAGCGGATTGCGGTACACCCGTACGACCTCTCCGCACTTGGGACAGCGCACGCCTTCCTGTGTTGCTTCGCTCATGTCGCATCTCCCCTCTGAGATTGATTATAGGCAAAACAAATATCATTTTCGTGATCGCAGTGTGACAAGGTTGAGCGCCTCATCCCCTGGCCCCGGGTGCGGGCATTACCACGTGCTCCAGAAAAAGAACGCACAGGATTCCGAAGGTAAGCCCGTTGCCTAAAAAGACACGCAAACCCTGCGGCAGTTGATTCACCATGTCCGGGGGAAGAAAGCCAACCAGGGTGCCCAAAACGACCGGCAGCCCTACAATATAATAGCTGCGCTGCTCGATGCCGGAACCGGTGATTATATCGAGGGCCGCTCCAATTTGAACGGCCATCGCGGTGCACAGGGCCGCCCCGATGACCGGAGGCGGAACGAGCCCAAAGAGGGCGGCGAGCTTCGGAACGAAGGCGGCCAGGACAAACAGGACCCCGCACCAGGCAACCACAAATCGGCTTGCAACTCGGTTCGAGAGCACTATACCGGGACTCGTGCTGTAGCTGACCGTACCGATGATCCCCGTAAGTCCGCAGAAAACACCCGCGACGCCGTTTAAGAACAGCCCGCGGCTTATTGCCGCCGGAAGCCGCTCCCGGTCCGTTATATTCGCAATGGCCTGAATGCTTCCGACGCTGTTTACCACAACGGCTACATAAGAAACAGCAAAAGCCATGACGGCCGATACCGTAAATTCCGGCATCGAAGGAATAATATCGGATGGAACGGAGAGCCACGAGGAGGAGAGGAAATCACCGAGTGAAGGAAGCTCCACGGCAAAGAAAAGCGCGGTCCCAAAGATCATTCCCGCAAGAAGCCAGAGCGTTTTGAAAAATCCCTTGAGCCTGTAGGCCATGGCGCTCATCAGGAGCACCAACGCAATGCTGAGCAGGAATTTGACCGCGCTTCCGGCCTCGGCCCCCGGCCCGGCGCCCGACATGAGCCGCCCCATATAGGGCAAAAGCGTCAGGGAGATAAGCATCAGGATGACTCCGACAACGTTCGGGGTCATTATGGCATTGATACGCTTTGGCTTGAGGATGAATACGGCCGCCATCAGCAGCAGCCCGCCCGCAATCGTGCCGGCCTGCACCGCAGGCAGACCGTAGGGGGCGATAACGAGAAAGGTCAGCAGAAGCGCTGTCGACGGGCCGTCTATAATGGGATACCTGTGTCCCCAGAGACATTGTATCGTTGTAAAAACACCCGAGCTGAGCAGTATAAGCTGCAGGAACCGTACTTCTTCGGCCGGCCCCAACTGAAGCACCCTTGCCGGAAGTATGGCCGCGGTGACGAAAATAGGAAAAATCATCAGCGCCCATTGGAGGGCATAGAGAAATGCCAGCCAAAGCGGCGGGCGGTCGTCGAGATCGTATATGTATTCGGGTTTGTTCATGCGGCGAGTTAACAATAACTTTCAGCAGAATTCCAGGCAAAACAGCAGGGTGCGCGCGAAGACGCTCTTATTTTAGCGTCTTCGCGGCTTTGCGTGAAACAATTTCCCCCATCAGCGAGTCCAACCGCAGCCGCAGAGGTTGCAAGTGTACTCACCAGTCCATTGGCCGGTGTCGCGGGCGGCGCTTTGGTCGTAATCGCGAAGAGCGCAGGCGTCGCAATGGAGCACGTCTCCGTCGTAAGCGCAACCGATCAGGGCGGGGCTGGTGTTGCAGGCACAAGAGCTGCATTCTGCCGAAGCAGTACCGGTCAAGAGCACGGGGACCAGGATTGTTGCGCCAAAAAGAAGAACAAGGGCGAAAAGACCGAGTTTTGTGTGATTCATAGGGAAGTCTCCTTTACAAAGTATTCGGGACCGGGAAATCGGGGCGTTTCGCGTGGCGTGGTCTCCGCAAAAACGCTCTCATTTTATTTTCACTCGTCAAAGATAATCATCATGAGTTTTTAGTTATCGATTTTTTTAGCAGGACACGCAGAAGAGAAAAAGGCCCATGTGCATGCGAGAAAGATGGCTAATACCGATAGTTTTGCAAGACGCTAAGTCGTCTAAGTCTAAAGGGGTCTCCCCCTGAATTAGGTTTCGTCACTACTGTCCGGCAAATTCGGATGAGAGTCGGGAATGCGTAGGGTGGGCACAGTTTCATCGTGCCCACCGCCCTTCATGGCGAGAGGGTTGGCACGCTAAGCCCTTGTCCAACCAGTACAAATTGAATTAATGATTCTATCCGGGCATTAAGCGCGATCTGGAATGCCGGGAACGGATCATTAATCCGAATTCAAATCGAAAATGAAGTCTTGTGAAAAAGAGTTAGCGAACTTAGGCACTTACAGCTAAGAATTCGAATTTCCCCGGACAGTAGTGAGGTTTCGTACATCGGAAGGCGAGATCATGTTGATGCGTTTCATTCGATTCCAAACAAAATGAAGAACGTTCACGTGAAAAATAAGGTTCGATACCATCCTTGAATAAGGTAATCACCCTATAGCTATTCCCGTTAGAAGGATATACTGTGTGCTATATCTATCGTGCGGAGACTCACGTGACTTTTCCACTCATCTCTCTTCGCGTCTCAACTTCCTCTGAATAGCAGGAGAGTTCTTTGGCAACCGTCTAAAGGACTTTATCCAGGTCGGCATGAAAGGAGTTCTGTTCAACACCTCGTTAGAGGGGAACAGAACTCCGGGCCAATTGCCAAAAAAAGCGTGGGACACACAGAGTCCAACGCATTTGGAAAGCAATACTTAAGGCCGCTATACTGTGTAGGCGACTCCGCTCAAAACGCCACAAGAAGGAAGGAGACAAAAAATGAAAAAAATACTGATCATCGGAATTGCGCTTGCGTTTATCCTTGTCTGCGGCACTTTCTCCAGTGCACAGGCACAATGCGGTTGTTTTTCCTGGCTCAATCCGTGCAACTGGCATATGCCTTCTTGCGGTTGCGCCACAGCCCAGCCGGCGCCCGTCCCGCAGTCAAATTGTTGCAACCCCTGCAACTGGCACTGGCCATCCTTTTGCTGCGGTTCAACAGGTACGTAAGCACTCAACGAGAGGCTTCATCGACAGAACCTGACACATCCCCAAATAGGAGACCGGAATCCAGGAACAGGGCTTAACGCTAATGAAAGACATGGGCATGGGTCAGTCTTTGAATTGGGAAATTCAAGGGCCGGCCCTTAATTTTTGTATTTCTATAAGATCCTAAGTACTTACACCAACGAGAGCGCCAGACTTTCTCCAAGCGGGGACGTTAAGAGCTGGTTTTATACGTGGACACGATTCGCCTCGAACTAAGCCGGGACGTCTTGAACGTCTTGGAAAATAAGGGCTAAGAGCCCGCAGGACTTCTGCCAATTTGCGCCTCATCTGTTCGCAACCGGGGAATAGCGACCATTGCCGATCTATAAGATAAAGAAAAAACCACAATTGAGGCCAACCCCAATATTCCTGCGATGAAGGTGTTGATCTGGTTGACAACCTCGTCGTCCATCCTGGCCAACACCTTCACGGCGAACAACAGGGTGAAGACAAAATAGCCAAAAGAAAAATCAGCAGTCGAATCTTTTTGCATGGAACGCATACCCCCCTTTCCGCCGGAGAGGGATTCGGGTGTTCACGCAATGTGTAACCATTCTCAATCCCTTGGCGTCCATGAGCCAGGCGTAGATTTTGTGTGCAGGGATTGAGAGAGGCTGAGAAGATTTTGCGGGATCACTTGAATAAGGCCCCCTCGCGGCTCGTCAATGTCCGCTATGAGAAGGAATGCGATGGAAACAACAAGTGGGAGGATCATAAGCAAAACCGGTTTATTGTGTGCCGTTCTAAAGCCAACCAGCACGTTGGAGCAAATGGCGATCGCAGCCATCAGAGTCCATGCCGAAATCGGAATTCGATTCCACCATGCTGCCTGTGTGTAGCCTTGCGAGTTCAACACATCGTTCATACCAGAAACCACCAGGGCGGCGACAGGTCCACCCTGCTCAATAGCGGGGGAACGCACAGCGGACCACAACTCCGCCTGCAATTTAGCAGTTTGCACATCGATCTCTGGAAGCTGCTTCTCATCGCTGGTGCCATAGAACAAGACACGCTCATCGAGATAGTTCAGAAGCAGAACTCGCACTTTTGCCGTATCGGCAACAGGCAACAGGTTGGCGCGGAAGTATTCCGTCCCGATATTATTGGCCTCCGTCGCCTCGCAGTTCTTACGCTGATCGTACCGGCCCAAAGCCATAGAAAAGGTGAATCCTATGATGAGTCCGAGCAATGTCAACGTCGCTGCCTGGACAACGCCAAAACCTTCCGACGCATCAGCCGGCAGAGGCGGCCGTCTTTTGGAAATAAACTTTCCGATCCAGGCCGAGAGCGACAGACCGAAGAAAGAAATGGCAAATACAAGCAGTGGATGATTTATCACATTAGTCATACGGTATAGCCCGGAATAATACATCGAATTAAGTGATATGCATTCAGCCCCTCATTTTGGGCTCGGACTCTGTCCAAAACACTTTGGGAAGGACCCCAAAGCCCGTAAAACAATAAGATTTCGCAATTGAACATGCAAGTGATAAGTCTTAATCTGATAAGCCTTCCCAAATGGCTCCGATTTCACCATTAAGCACGAGCAATATGTCAATTTGGCAGTGGCGGTGGTGCTGTTAGCCACCTATTTCCTGTGCCTGCTCTTTATGTTGACAACCCATCCCGATCTTTTTAAGAGTATGGGGCGAGTGGTAGAACACAGCCCCCAGACGAGATGGAGCCTGTCCCGTGCATTGGCCACTCTCCTCTTGACGTCGATCTTTGTGGCCATCATGAGTGAGATCCTGCTTGGAGCGGTGGATGGAACCGCCACGGCACTTGACATGTCTCAGGCCTTTATCGGCATCGTTGTGCCGGCCGTTGTCGGCGGGGCGGCCGAGAGCAGTTCCTCGGCGATGGTTGGAAGCGGGAAGCGAGGGGCAGGAGCGGGCGGAAAAATCCCCCAATTAGTTTTTAATTCCTAAATCCCTCAATTCGTAAATCCCTCAATCATTCAATTCGATTTAGCTCTGCCAAACGGCAATAGAAGTGGCAATAGACGTGGCAAAAAGCAAAAAGACAGTATCTCACATCCCTTCGGGACACCCTGAAACTGCGGAAAGATCCGTAGGATGGGTGGAGCGGAGCGCAACCCATCAAATCTTTTCGTAGCAGTATCTGACGTCCCCTCCGGGACACCCTGAAACCATGAAAAGACGTGGCAATCACCCCCCTTTTGTAAAGGGGGGGGGGGATTTCGCACCTCGCTTGAAACTTTTCGTAACATATCTCACGTCCCTCCGGGACACCCTGAAACCATGAAAAGACGTGGCGATCACCCCCCTTTTGTAAAGGGTTGGGAAAAAATAAAGGGCACCCAAAAATAAGTGCCCTGGAATTGTAGATCATCCCCTGCCAACCCCGCCCAGACTCGCCCAGACGGGTTTTTTTGAATTTAGCCCGACACTCTATCCCCCGGAAGATTAATTCTTATTTGCCGCCTTGGAATAAATGGGGAAAACGTTTTTCCATGCGTTCTTGCTCCTCAAACGATGCAGCAATCAGACGATGGGTTCGTTGAATGCATGGCGTTATATGCTTCAAGTTCTTCCGGTGTCATTCGTGCCGACTTCTCCTGCGCTGACTCGCGTCATCTCCCGGCCCTCGGCCCCCCGTCTCAGTCTTTCTTCTTCAGTCATTTCCCCGTCTCCTCTTCATTCGGTCCTGCGCACAGTCTTTCGTCCGTAATGGCGTCAAGCTCTTCCGGGGTCATTTTAGCCTGTCTTGCTTTTTCCACCTCCCAAATCTCATGGAATTCTTCCTTAGTCGTCAACGCCCTCCTTTTCAATCCATAAGTTTTTTTGCCGCTTCCGGAGATAGCCATATTTCGGGATAACGGCTATCGGCTTTTTCAATAAATCCCATTTTCTGATACCATGATACCACCCCTCCTACCGGGGTAAGGGTAATCGCACCTCTTTTTCCGGCTTTAATTGACTGCCGAATCGCAGAAATCAAACAGCTTTTGCCCGCCCCTTGGCCTAGTCCGCCGATAGTTTCAATGCGGATTGAGTCGCTAAGTAAATGCATACTGACAGCTCCAATAATAGCACCTTTTGAGTCTAGTTGCACGGAAATGTTGTACTTTTTATCTTCAGCAGCCCTTTTGTAAAGGGGGGCCGGGGGGATTTTCACCTCGCGAGGAACTTTTCGAGACAGTGAGCAGCGAAGAGTTGAGAGCGGGGGTATGAAATGACGGAGTTCCCAGGGCGCCTTATAATGACCATCTTGGCCGGACACACCGGCTCACGCGGTGTATTGAATTGGAGTTTTTTACGTCAAAATCAGCACTCGCTGCGCAGTGGAAAGGCAAGGCCAAATCCCGCAATGCCTATGCTCTCGATGTTTTGTTGCCGCCAGGGGTGTCCCCATGTTGCAGAGCTAATTGGGGGAAAGAGAATAGCATGGTGCGATATGGGATGGCATGATGCAGTATGGAATAGCATGGCATGCTGCCATGCTATATCGATGGACAGGTTAAAAAAGACCATTATCCGCAGAGACGTAGATGACGCAGATTAAAAATCCATCAATTCCTAAATCCATCTGAATCGTAGCTTGCCTTTTTCCTCCGCGCTACTAAGGGGCAGGTTTTTGAAATTATTCTCGGGAGTATTAGGCTAAGTTATTGTTTTTTCCGCGCCTGTCGTCGAACCTCTGCCTGAGATGATTTTCGCCCTTTGTCCCGTTTCTTGGAATCTTGACCGGCATATGATGCTAAGCTTTTGTTTCCTCTGCGATCTCTCAAGATCGACCGCAGCACCACGAAATACACGGCAGGATTTTTCGAGCTATCGATCGCCTCCGCGTGAGATGATTTTCGCCTACCCACAAAGGGACAAAGGCAAGGCAGGTAGCGGCTGCCTTGCCTTTGTCCAATCTGTTGCCGGGCGATGGCGCCTAGCTCGAGAGCGTCTCAGAAATCCAAAAACACCCGCGAGGCCCGGGAG
>CAWGZP010000038.1:0-8245 GCA_963826655.1 uncultured delta proteobacterium
TGAAAATCAACTCTTCGTAATTGGCTGCAACGGTTGCGGCACCGAGGGGAAAATCACCTGGGGCGGCTCTTCGGCCATAGTCTCCCCGCTGGCCCGCGTTATTGCCCTGGCCGGCTCCGGCGAGCAGTCCATTTCAGGAGCGCTCGAGGAACGGGAAAGGACCCATTTTCGCAAGACTATGCCATGCTTCGACGACCGTGTCCCCGAGGCTTACCACTGACATCGGCGATCCCGAAACAGTCCCGAAATGAACCCGATAATTAGGACATTGCCTTCTGAATCCGTTGTAATCGTCGCGGCTGAGAGTTATCATGCCTCGCTTAGTTTTGGTCTGTCGGGGCTTGTATTTTTACTAATGTAACAGGAGCAGGCGGAGAGCATGGGAACACTTAAGACCTACGCGGAGATTAACGAGAAGATAAGCAAAGGCTTGGCTGTCGTGGTTACGGCTGAAGATATGGTCGGATTGGTCAGAAAGAAGGGCGCCGCCAGGGCGGCAAAGGAAGTGGACGTAGTGACCACCGGCACTTTTGCTCCCATGTGTTCTTCCGGCGCCTTCATGAATTTCGGTCATGCCAGTCCCCCTATCAAGGCATCCAAGGTGTGGATCAATAATGTTCCGGTCTGCGCGGGGCTTGCCGCTGTTGACATTTACCTCGGTGCAACCGAACCGACCGCCGACGACCCTCTTAACAAGGTCCACCCCGGCGCGTTCGAATATGGCGGCGGGCATGTAATCGAGGACCTGGTGAGCGGCAAACCGGTTCACCTTCGCGCCGAGGGCTATGGGACCGACTGCTATCCCAATCGTTCTTTCGAGAAGGTTTTGACATTGAAGGAGTTCCCCTACGCAGTGCTGTGCAACCCGAGGAATGCCTACCAGAACTACAATTGCGCCATTAATATCTCCAGAAAGACCATCTACACATACATGGGCACTTTGAAGCCCAACCTCGGCAACGCCAACTATTGTTCCGCGGGCCAACTCAGCCCCCTCCTGAACGATCCTTATTACAGGACCATGGGACTGGGAACGCGGATTTTCCTCGGAGGCGCCGCGGGCTTCATAACCTGGCACGGCAGCCAGCACAAACCTGAAACCCCTCGGCTTCCAAACGGGACGCCTCGAAGCCCCGCGGGAACGCTCATGTTGATGGGCGACCTCAAGGAGATGAGTCCACGATGGCTCATGGGCGCCAGCGTTCAGGGCTACGGATGTTCCCTGATGGTTGGGGTTGGCGTTCCCATACCGATTCTGGACGAGGAGATGGCCCTTTTCACCGGTGTATCCGACGAAGACATAGTCGCCCAGGTAAAGGACTACAGTTTTACACGCCCGGATCCGCTTTGTGAGGTCAGCTACGCGCAATTGCGCTCTGGAACCATCAGCGTTGAAGGCCGCGAGGTCCCTACTGTCCCACTCTCCAGCTATGTGCGGGCAAAGGAAATCGCCGAAATCCTCAAGAATTGGATTGAAAAGGGCGAGTTTATGCTCGGTGAGCCTCAAAAGATGCTTCCATCCGTTTCGAGGGAAGCGGTGGAGACCAAAAAGTCCTGACCAACGGGTCTCATATATAGAAACCGGGTCACGCGGCAACGCGGAGCCACAGAGAAAAGCAAGAAGTGGCAAAATGGCTTCAGAATCCCGCGGCTTCCGGCGAGCGCGCGCAGGGCAGGAAGTTTGATATTCTTCCTCGGCGTCTCCGCGGCTCTGCGCGACAAATGTTTTTCTTTTCCGCGGCGCGTAAAATTTTTCTAGGCCCCACAAGACCGCGAGAAGAAAGGACTTACGCCTTCGGCGTCGATTCGTCTCTCCCGTAGTCGCAATAAGGCCGCAAAAGACAGATTGAACATTTCGGTT
This sequence comes from uncultured delta proteobacterium, assembly GCA_963826655.1. Lineage (GTDB taxonomy): Bacteria > Desulfobacterota > Syntrophobacteria > Syntrophobacterales > Syntrophobacteraceae > SbD1. Next base: position 1,862 of record CAWGZP010000038.1, read on the forward strand.
TTCTGGCGATGCAGATTCTTCTGCCATGCTGGATCAACTGGTGAGAAAATTTTATCCATTTCTCCTTAGGTATAATGGCCGTAAGGTCCTGTTCGATCTTGCCGGGGTCTTTTAGACGGGTGAAACCAAGCCTCGCGGACACTCGGGCTACATGCGTATCGACGACCATCCCGGGTATTCCGAAAGCATTCCCAAGTATAACGTTTGCCGTTTTTCGTCCTATTCCGGGCAGTTTGATCAAGGTCTCCATGTCCGCCGGCACCTGCCCGTCGAACCGATCTGCGAGAATCTTGCTCGTCTCCTTGATTGCCAGGGCCTTGTTATGATAGAAGCCCGTGGACTTGATTTCCTGCTCCAGTTCCTCCAGGGGGGCCTCGGCATAATTCGTGGCGGTTTCGTATTTTTTAAACAGGGCCGGCACGACCTTGTTTACCCGCTCATCGGTGCACTGGGCCGAAAGGACGGTCGCAACCAACAGTTGGAGCGGGTTTTGGAAGTCGAGCGAGCATTTCGCGTCCGGGTAAAGTTCGTCGAGGATTTTCAGGATTGACTTTACCTTGTCGGAGGATGTATGAAAATTTTCCAAAATATTTTCCTTTTCGAATGTAATTCGACTTGCTTAAGGTGCGAATGAAATTAAATTTTTATCCCAGACTTTTCGTATACTTTCAACGCCAAAAGTTGATTTTTAGCGCCGGAACGACCCGGCGCACAACCCGTAATGTGGTACAGGCGCGCAATGGATTGTAAAAATAAAGGAATTTTCAGGTCGATAACTTCAAAGGCCCATGCAAGAAGATCGAGCGGACTTCACATCATAATCTGCCCTTTCTGCGAAAATGGCCATTCCATACCCTCTGACTTCGACTCGATCCACCGCTGCACCTGCGGCGCGTGTTTCAAAATCTGCGGGACCGATATGCTCGAAACCGGCGTCGGAGATATTGCGAGCACCATGTGGAGCGAAGAAGAACTCAGCCTTGTACGTTCGGTTCCGGTCGATTTCTGCAATATCATCGTCGAGAAGGATTTCGACCGCCTGCTCGATCTCAAGCGCACCTCACCCGACCCATACGGGATAGAACGCTTCTGCAAGTACGATGTCAACCTGAACCTCAGCCTTGTTTGGGTCAAAAGGTTGTTTTGAGCTTGCAACCTGGATCTCAGCCTCGTTTGCATTATGACGCTGTTTTGAGTTGGCAACCTGAATCTCAGCCTCGTTTGCGTCAGGAGTACGAGACCACCCAGTGGCTCCTTGACACTTCATGCCGAACGAGGTATGTTCCAAAACCACCGGGGATGTAGCTCAGTTGGGAGAGCGCAGGCTTCGCAAGTCTGAGGCCGAGGGTTCGAATCCCTTCATCTCCATCAAAGAACAATCCAGAGCAATCCAACGGAGTAACGAAACCCTGATCCCCTCAGGGTTTTTTCCTTTCAAGCGTCCACCTTAATCCAACAAAATTCATTTACATCCGGGGGTATTGCAGGGGGTATGTTTCGAATAGATTGTCGAGCCTGCCAAACTTTTCGTAAAACCTCCATCCTGATCCTGACGAAAACATACCGACATTTTCAAAGCCTTTCCCAAGGGATACTCAATGATGAAGACTTCGCTAAGTATTATGGCATTTTTTGAATGGGGGTTATTGAGCTATTCACACTTGCACCATATTTTCACTTAATCGCCAGGGTGCGTCAATAAGAAAGGTCCATGCCATGTTTCATTCACTTTTCTTCCACACCTGCTTACTTTCGTGTCACCCCCTATCGGACTTGAGGGATTAGCCCGCCGAAAGCTTACGTCCGGTGAATTCTTAGATTAAATATCAGTGTCGTAATGAAATTGTCGCAATCCTGCCATGCAAACCTGTTGAAAAAGTGGTAGTCAAAATACCCTGGTTTTCCAATCCCTGGTTCTGTGCGTGCCTATTGCGTCGCCACGGCTTTCTTGGGACGGGGAGCGCTCACTATGGCTTCACCGTCCAGCACCATCGTTCCGTCCTGTTTTGAACAAGTTGTCCTCAACCGCACTTGCTTCTTCTCGGCCATAATCTCGACGACTTCCACGCGCGCGGTTACCGTGTCGCCGATTCTGATCGGAGCGAGAAAATTAAGCTCCTGCCTGACATAGATGGAACCCGGTCCCGGCAAATGCATCCCCAGTACCGCCGAAATCAACCCGGCTGCCAGCATGCCCTGGGCGATCCTTGTTTTGAAAAAAGTTTCCCGTGCATATTCTTCATTAATATGAGCGGGATTGAGATCCCCGGTCAGACCTGCGTAAAGGTAGACGTCGGATTCGGAAATCGTCTTTGCAAATTCGGCCGCATCGTTCAGCTTGATTTCATCGATAGTTTTCCCGATCATGCGATACTCCCTCTACCGGATGCTCTTGTTCCCGGCGCCGGTCCACATTCGAAAGTTTTAACGCCGGACAATGGAGGAATCAGTTTTTCATCTCCGCGGGCCGCCCTTGAAATCCGGCTTGCGTTTTTCCAGGAAAGCCGAAACACCCTCTCGCACGTCCTCGCTCCCAAAGCAGACGCCGAAAGCTTCCGCCTCCAGAATGCACCCGTTCCTCAGGTCAATATCCGCTCCGCTGTCAATGACCTTTTTAATTGTCCCAAGCACTGCGGCGGATTTGGCTGCGAGCGCGTGCGCCACCTTCATGGTTTCATCCAAAAGCATCTCGGAGGGGAAAACCTTGGCGACAAGGCCTAGCGCTTTGGCCTCATGGGCGTCGATCATCGCTCCTGTCATGCAAAGCTCTTTTGCTTTGGCCCGGCCCACCAACCGGGAGAGCCTCTGGGTTCCCCCATACCCCGGCATCAGTCCAAGATTTACTTCCGGCTGGCCGAACCTCGCTTTTTCGGAAGCGTAGATAAAATCGCAGGACATCGCGATTTCGCATCCTCCCCCCAGCGCAAAACCATTAACACAGGCGATAACCGGCTTGGCCAGCCTCTCGATCTCAAAGAAAAGCCTCTGGCCTCTTTCCGCGAAAAGCCTGGCGCTAAGAGGACTCAAGCTGTTGAACTCGGTTATGTCGGCGCCCGCCACGAACGCTTTTTCTCCCGCTCCTGTAAGCACCAGGACGCGAATTGAGTCCTCACGGGCCACCCGCGCTATTACCTCCGCGACCTCGTCAAGGGCCGCCGAACTCAAAGCATTCAGGATCTTCGGCCTGTTAAACGTGAGAACACCCACACCGTCACTAATTTCGAAAAGAATGTTTTCATGGTTCAAAGACGTTTCTCCCGGCTGTTTGAGTGCATTTCACCCCCTCTGCTGGCCCACGGGGACTGAGACTACGCTTGGTCTATCTAGAAGAGTCTGTCTCGAAAAGTTTGATGGGTTGCGCTCGGCTCCATCCATCCTACGGATCTTTTCATGGTTTCAGGGTGTCCCGAAGGGACGTGAGATACTATCTCGACGATTCTATCTCAAAGGGGTCTTTCAACGGCAAGGGCTGTCCCCTGCCCTCCGCCTATACACAGCGTGGCCAAACCTTTCCTGGCGCCCCGCTTTTTCATTTCATGCAACAGAGTCGTGAGAATCCTTGCCCCGGATGCGCCAATCGGATGCCCAAGGGCAATCGCCCCTCCATTTACATTAACCTTCGAAATATCCCATCCCATTTCACGATTTACGGCAACGGCCTGGGCTGCAAAGGCTTCGTTTGCCTCTATAAGCTCCAAATCCCCAACTACCCAGCCCAGCTTCGCAAGCACCTTGCGGCTCGCCCTCACAGGCCCTATCCCCATGATTGCAGGGTCCACCCCGCTGGAAGCGTAACCGCTGATATAGGCCATCACCTCGACACCGAGTTCGATGGCTTTCCTCTCCGACATAACAATTATGATAGCAGCCCCGTCATTTACTCCCGACGAGTTTCCCGCCGTGACCGTCCCGTCGGGCTTGAACGCGGGCTTGAGCTTTGACAGTGCCTCCGGGGTCATACCGAACCTGGGGTGCTCATCGGTATCAAAGATTATAGGCTCCTTTTTCTTCTGCGGAATTTTGACGGAAACGATCTCGTCCCTGAACCGGCCGCTCTTTATGGCCCCCTCGGCTTTCTGCTGGCTCGCGGCTGCCAACTCGTCCTGGTCGCGCCTGCTTACACCGAACTTCTCAGCCACGTTTTCCGCCGTGATCCCCATGTGGTATCGATTGAATGCATCCTGGATGCCATCGAAAACCATCAGGTCAACCAGGATCCCGTCCCCCATGCGCTGACCCCAGCGCGCGCCATCCAACCCGTACGGGACACGGCTCATGTTCTCTATTCCGCCCGCGACGATTGTTTCGGCATCCCCCACGGCAATCGCCTGGGCAGCCAGGCAGACCGACTTGAGGCCCGAAGCGCAAACCTTATTGACGGTGAAGGCAGGGACCTCCTTTGGAAGTCCCGAATTTATGGCGACCTGCCGGGCCGGGTTCTGTCCCAGTCCCGCCTGGAGTACGTTTCCAAGAATTACCTCATCGACCTGCCCGCCACTGAGCCCTATACGCTGCATAGCCTCTTTGAGGGCGGCGACGCCCAGGTCGACCGCCGCCACCGGGCTAAGCGACTTTCCAAAACTCCCTACGGGTGTCCTGACGGCACTGACTATGACAGCTTTTTCCACAATTTGAACTCCATCAAAGTAGAATCGGGGGAAGCGCTAAGGATGGGTTTCGTCAAAGAAAAACGCCTGCACTCGGGCATTGGCCGGTCGATATCAGCCACGAAGGTCGCGGCCGAAACGTTCGATATTTCCTACGGCCCCGATTGCCACCAGGGTATCTCCAGCCTGTAAAGTCTCCTGGGGCGCCGGATTGAATATCATGGCTCCATCGGAGCGTTTTATGGCCATGACGATCAAATCATAATTACTGCGGACCCCCGAGTCCATCAGTTCCAAACCGGCCAGTTTTGAATTTTGAGGAATATGGACCTCTTCCATGCTCAGTTCCATTCCCTCACCGGACAGGGCAAGCTCGAGGAAATCGGTAACGGTGGGCCGCAATATATTGTGGGCCAGCCGGATTGCCCCGATCGCATATGGTGAAACTACCCGGTCGGCCCCTGCCTTTAGAAGCCTTTTATCCGTACCGGGGGAACTTGCCCGCGCAAATATGTGCAGGTCCTTGTTCAGATCGCGCGCTGTCAAGACGATGAAAACGTTCTCCGAATCCTTGGTGACTACCGATACCAAACCTTTGGCCCGCTGAATCCCGGCGGCAATCAGGTTCTCCTCGTCCGTGGCGTCTCCGGACATATAAATCAAGCCCTTTTCGCTCAAGCGGCCAAGAACCGATTCATCGGAATCGATGATTGCGACCGGGATCTTATGCTTGTTCAGTTCCCCGACGATAATCTCCCCCATCTCCCCGTAACCGCAAATTATGAAATGGTTTTCAAGTCGATCGAGCTTCTTTTTCAATTTACGCCTCCGGTATGCTTCCAGAAGGTTTCCGTCCAGCAAAATCTGGCTGAAATAGGCCAGCGAAAAAGCAACGAAGCTTACACCCATCAGGATCAATATCATGGTGAAAATGCGGCCGGCATTGTCCAGCGTGCGGACTTCGTCGAAACCCACGGTGGAAAGAGTTATGACCGTCATGTAGAGGGCTTCGATGAACGAATAGTTCTCGACACACATATATCCGGCAGTGCCAAAGGCCACGAGGAGCATGGAAATCATGACCAGAACAAAAATCCTGCGGCCTGTTGCCCAGGGCCAGACTTGTCTCATACGGAAAATTTTCCTCATTTAAACCCCGGTCCGCTTTGCCGGAAATCGAGTTAACGGGCGGATACCTCGGAAATTCCGCCCGGGCAAGTGCCCTTTCCCCGAAAAGTTTCGCACCGATGGCCTTCCGGGCTTCGTTCGAAGATGACCGCATGTAGTCATCATGGGGTTGAAATATCAGGCGTATACACGTCCGGCAGTTCAGCCCGGCGGCAAGCGCCTTTATTTACCACACTCTTCGGCGGTTAAACAGTCTCCACACGAACCCCCGCTGCGAATCTGTTCCGGCGGAACATCTTTCATCTCCATTGTTGCGCTGTCTTCCACTGGTGTGTCGCGCGACGCCCGAAAAATCTCCGCATTCTACATTGTGCATTTTTGCATAATAATAGTAGCGGCTGTAAATTCCATTTTCTTGCTCAAATATGAAAAATTCCTGCTCAAATGCGAAAGATGAGACTTGCAACAGAATCCGAGAAGTGTTAGTAACATGGGTGCTGGCGAAAAGCTGATCTGAATCCTGAATTTGCGCTTGTATAGCCACTCTGCTTCGTTATTAGCGGTCCAACATACTCTTCAAACCCCTGTCGCCGGCAAAATACAGAGTATTAAATTTAGCAATACGTACATTTTTATTACCTACTGACTC
>CAWGZP010000039.1:0-7522 GCA_963826655.1 uncultured delta proteobacterium
GCATCCTTTCGCTGGTAACCGACAGGGGAATTTTGCAAAAAGATGTTCTTGAAACCGACGTCGACCGGATCACGGCCTATTATCACGACGAAGGTTTTATGGACGCCAAGGTTGGCACTCCTGAAATTGCCCTTCAGCAGGACGGGTTCCATATCGCCATAGCTGTCGATGAAGGCGAAAGATACAAGGTAGTCGACATCAGGGTTACGGGGGACATGATCGAGGATTACGAGACAAAGATCGTGAAAAAACTCGAACTCAAGCCCAATAGCTTTTTCAGCCGGGAAAAGCTGCGCCATGACATGGAGCTGATAAGCAGGACTTACATGGACATGGGATATGCGCGGGTCGAAGTCGACCCGAGAGTCGCGCGAGAGCCCTCGAACCACACCACCCAGATCGCCTTCAATGTCACCATGAAGGGAAAGGTGCACATCGGGCAGATTCTGGTTACGGGTAACACAAAAAGCCGGGATAATGTCGTTCGCCGTGAGATGAGGATATTTGAAGGCGATTTGTACAGCGCGAAGAAAATTGAGGAAAGCCAGACCAGGATCAAGAAACTGGATTTCTTCGAAGACGTTCAAATCGTCCCGGTCGATACGGATGATAAAGAAGTGATGAATTTGAACGTAAAGGTCAAGGAAAAGCAGACCGGTTCCATAAGCATCGGCGGCGGTTACTCGTCGGAAGACGGTATCTTTGGGGTTGCCCAGTTGCAGCAGAAAAATCTTTTCGGCACGGGCGATTCCGTTACAGTCAAGGCCTACGTCGGCCAATTGGCTCAGCGTTACATACTCAGTTATACGAAGCCGTGGCTTTTCGGACTTCCGGTTACCGGCGGGATCGACCTGTATAACTGGGTCAGGTCCTACCAGGATTTTACGAAGGATTCCTGGGGGTTCAAGCTGCGCGGCGGTTATCCTTTGGGCAAGTACAGCTCTTTGACCGGGTACTACATATGGGAAGACGCAAAGATGGAGAGCCTGGACGCGGCTGCGTCGCATGACCCGATATTCCTTCAAGCCCAGGCTCAGGGCTTCCAGATCAAGAGCGGTGTCGGGCTCGCCTTTGAAAGAAACACAACCGATCATCCCTTCCTGCCCACCAGAGGTACTTATGTAGGCTCTTCCTGGGAGTACGACTCCAAGTATTTTGGCGGTGACTACAATCTTTTCAAGCAGGAATATCATGTTGGAGTCTATGAACCGCTTTTCTGGAAATTCATTGGGCATCTCAGGGGTGAATTCGGGTATGAGAGCGGGTCCAGCAGCTTCCCTATCTTCGAGCGGTACTTTCTCGGAGGTATCAATACGTTGCGCGGCTGGCAGTTCGGAGACGTGGGGCCGATTGACAACCACGGCCTGGTATATGGCGGTAATAAGTATGTAGTCGCGAATGCGGAACTCCTGTTTCCGCTGTCTGAAAAGTATGGCGTGCGGGGACTGTTCTTCTTCGATACCGGTAACGCGTTCACCGAGAATCAAAGCATTAGTTTTTCTGACTTCAGGGAGGACATCGGCCCCGGTATCAGATGGAATTCACCATTTGGACCACTGAGGATCGAGGCCGGTTGGATCCTTGACAAACATACGGGCGAGAGTCCTTATCAGTGGCAATTCTCTGCTGGAGCTTTCTTTTAAGGAGTTGAAAAAAAATGAAGAGATTTTATGAGTCTGTCCTGTTGGCGATTGGTGTTGTTTTGATTTTCTCTGCGAATGCGCTCGCGGCCGGCGGTTCGGTCAAGATCGGCTTTTTCGACCTCCAGGCGGCAATAACGCAATCGGAGACGGGCAAAAGATTTCTTGAGGATATGAAAAAGAAGGAAGAGGGCCTCAGCGCCTCAATGGAGGAAAAGGGGCGCTCATTTGTGAGTCTCAAGGATGATTACGAGAAGAAAAAAGACGTTATGGACGAGAAGACCAGGAGCCGCAAGGAGAAAGAGTTAACCGAATTGTACGCCGAAGTGCAAAAGTTGCGCGCCGAATCGAATTCAAAGCTTCAAGAAGAGGTAACTGCCGCCAGGGCGCCTATTATCAAAAGAGTATACGATATAGCGAACAGGATCGGTAGAGACGACAAGTACGACTTTATCGTTGAAAAGAGCGTTCTCTATTTCGTCGGCAATGACAAAGATGATCTGACCAAGCGGATCACCTCGGAACTCGACAAATCCCATTAAGTTAGGCTGACGCGTTAGGCTGATGGGGTGATGGGGCGATGGGCGGCGCGGAGATTGTTTGTCCCCGTGTCTCCCTCTCTCCGTGTCTGGTTTTGGTCTGAGGCTGAGATAGGGAGAAGGGGCGATGTGTCTTATCTCCGTGTCTTCCACTCTCCGCGTGCGTTGTTTCCCTCTCCCCCTCGTCTCCGCGTTCGTTTTTGATTTTCTTTCTCCCGGATGGAAACCTCGTGGAAAAAAATCTTGAGGGCAAAAGTTCTTTTTCTCTCGGCGAGCTTAGCCGTTTGCTGGATGCCGAACTAAAGGGCGATCCCGGTATAGAGGTCAGCGGTATAGGCCCCCTGGACGGCGCAATCCCGGGGCAGTTGAGCTTTCTGGTGAGTTCCCGCTATACGGATCTGGTCCCCGGATGCAAGGCAGCCGCCCTGATCGTTTCCGAGCAATTTCGCGAACTCGAATTCAATCTGCTCATCGTAAAAGACCCCTACCTTGCCTTTGCCAGGGCCGCCGGGTTGTTTTTGCCCGGTCTTCGGGATGAGGCCGGAATTCATGAGACCGCTTTTATCGGGACCGGTGTTTCGCTCGAGGAAGGGGTCGCGGTAGGTCCTCTCGCGCATGTCGGAGACAGTTCACGGCTGGGAGCCGGCACCTCGATCGGCCCGGGCGCATTCATAGGCAAAGAGGTCCGGATCGGCGCGGGGTGTTTGATACACCCCAGGGCGTGCATTCTCGACCGTTGCGTCATAGGGGAGCGGGTCATTATCCATTCGGGGGCCGTAATCGGGGCCGATGGATTCGGGTATGCCCAGGACGAGCGCGGCAGGCATGTAAAGATTCCCCAGACCGGCATAGTCCAGATTGACGATGACGTAGAAATCGGCGCAAATACCACGGTGGACCGCGCGACTTTCGGCAGGACCTGGATCAAACGCGGGGCCAAAATCGACGACCTGGTTATGATTGCGCACAATGTCGAGGTGGGCGAAGATACCGCGCTTGTCGGCCAGGTGGGCGTTTCGGGCAGCACCCGTATCGGGGACCACGTGGTCATGGCCGGACAGGTTGGGATAGCCGGACACCTTCACATCGGGGACGGGGTGAAGATTGGCGCCAAGTCCGGCATCCACAGCTCGATCAAGGCCGGCCAGAACATTCTCGGTATACCGGGGGTCCCCTACGAACAATGGATTAAGAATTATGTCAACATACAGCGCCTGCCCAGGTTGAAGGAAGCCTTGAAACGGCTTGGGGAAAGGGTGCAGACAATTGAGGAGGCACTGAAAAAAGGATGATGGACATAGTTCAAATCAAGGAAATAATCCCCCACCGCTATCCGTTCCTCCTCGTGGATAGAATCATCGAGTCGGGCTCAGACGAGATAGTGGGAATCAAGAACGTTTCGGCCAACGAAGCTTTTTTCGAAGGACATTTCCCTGGCGATCCCATCATGCCCGGCGTCCTGATTCTGGAAGCGATGGCTCAGGCTGCGGCCATCCTGGTTCTTTCCTCCCACACCACTTTCAGGAACAAGCCTTTTTATTTTGCCGGAGTGGACAAGTTGCGTTTTCGCAAACCCGTGCGCCCTGGAGACCGCCTTGTCTTGAAGGTAAAACTTCAAAAACGCCGCGGCGTTTTCTTTAAGATGCTTGGCGAGGCTTTCGTTGACGACAAGCTGGTGGCCGAAGCCGAAATGATGGCAAACGTCGTTATCGGTGAAGAGCGCAAGGACGATAAGGATTAATCGAAGGGTCTGTGCCCGGAGGGAAAAAAATGGAGAAAAGATGCCGATACACCCGACCGCAATAGTGTCCCCAAAGGCTGTAATCGCCGATGACGCAACAATCGAGGCATACAGTATCATCGGCCCTGATGTTACTGTTGGTTCGGGGACAGTTGTTGGACCGCACACCGTGATAGACGGCAATACTGAAATCGGCAGCAATAACCGGATCTTTCCCTTCGTTTCGATTGGGCTTCCTCCGCAGGATATTTCATACTCTGGTGAAGACACAAGGGTGATCATCGGAAACGACAATATCATCCGCGAAAACGTGACGATACACAAGGGGTCCCCAGGAGGTGCCGGCGTTACTCGGGTAGGCGATGGTGCTTTTTTGATGGCCTATTCTCATGTTGCTCACGATTGCCGGATTGAAAACGGGGTAATAATGGCGAATGTGGCTACCTTGGGGGGGCACGTCGAGGTGGGCCAGTGCGCGGTTGTCGGCGGGATGGTGGCCATCCACCAGTTTGTGAGGATAGGGGAATACAGCTGTCTCGGAGGATTTGCAGCCACGGCAAAAGACATTGCTCCATATATGCTGGCCTCGCGCACGCCGGCGGCTCTGCACGGGCCAAACCTCATCGGACTCAAACGGCACGGTTTCTCCGAAGAAAAGATCCACGCGATCAAAAAATTTTACAGAATTTTCTTTCGTTCGCGTCTTACCGTCAAAGATGCGATTGAAAAGGTCCGCCTGGAAGTGGAGCCCCTGCCGGAAATTGAAAAATTGATCGAATTTGTCTCGGGTTCCAAAAGAGGAATAGCTCGTTGATGCCACCGGTAAACACAGATAGTCCTGATAACAGGATAAGGCACGTTGGGCTCATCGCCGGCAGCGGGCAGTTTCCGCTCCTTTTTGCCAATGCGGCGCGTCAGGCTTCGGTCCGGGTCCTCGCTGTGGGCTTTGACGGCGAGACCGATCCGGCCCTCGCCAAGCATGTCGATGAGTTCCACATGCTAAAGCTCGGGCAGCTTAACCGCCTCGTCGAGGCTTTCAGGAAGGGCGGAATAACCCAGGCCGCAATGGCCGGGGCTATCAACAAGACCCGCATGTACACCAAAATCCGGCCCGACTGGAGGGCCGTGCGCTTTCTGACCAAATTGCGCAATAAAAAAGATGATTCTCTTCTCAGGGCGCTCGCCGACGAACTGGAGTCTGAGGGCATAACGATCCAGCCGTCCACCATCTTTTTGCCCGAACTCCTGGCGCCCGAAGGAGTGCTTACGCGCCGCAAGCCCAACCGGCGCGAGCGGGCGGACATTGCTTTCGGTTGGGCACTGGCCAAAGCGGTCGGGACGCTCGATATCGGGCAGTGCCTCGTGGTGAAGCACCAGGCCGTGCTCGCCGTCGAAGGGATAGACGGTACAGACGCCACCATCATGCGTGGAGGCAGTCTTTGCCGGGAAGGCGCAGTGGTCGTGAAGGTCAGCAAGCCCTGCCAGGACCTGCGGTTCGATGTCCCCGCCGCCGGCTCAGATACCATAGAGACGATGAAAAGGGTCAAGGCGAGGGTCTTGGTGGTCGAAGCGGGTAAAACTGTAATATTCGACCAGGAAAAAATGTTAGACATGGCGGATGCGGCCGGGATTTCGATTATCGCCCAAAGAGACGGGGCCTGGCAGCGGGAAAGCCAGGACAAAGACGTGCTGGCCACCCTTGAGTCGAGCCTTTGCGATTTAAACGGATCCTTTCGCGCGACGTATTCCGGCAAACCGTGCGAGCGAAACGGATCGGGTCCCGCGGCGACTCCCGACAAACAATTGGATCAAAACGGATCGATTCGTGCGGTGGACTCCGGAAAACAATTGGATGAGCAACCCCCCGAGGCGGCACTGGTCCGCAGTGCATATCCCGGCGCCGTGCGGGTTGCCGTGATCGGGGTCGGCTACCTCGGGCGGTTTCATGCTCAAAAATATGCAAGGCTGACTGAAGCGGACCTGGTTTCGGTTGTCGATATTGACAGCCGGCGGGGATGGGATGTGGCAGGCGAGCTGAAAACCCGAGCCCTGACCGATTACAGGGAACTCATAGGCAAGGTGGATGCCGTGAGCATCGCTACCCCCACGCCCCAGCACTTTGATATCGCCAAACAATTTCTCTCGTCGGGTATCCACGTTCTTCTCGAAAAGCCGATGACCAAGGATCTGGAGCAGGCCGACGATCTCATCGAAACGGCGAGCAGGAACGGTGCGATCCTGCAGGTAGGCCACCTTGAGCGGTTCAATTCCGCGTTTACGGCCGTTCGCCCGCACCTGCGAGACCCGATGTTCATCGAGGCCCATCGGCTCGCTCTTTTCAATGAAAGAAACCTCGAGGTAGACGTAATACTCGATCTGATGATCCACGACATCGATATCGCTCTCAACATAATCCAGGCTCCCTTGAAGTACATTCATGCTTCGGGCGTCGCCGCGCTCACTTCACTACCAGACATCGCGAGCGTTCGAATGGAGTTCGCAAACGGGGCCGTTGCAAACCTTTCCGCCAGCCGAATCTCGATCAAGAATATGAGAAAACTGCGGATCTTCCAGAAGGATTGCTATTTTTCGGCAGACTATGCCGAGAAACGAGCCTATGGCGTTTACAGGGAATCCGAACTGGGGGAGGATGGCTTTCCGCAGCTTTCCCTGGAAGAATTTGAAATAGTCGAGAAAGATTCACTGGAAGAAGAGATCGGTGCCTTTCTTAACTCCGTCAAAACTGGCTGCAGGCCTGAGGTGGATGGCGAGCAGGGGCGCCGGGCGCTTTCCGTGGCCCTCGGCATATCGCGCCGTATCGAAGAACAGGTGCGTATCAAACGCGTTTCTCCGGAGAACATCGGTTGGAAATCTTCATAAGCGCCGGGGAAGCCTCAGGCGACCTTCATGGTTCGCATCTGGCCCGTGCAATACGGTCCATTGACCCTCAAATCGGCCTCTCCTGCCTGGGAGGGCCTCATTTGCAAGCCGAAGGCGTTCCGGTCGTCGTAGACAATCGAAGCATTTCAGTTGTGGGCGTATCGGAAGTCACCGGTCATATCCGCGCCATATATCGGGCCTGGCAAATGTTGAGGTCCCACCTTCTGTCAACCCGTCCCGCAGTGGTCGTATTGATCGATTTTCCGGACTTCAATCTGTTTATCGGAAGGTTCGCGAAAAAAATCGGCGCCAGGATCTTCTATTACATAAGCCCCCAGATTTGGGCCTGGCGCGAGGGGCGCGTGAAAACGATCAGGAGGCTGGTCGACCGGATGGCCGTTATCCTGCCCTTCGAAAAAGACTTCTATGCCTCCCACGGAATCGATGTGGATTATGTCGGCCACCCGCTGGTGGACATAATGGCCGATTCCCCGGATAAAATTCAGTGCGACCTGCTTTACCGCGACCCCGGTGGACCTCTTGTCGGACTACTGCCCGGGAGCCGAAGAGGAGAGGTCGATCGCCTGTTCGATATCTTGATGGACTCCGCTCAAATCATTTCCCGGTCTGTGCCGGCGGCCAGGTTCATAATTCCGGTCGCGCCTTCTTTGGACGCCCGGGATATCGAGAAGCGGGCCGCACGGTGGTCCCTGCCCGTACGG
>CAWGZP010000040.1:0-8507 GCA_963826655.1 uncultured delta proteobacterium
AGCGCTGTGGTTCCGTTGCACACGGCCCAACTCAGCTTGGGAACACCGGCGATCTTCGCAACCTGCCGCTCGAACTCGTCTACCCGGGGACCGTTGTTGGTCAGCCATTCGCGATCCAGAACGCCGCGCAACCGCGCCAATAGTTTCTCCGGTTCGGGCAGGTTGGGTCGACCGACATGAATATCCTGGAGAAAAAGCGGCTCTCCACCGAACAGCGCCAAGGCACTAATGGAAGATTTTTCCTTACCGGAGAAGTGATCGGAATGCGCTCGATGAAGATCCATTCCAGCCTTTGTTATTAAAGTTGACAACTAAGGATTCTCCCATTCTAACCTCTACTGCGAGAAAGGCTGCTCGATGGCATGCGGATGCTACCAGCGGTTCACACATCGCCCAAGACCACTTAGCCATCTACCTCTTCGGTTGTCGAGTCTCCGCGTATCCTTTTCTAAAGGGGGGCAGGGGAGCCCGGGCCAAGATGCAAGAATACCGGCGTTCCTCCAGTGATCCTTCGGCAGTGTTAAAGAAACGCGCCTTACCTCCAGCTAAAGCGTTTTTGCCGGGGTCTTCATTCCCGCTCATCCCGCAGGGGCCGCGTGTTCATTCATGTTTTATTCCCGCTCTCTGTTTCCATAGCGCTCGTCCGGGTTTTGCCCCGGTGTGCTCTCCATTCTCGATTACGGTCACTCCGTTTACCAGCACATATTTGACGCCGCTCGCATACTGGTGCGGGTTGTCGTAGGTTGCGCGGTCGGCTATCGTTTTGGGGTCGAACACTACCAAATCGGCAAAATAGCCCTCCTTGATCAGTCCCCGCCGGTCCAGCCCGAGGTTTGACGCGGGAAGGCCCGTCATGCGGCGGATTGCGTCCTGGAGAGAAATCAACTTTTCCTCGCGTACGTATTTCCCCAGCAGCCTTGCAAAGTTCCCGTAGGCTCGCGGGTGCGTAGACTGCTTCAGAAACAGGCCTTCCGCAGAAATCGAGACCGCATCCGAGCCCAGCGAAACCCAGGGCTGCAAAATCTCCTTCCTGATGTTTTCTTCACTCATTACGAACGTAGCGGAGCGCACGGCCGCCTTGTCCTCTTCAATCAGTTCGAGCATTGTCTCGACCTGGTCTTTCCCGCGTACCCTGGCCGCCTCCTCAAGAGTTTTGCCCGTCAAACAGCGCAGCCTTTCAGAGGTAAACCCGACGAGTATCGTTTTGGGCATCCGGCCGCGCTGTCGCATCTCGGCCCCGATCTTACCACGCAGGGCAGAATTTTGAAGCCTCTCGAGCATCGCATCGTCTCCGCCTTCCCGCGCCCATGCGGGCAGCCTCGATGAAAGCCTGTTCGAACTTGCGGTGTATAGATACATGTCCGCGCTTATGCGCAATCCCGTCCTGCGAGCCGATTCAATAATCGAAATCACCCTGTCGATCTTGCCCCAGTTTCCCTCACCACCGGCTTTCAAATGATAAATCTCGGCTGGAATACCAGCCTCCCGGCTTATCCGGATGAGTTCTTCGACCGCTTCGATCAGGGTGTCCCCTTCATTTCGCATGTGAGAGATATAAATTCCGCCGTATTTGGCCGCAACTCGGCACAAAGCTATGAGTTCTTCCGTTGTCGCGTAGGAATCAGGGGCATAGCCCAATGAGGACCCGACCCCAAACGCCCCGGCCTCCATCTCGAGTCGAACCAGTTCACACATGCGCTCGATTTGAGCTGGCGCCGCCTTCTTGTTTTCCATGCCGATTACATATTCGCGCACGGTTCCAGCACCCACAAGGGAACCGACATTTGGGGAAATTCCCAGCTTTTCCAGGTAATTCAAGTATTGGCTGAGCGTAGTCCAGGCAATATCGAACTTGAGGTCGCCCTGTCCGGCAACAGTTCGCCGCTTCATCTCCTCGGTGAGCGGTCCCATCGATTTGCCTTCGCCGAAAATTTCTGTCGTGACCCCCTGGCGCAACTCACTTTGCGAACGGCCGTCAATTATAAGAGATGCCGTTGACCAGGAAAGCATGTTGATAAAACCGGGCGAAACCGCGAGGCCCTTTGCGTCTATCACTTTCGCAGCCGATGCCCCGCTGAGGTCGCCGACCGCTGCGATGCGGTCGGCCTTTATACCCGCGTCGCCCTCGAAGGGAGGACCGCCCGTCCCGTCATAAATCGATCCGCCTTTTATGATTATGTCGAAGTCAAACGATCTTCCGGGGTCGGCATGAAGGACAACGCCTGAAAAAATAATCAACGCGGCGGCGAAGAGCAGAAGCTCTAACGCGGGGACATCGTGACACGGCGGCAAAACCCCTCTTCCCTTCTCCGAGTCTCTCCCTCTCAGCCCTTTCACCCCATCTCCCCATCTCCCCGTCAATCTTTTCACCCTGCGGCGATAATTCGCGGCAGTTTTTCCTTTACCAGCCGTTCAAGTTCTTTTCTTGCGTCCCGGTACGCTTCGATATCCTCTCCGAAAGGGTCATGGACCCAACTGCTGACAAGCTTTCCGGAAAAGACCGGAGGTATCAGACCGTCAAGGTCAAGTCCTGCCAGGTCTACCAGGTAATCGATGTCATCGAACCTTACGCCGGCGATTCCTTTCGAATAGAGACCATCCGTTGGAATTCCCGCCTCGTTCAGCACTTCCAGCGTCAACGGGGGAATATGCCCCAGGGGGGACAACCCGGCCGAGCATGCTTCCATCCCTTTTCCCCAGGAATGCCGCGCCATGGCTTCGGCCATTATGCTGCGGCACGCATTCCCGTAACAAAGGAAAAGCACTTTCGTCGTCTTCTGTGTTCGCTGCACTTTGCCATTCATCCTAAAAGGTCCGATTCGTCCCTCAAAAGACTGCCGCTCTTGATCTTTAGGCAATCGCCACTATATAAAGGCCGATGATTTTCGGCAAGCGGGATCGAGGTTTTGCGCCCGGTGATGTTTTTTGCAGCTTTCAGCATTATTTATGGACTTATTGTTTTTAGAGTGCTACCATAGTCGTTGTCTGATGAATGGTAACCACTTTTTAGGAAAAGAAAATTAGAATGACAAGTTCCCTTTCTCTGCTCCTGCTACTCGCTCTACTACTAGGTCCGCCACGCTGGACCGGGGGGACTTTCGCCTTTCTGTTTCTGTAATTAAGCTGAGACTAGTTGATACTGAAGGCCATGGGTTCTCCCCATGGCCTTTTTTGCGTTTTATGCACTTCTACTTTTTTATTTCCGGACTTTTTCATTTTAAATGGCAGTCATCACAAAGGGGGACCGCGGTGAGCAGAAAAATTCACATATTCGACACGACGTTGAGGGACGGTGAGCAAGTCCCCGGAGCAAAGCTCAACAAGAGGCAGAAAATCGAAATCGCTCAACAGCTTGCCAAGCTCAATGTGGACGTGATCGAGGCGGGCTTCCCATGTTCCTCCCCTGGTGACTTGCAGGCGGTCAGAGCAATCTCACAGCAGGTAAAAGGACCGGTAATCGCGGCGCTCGCCCGCGCGGTCAAAGAGGATATCGACATCGCATGGGAGGCGGTCCGTGAGGCCGAGAGACCGCGACTCCACGTTTTCCTGGGATCATCCGACATTCACTTGCAGAAAAAGCTTCGGCGCGACCGCCAAAGCGCCTTGGATATGGCCGTAGGGGCAGTCAGATACGCAAAGAGCCTGTGCCGTGATATTGAATTTTCAACCGAAGACGGATCGAGGACGGATTTCGATTTCCTGTGCCGCATGATCGAGGCGGCCATTCAGGCCGGGGCTACCGTGATCAACGTTCCCGACACGGTAGGTTATGCCGTGCCCGAAGAATTCGGCGACCTCGTGCGCAGAATCCGCGAGACCGTTACATCCATGGACAATGTTCTTTTAAGCGTCCACTGCCACAACGATCTCGGGCTTGCGGTGGCAAACAGTATCGCTGCGATTCGCAATGGAGCGGACCAGGTGGAGTGCACTGTAAACGGGATCGGCGAGCGGGCCGGAAACGCCTCTCTCGAAGAAATCGTGATGGTGCTCAAGACCCGGTTCGCAAATTTCCAGGCGACAACGCAGATTGACACCGGGCAGATTTTCCGTACGAGCCGGATGGTTAGCCGAATTATGAACATCCCTGTCCAGCCTAACAAGGCCATAGTTGGAGAAAACGCCTTTGCGCATTCCTCGGGGATTCACCAGGACGGCGTTCTCAAAGACAGGACCACATACGAGATCATGAGACCCGAGGACCTTGGCATAAAACAGCATAAGATAGTGCTCACAGCCCGCTCCGGACGGGCAGCCCTCAAACACCGCCTCGGCGAACTCGGTTTCACGCTCGAACCGGAAGTCTTCGAGCGCATTTACAATCGGTTCATAGATATCGCGGATCGAAAAAAAGAAATCAGCGGCCAGGACCTTCAATCGATCGTAGAGATCGAGGTCTCGAAGTTGCCCGAAACTTATGCACTGCACAGCCTGCAGATCATGAGCGGAACCAGGATGGTCCCCCTCGCCTCGGTAACTCTCGTGCAAAACGGCCAACTCAGCACGGACGCTGCTACCGGCAACGGACCCATCGATGCCGTTTTCAACGGGATAGAGCGAATTACCGGGATTTCAGGCAGACTTTGCGACTATGACTTGAAGGCGGTTACAAAGGGCCGGGACGCACTTGGCGAAGCAATGGTAAGAGTCCAGATTGGCGATACCATCTATTCAGGCATAGGTACCAGCCCCGACGTAATCGAAGCGAGCGCCCGCGCCTATCTGAACGCCTACAACCGGTACTTTGCAAACGGAGGCGCAGGCATGATTCGAAACGCTGCCCCTGCCGCTCCACTGGAGGAACCCACAGGCGCCGATTGATCGCGTATGGTCACAGAAGGCCGGCCGGCTGTATCCCGGATGCTGGACAAAATATCCAGCATCCGGCCTCGATTTTTAAGTTTCCAACCCTATGCCGTGTAGATTGCGCTGACGATTATCAGATCGTCGACTTTTTCGAAATAGGCCGATTTCGGGAGCCATTTCTTGGTCTTGGGGTGGTACCATTTATACTCCACCCAGCCTTTTCCCTCTGAATTGGCCCTGTCCACGATTTCCTTTATGAATTTCTTGCCGTCCGAATCCATCAGGTCTATAAAGTCCTCCCCCACGAATTTTTCGTTTATACCGTGGGCCAGCATTGTTCCTTTTGGATTGAGCACATAAATGTACATTTCATCCTGGATGAACATTCCGTTCGGGTTGGTAAATTCGGCAAGAGCGATCCTTTTACCGGAGGCCTTGTAAAACGATTTGGCGTTGTTCACCCAATCCTTTGCATCTTCTTTGGTTCTCAAGCTCATTTTTGCTCCTCCTTTCAAGATGCGGTTTGCGAAAAAACAGCCTCGCAAGGCATCGCACAAGTCTCCCACACTCACTGCCAGGACAAACCTTGCGCACAACGGACGGAACGGACCTAATCGTGGCAGAGCCGATTTGCACGTCTCTTTGAAGATTTCGACGGGGGACTGACGAAAGAAGCTGCCCTCTGATGCACAATTTAAAGCGCAAAGCGGAAGACAGCAAGATTGCCATCCCCACATAGAACTATTTTATTCAAACGTGAAATCGGACAGACCTTTCTTGAACAAATCTTAGAACATGTTTAGAATGGCAATTTGATTATTGGTTGCAAGCTCGACTGCCAAGCACTTAAGATGAAAATATTTGAAACCGATGCTATCGTATTGAGCACTCGCGATCACGGCGAATCAGATCGCCTGGTGACTTTGCACTCCGCCGATTTCGGCAAATTGTGCGGAATTGCCAAGGGCGCAAGGAGAAGCCGGAAAAGATTCGCAAATGTATTCGAGCCTTGCAGCCTCGTCCGGTTGGAATGCCGGAGAAGAATTCCTATATCTGGATCGAAGCCTGCCGGCTGATAGAACCCTATCTGCCCATGCGCATGGACATCGAGAAATGGGCATATGCAGCGCTTTTTTCCGAACTGGTTCTGGGAATGGTCCCCGAAGGGGAGCCACATCCGGCTCCGTTTATTCTTCACAGGGAGACTCTCTACAGATTGGATCGGGATAAAGATCCTCAGAATGTGTTATTGTTATCGTTGTTGCGGTTTCAGTTCCTGATGGGTTATATGCCGGACCTGGATGAATGCGCAATTTGCCGGTGCGGACTTAAGGACGCCAGGCAATGGTTTTGGTTGACGACCCAGGGAAAATTGATCTGCGATCGTCACTTTTGTCCGAATACGAGCCATATTGCTCTGGATGTTGGGTCACTGGCGTTAATACATTATTTGAGAAAAGTTCCGATCGACAGGATTTGGCGGCTTCGCATGCGCCCGGAAATGAAAATGTCCCTTTTGAGAGGCCTTCTCGACTGGTTCGGCTACCATACCGGAAAGCAAATACGTAGCTTAAAGGTACTGGAGCAAATCCTGCCATTGTGTGGATTTTCCGGAAACCGGCCGCCCGGACCGGGAAGGCCCACGATTGCTGAGCCCGAGGGACATGAAATCTGATCCCTTTGAGGAAAGGAAAACGAGGCGTCTTTTATGGACTGGATCAGCCACTTTGAGGGAATCACCCATAGCTCACCCTTGCTTGCAGTAGCTCTTTCCTTTGTCGGAGGCGTCCTGGCAAGTCTTACCCCATGCACCTACCCGATGATGCCGATAACCGTTGCTTTTATCGGAGGAAAGGCAAACGGCAGCAAACGTAAAGGTTTTCTGCTTTCACTTTTTTATGTCCTGGGCATGGCGACGGTTTATTCAGGTCTGGCTGTCTTTGCCGCCCTCAGCGGACAAATGTTCGGTTCTATTACCGCCAGCCCCTGGACCTACCTGATCGTGGGCAATCTTTGTCTCTTTTTCGGCCTCGTAATGCTGGAGGCCGTACCCATTGGACCGCCCGGTTTTCTCAATAACCTGAAGGTAACGGAGTTTTCCGGCCACGATGTGCTTACCAGCATGATCCTGGGCGGAGCATCGGCCCTCGTCGTGAGCACCTGCACCACTCCCATTCTGGGTGTTCTTCTGGCCCTGGTTGCCGCCGGGCACAGAGTCGTCCTGGGGGTGAGTATGCTTTTTTCCTTCTCGATCGGTCTGGGAGCTCTCGTAATAGTAGTAGGAACGTTTACCGGGTTACTCACCTCGCTGCCGCGATCCGGCATATGGATGCTTCGGGTCCAGAGAATCTTCGGAATCCTTATGATTCTGGCGGCGGAATACTTCCTTATAAAGACTGGAGAGTTTTTGATATGAGCTTTTTGAAAACCGGAAAGAAATTAGCAGCCCTTTTCTTTTCCTCGATTCTGTTCATGACTGTCCTGACCTGCTTTCCCGCCATCGCAGATGAGAGCAAAACCGCCACGCCTGATTTCACACTCCAGGACCTGAAAGGGACAGACGTTAGTCTGAGCCAGTTCAAGGGCCAGAAGCCCGTGCTCCTCTATTTTTGGGCTACATGGTGCCACTACTGCCTTGCCGCGCGGCCCGGGGTAATAAAATTTCAAAAAGCGAGTCCCGAAGTCCAGGTCATTGCGATCGATGTTGGCGCCGGGGACTCCATGGCGAAGCTGAAGCGCTTTGAAGAAGCCGATCCCGCGCCTTATATCGTTTTGTATGACGCAGATTCCAAGGTCTCCCGTTCCTACCACGTCGAGGGAATACCACATTTCATCTTGATTGATAAAACTGGAGCGGTCAAATACAGCGGCAATCAACTCCCTTCCGACCCAGTGAAGCTTCTGCAAGGGGAAGGGCAATAGAGGTTCCATGAAAGATGTTTTGACCGTAATAATGGCCGGAGGCAAAGGCACGCGGCTGATGCCGCTGACCGAGGACCGCTCCAAACCCGCGGTGCCTTTCGGGGGCATATACAGGCTCATCGATATTCCCCTGAGCAACTGCATCAATTCGCAACTCTACAAGATCCTGATATTTCCGCAGTATAAATCCCAATCCCTTGTGGACCACGTCGAAGAAGGCTGGGACATATTTTCAAGGGAGTTGGGCCAGTATTTGCGCATTGTGGCGCCTCAGCAAAGAATGGGAGCGGAATGGTACCGCGGGACAGCCGACTGCGTTCGCCAGAACCTCTATTTGATCGAGCGCGAAAAGCCCCGGTACGTGTTGATCCTTTCAGGGGACCACGTCTATAAAATGGATTATTCCATGTTCCGGGATTATCACGAAAAAGTCGGGGCCGACGTCTCGGTGGGGCTCTTGGAAGTCGACCGCGCACAAGGCTCCGAGTTCGGGATCGCTGAAGTTGACGGCGACTTCAGAATCCGCTCGTGGGCTGAAAAACCGGGCGACCCAAGGCCTATACCGGACGACCCGGAGCGTTGCCTGGCCTCGATGGGGATCTACCTGTTCAGGACCGACCTGCTACTGGACCTGCTCCACAAGACGGATTATGACGATTTCGGCTCCCAGATAATCCCCGGGGTCATAGACAATCTAAAAATCTATGCCTACCCCTACAGACGCATGAACCGCATTAAAGACTATGTCCACAGTACCGACCCCGATGGCGTGAGGAGGC
>CAWGZP010000041.1:0-14018 GCA_963826655.1 uncultured delta proteobacterium
GGCCATCAGTCTCCCCCATGATGCTGCTGAGAAAAGTGCCGATTTCTTCCGGCCGAAACGGTTTGCGAATAACCCCACTGGCCCCGAGAGCCCTCAGTTCATCGAGCCTCTCCTCGTTTGCTTCGGTTGTAACAAATACTACCGGAGTATTCAGCCAGGTATCTTTTTCCCTCAGAGACCGGATGAACCCAAATCCATCCATTACAGGCATATGTACGTCGGACAAAATCAAGTCGATCCACTTGCCCTCCAGAACGTCGATGGCCTCCTGGCCGTTTGAGGCCTCAAGGCATTCTCCGAGCTCGAAGCCGGAGAGCCTGAGAGTTTTTAGAATGACCTTTCGCATCGATCTGGAATCGTCAACTATCAGAACGTTGTACGCCATGGCGCCCTCGTGCGCAACGATTTGAGGGGATTGCCTCAAATCTCGATCTCGGCTTCGCTTCCCACCTTAAGAATTACTCTACCGGTATCTATTTCCAACCGTACGGTGCGGTTAACTTCTCCCCCAACGTGTTCGGCGACAACCGCCACATTGTTTTTCCAAAGAATTTTCCGCATTGCCAGATAGTTTCTCTTGCCGATATTGAAAAGCCCGTTTGGGTCAAGCATTTGAGCGCCCCCGGCCGCTTTGACCACAATATTCTCTTTCCTGGCCCCAAGTTGATAACTGCGTTTGAAAAGGCATGTGATTCCGGTATCGGCAAACATGTACGGGTTCTTTTGCGCCTTTTCAGAATCGATCGAAGACTCGGGAAGCATGTAATGAAGCATCCCACCGACCCTTGCGACCGGATCGTAAATCGTTACAGCTATACAGGAACCCAACGAATATGTGATCAAAAGCTCGCCCGGCACTTTGGTGACCGCCATATCCGCCACACCGATAATTTTTCTCGTCTGATGCTTTTCTATATTCAATGGCGCCGGATATCCCATCAGATATCAAATCCCGAATAATTGTTACAGGTTCCGGTATACGGCCGGCCTCACATAATTCAGCTTATGTTCGAGTCCCGTCAGGCTTTCGGAATGGCCGACAAAAAAATATCCCCCGGGGTTAGAAAATTCGAAATTTTTTGAACTAATTCCTGCTGGGTTTTTTTGTCGAAATAGATCATCACGTTCCGGCAGAAAATGAAATCGAATTGCCCGTTGAATGGATAGGGCTCTTTCAAATTCAAGCGGTGAAAAGTTACAAGCCTTTTGACGTGAGGAGCTATCTCGTAATCCGACCTTCCGTTACTGCCGGCCATCTTATTGAAATTGAGCTGACGGAATGGAAGCGGGACTTTCTGTACCTTTTCATCAGAGTAGACCCCCCCGGCGGCGGCTTCCAGGACACGCGTCGATATGTCGGTCGCCAGTATACGGATATTCCATTTCGCGATTTCCTGAACTTGTCCCAGCACACACATCGCAAGGCTGTACGGTTCCTCCCCGTGGAGCACCCCGCGCTCCAGATCCTTATTTTGGAATCCCTCGCACTTTGTTTCCTGGCGATCAGTTCGGGCAGAGCAACCTGTTCCAGAAAATCAAAATGTTGGGGCTCTCGAAAAAAATAGGTGAGGTTTGTCGATATGGAATCGAGAAAATTGACAAATTCTCCAGGGTGTCCCTGGCAGGTTATGAATTTGTAGTATTCCTCGTAGGAGCCGATCCCGGTCTGTCTCAGCCGCCTGTTGAGCCTTGCCTGAAGGAGCGCTTTCTTGCCTTCGTGCAAGTTTATGCCGCACTGCTCATAAACAAGTTGGCTGAACCGCCGAAAAAGGCAATCTTGCAACTCGTGTTCCATTCCGTCCACTGCCTTTCGTGGGTCTTTCCTGATTCAACAAATAATCGTATCAGGCCACTTTATCTAGAAAATCAATATCGTTGTTGCTCAAAACACGGTCGATCTCGAGCAGTATTTTGACACCCCCGCCCGTTTTGGCCATTCCGAGTATATAGTCGGTGTCCAAAGTCGTCCCGAAGCTCGGCGTGTCCTCGATGTCGGTACCTTTTATATTGAGCACCTCCGAAACCGAATCCACCACCACGCCTATGTGAAGCTTGCCACCCGAACCGTCGATTTCGACCACCACGATGCACGTTCGTTCGGTGTAGCCGGTTTCGTTCATACCGAACCTGAGCCGCAGGTCGATTACCGGAATCACCTTGCCCCTGAGATTTATCACCCCTCTGACAAAATCGGGCGTCTGCGGGACCGGCGTAATCTTCATCATTCCGATAATTTCTTTAACCTTTAAAATGCCTATTCCGTATTCCTCATCCCCAAGGGAGAAGGTGAGATACTTTCCTTCCCGCTCCAGTCCCAGACCTACTTTTACTTCGCCCGACTGATCTTTCATGAGATTCCTTTCCCTTTTAGTCTATATGCATTTCCATGGCCTCACTTCCAGCTTCTATCGGCCTTTTAGTCTACGCGCACTTCCCTGGCAGCCGGCCGGACAGCTTCGGCCCGGGTCTTCCATGAATCATGGCCGATCGCTTACCCGATGAAAATCCGGCACTTCAAATCTATTCGCCGTCCTTTGCGTATTATCGGCAGAAGAAATGGTTTTCTTCAATGCAACTGGCAAGAATTATGCGCCGAGTCGCCGCTAAACGATTTTGGGCTCTTTTGGCTGTAATCGCGGGAAGAGTTCTGAAGAAAGTACCCCTTGACTTTCACCTTTCATACACCTTAAATTTAACCAAAGGCGAAAAGATGGTGGGTGTTGTAACAGGCCTGCCGCGCAATTACCGCAAACATTGATTCGATTTATGCAAGCAGAGAACGTGGAGGAAAGAACTATTTCTAAGCCTGCCCGTAAGCTGCACGGGAACGGAACTCATGCCCCGAAATATAGTCTGTCTCGGGATTCCCGATTTTTATACGGCGATCGAGGAATTGAGGCGGCCGGAATTGAAGAGGCGTCCGCTTGTCCTGGCGCAAGCCGGCGAAAGGTCCGTCGTCCAGGGTGTAAACGGCATTGCCGGAAAAGAGGGCATTCAGGAGGGCATGCCGCTTAGCCGGGCTCGCCGCCTGTGCCGCCGAATTCATGTAATGCAGCCCGATTTCCATCACTACCTGGAAAAACACGGGGACATAGTCCGGGAATTCGGACTTTTTTCGCCGCTCGCAGAAGGGAGCCGCCCCGGAAATTACTTTATAGATATTACGGGGACCCGCCGCCTCCTGGGACCGGGAGCAGACCTGGCCTGCCGGATTGAAAAGGCGCTGTGCGGGAAAACAGGACTTCGGGCACGCATCGGGCTTGCTTCCAACAAACTGGTGAGCCAGGTTGCCGCAAATTGCATAACCCCCGGAGACCTGAGTTTTATTTTCCCCGGCAACGAAGAATCGTTTTTTTCGCCTCTGCCCGTGGATTTTCTGCCCGGCGTGGGTGAAGTTACCGCCTCAAGGCTGGCCGACTTTAATGTTTTGAAAATCGGGCAACTCGCATCCCTGCCCCTCGACATGCTCGCAGCGGTTTTCGGCAGGAACGCGGAGCGCCTTTTTAAAATCGCAAGAGGCATTGACCCCTCTCCTGTGCTTCCGGCTCGGCAGATCCCGCGAGTATCCGTGGCAAAAATTTTGGACCGGGACGAAATCGACAGGGCACGGCTGGAGTCCGTTTTGTTCCAGTTGGTCGAAGAAGCGGGATGGGACCTGCGCCGCCACAATCGCTGTCCTGGAAACTTCAGGCTAAAGATCGGGTATGCGGACGGCGTGTCGGCAGATACCCGCAGGCGGATTTCTTCCGGGTCCGTCCAGGCCGACCGGTTACTTTTCCTGTCAATTCTTCCCGTCTTTTATCAGCTTTTCCGGAGGCGAGTGGCCGTACGCAGGCTGGTCCTGGAATTTTCGGACCTGCTAATGCCCTTTTCTCAGCTTTCACTTTTCACGTGGGAAAAAAAGACTTCGTCAAAAGACTTCGACCTTCAGAAAGTCCTGGATTCGATACGCAGTAAATTCGGAAAAGGAATCATCGCCTGGGGAAAGCTTAACCCCTTCACCGCAGAGGCGCAGAGTAAGCAGAGGTTATAGAAATAAAGGCCAAGAAAGAAAAAAACAAGTTAAACGAACAGACAAAACTAAAAGGCAAGGCCATGTTTACTTCCGGTTTCCCTGCATGTTTATTTTCTTTTCTACGCGCTCTCTGCGTCTCTGCGGTGATTATTTAAATGAACCCGGATTTTGTTCATCTTCATGTTCATTCATCCTATTCCATGATGAATGGCGTAAGTTCGCCCGAAGCCCTGTGCAGGGAAGCCGGAAAAGCCGGTTTCACCCATCTTGCCCTGACCGATACAAATGGTTTCTACGGCCTCGTTAATTTCCTGGAAGCCGCGCGCGCAAACGGGATTGAACCTTTAATAGGGGTAGAACTGAAAATCCGGCAGACGTGTGCGGTGATCCTTGCCAAAACCGACATGGGATATGAAATTCTCTCGGACCTCATCACCCGCCGCCATATCGAGGACGACTTCTCACTCATCCGGAGCCTGCCGGCAAAAAGCTCCGATATTGTGCTTCTTAGCCCGGATCCGGAACTGATAAAAGGATTGCGAAACCGGTTGGAATGCTTTCTTGAAATAGTGCCCGGCCCTTTCGACCGAAAGCTCATCCATGCGGCAAAACAGCTTGGCATTGAACCTGTGGCCACAAATGCGGTCCATTTTGCAACAGAGCAGGGCTACTCTCTTCACCGGCTTGTCCGAGCGATAGCCCTGAACAAAACCTTGGGGTCGCTTGCGCCGGACGATACCACAACTCCGGGCCGCTGGCTGAAATCAGCAGGCGAGATGTCCGCGCACTTTCCCAACTGTCCGGAAGCGCTGGCCAACACGGTAAAAATCGCTCGAGCCTGCCATACCGCCCGGGATCGTTTCCGGACCGTTTTTCCTCATTACCTCGACAAAAACGAGGACCATTTTGCCCTCCTCCTCTCCGATTGCCGCAGGGGCATAGGCAGGCGTTATGGTAAGACCGGTAAGGCAATTGAAGATCGTCTCGCCGAAGAACTCGACCTTATCCGCTCGAAGGGTTTTGTGGATTATTTTCTCGTGGTGGCCGATATCGTGCACCGCCGTACAATCCATTGTGGCCGTGGAAGCGGGGCTGCAAGCCTGGTCAGCTATCTTTTGGGAATAACCCATGTCGATCCCATTCGACATAATCTTCTCTTCG
Source organism: uncultured delta proteobacterium (assembly GCA_963826655.1). Lineage (GTDB taxonomy): Bacteria > Desulfobacterota > Syntrophobacteria > Syntrophobacterales > Syntrophobacteraceae > SbD1. The sequence goes on from CAWGZP010000041.1 coordinate 5,177, forward strand.
GCCGGTTTTTAAATCCGGAACGCAAGGACCTCCCGGATATCGACGTCGATTTCCCCTGGGATGAGCGTGATGGGCTTTTTAAAGAAATAACGGAACATTACGGAAGCCAGAGGCTGGCCCTGGTCAGCAACCACGTGGGGTTTCGGGTGCGGGCCGCGGTGCGGGAAGTGGCAAAGGTATACGGGGTCCCCGCCTCCGAGATAAAGGAGGTTACCCGCAGGATGAACTACTGGACTTCGCGGGGTGGGGAATTATGGGAGCACATAAAATCAAATCCGAAATTCCACAATTTTCCCCTGGACCCGCCGTGGCCGGAAATCATCGACCTCGCTTCGCGCCTTGAGTCACTACCCCGAAACATCGGGACTCACTGCGGCGGGATGGTGATCGTTCCCGACCGGGTATCGCGATACGTTCCGGTCCAGGTAAGCGCCAGGGGGGCGCGGATCATCCAATGGGAAAAAGACCAGGCCGAAAAGGCGGGCCTGGTCAAAATAGACCTTCTCGGCAACCGCTCACTTGCCGTTATCCGGGACACCATCGAGTCGATTCGTGAAAATACGGGAACGAGCATCGACTATCCAAACTTTAACCCGATCGACGATCCCGAGACCCGGGAAATCATCCGCCGGGGAAAGACAATGGGCGTCTTCTACCTGGAATCCCCGGCCATGAGGCTTCTCCAGCAAAAAGCAGGGACAGGTGACTTCGAGCATGTCGTGATCCACTCGTCCATTATTCGCCCGGCCGCAAACCGGTTTATCCGGCAATACCTCCGGCGGCTTCATGGAGAACCGTTTGAGCCGCTCCATCCAAGCATCAAAGACATCCTGGCCGAAAATTACGGAATACTGGTCTACCAGGAAGACGTAGTGCAGACTGCGATGGCGATGGCCGGTTTTTCCTGGGGCGAGGCCGACAGCCTGAGAAAAGTGATAAGCAAGAAAAGCAGGGAGCAACTGGCGAACTACCGGGAGCGCTTCGGTCAAGGATGCGCCCAAAACGGGATCTCCACCGAGGTGGTGGAAAACGTCTGGGACATGTTCACCTCTTTTTCCGGCTATTCGTTCTGTAAACCTCACTCGGCCTCATATGCCCTGGTGAGCTTCAAATCCGCCTATCTCAAAGCGCATTATCCGGCGGAATTCATGGCGGCGGTCCTCTCCAACGGAGGGGGCTATTACACTGCCTTCGCCTACATTTCGGAAGCCAGGCGCATGAGAATAGAGGTCCTGGGACCGGATATAAACGAAAGCCGGCTGCCGTATACGGGCAGGGCCAAGACGATCCGAACAGGTTTGCAACAGCTCCAGGCAATCAGGAGGAGCACCATCGAGGCCATTCTTCAAGAAAGAAGCCGCGGCGGACCCTTTTCATCAGTCGAGGACTTCCTCGAACGGGTGAAAATGCAGGGCGGCCTCCCCATATCTGGCGCCGAGGCTGCCATACTTGCCAGGAGCGGCGCCCTGGACTCAATTCGCGGGACCCTGAACCGCCCGCAAATTCTCTGGTTCATCGAAGCCAAGCTTAACGGATTTCACGAACCGAACAACGCACCCATTCACCGCAGAGGCGCAGAGAAAACCGGAACACAACATGTTCAACAGAGGGCGCAGGTCCGGCAGCAAATAGCGGCGTTTTCCTCGCGGGCGGTCATAAAAGTCCCCGTTCTCCAGGATTTTTCCGAGGACCGAAAATGGGCGTATGAAGCCCAGACCCTGGGATTTCTCCTCTCGGTGCACCCCCTTGAATCGGCTGACCCGTTTTTCAGATCGCTCAGGCAAACAATCGTTGCGGCATCCGATATGGGCGCGCACGTGGGAAAAAGAATTCACATGAAGGGGTGGCCGGTTACCCGCAAGGAAGTCCTGACCAGGGAAGGGGAAGAAATGGAGTTTTTTACCTTTGAAGATAAGACGGGAATTTTTGAGACGGTCTTTTTCCCGAAGCCATTCAGGCGATTTTGCCAGGACCTCGACATGAGTCATGCCTATCTGCTGCACGGCCTGGTGGAAAGCGAATTTGACGTGGCCGCGCTTAATGTCGATTATGCTCACCGAGTGCCAATGTGAGTCTCACGCAGAGGCGCGGAGGAAACGAGAGTTTAGCCTCATATGCCTGCCGGAAGGAGACACGCCCTGGCTGATAAAAAGTTCCAGGCTTATTTATCAGTGTCAGGGGCTGCCGACCTTTGAAGCCAGTTCCACGGCCAGTTCGCTGAGTTCGGCCGCTTCTTCCAGCCCGTCGAGAAAGCGTTGAGGAATGCCCGAAAAGCCGGTTTGAGCGCCGACCAGCGCTCCGGTGAGGATGGCGCGCGCCTGATTTTGCCCGCCGCCGTTAACGGCATGGAGCACGGCGGATTCGAAATCGTTGTGGAACCGGGCGCCGAGGTAGTAGGCGGCAGGAAGCTGGTGGTAAATGGCGCAGGGCATGCCGTAAACGATGGAGACCTTCCACGCGGGCTCTATCCGGATTTCCGGATCCGCGGCAGCCTGGGCAATATAGGAGGGCGTAAACAGAGCATCCGGGGAGGCGAACCGGCCGGCGCGAGGTGGATCCGGATCACCCGGACGAGGCGGCTGGAAATCCTCGCGGGTCACGATGTGAAAGGGCAATTCCCCGCTATTGACCAATTTCATGAGCTTATTCGATAGCCTCGCGTCGAGTGTCTGTCCCTGAACCAGAAGAGCCAACACCGCGCTGAAGGCGACAGTCATCGAGACAATGGTTTCATCTATCTGGGTAAGGATGGCATTGCCGGCTACGGCAGATGCGAGCCGAGCGGGTTGGAGCGCATAGCGAACGGCTATGACAAGGGTGCGTTCGATTGCTTCGGTGGTATCCGCGTGGCCCCCGGTTTGCCCCCAGGGCAGGTGCTGCTGCACGCGTCGCCTCCATGACTCCCGAATCGACTGGCTGGTGTATCCCCCGGGTCCGCTGACCGGTGTTCCGTCGAGGAGCGGAAAAAGCTCCTCGTCCATCCGACGGCAAAAATCCGCTTCGTCATAACCGCCGCAATCAACGAGGGAGCGAAGCATGAGTTTAAGAATAAAACCTGCCTGGGAAAGTTGGCCCGCTTTGAGTCCATCGTGGTATCGGCCGGGTTTGGGATCGGTATAGCCGTCGATCCAATCGCCGTAGTCGCGGCGAAGTTCAGCGAGATTGTAATACCAGTGAGGACCGAGGCCCAGGGCATCGCCTATGAAGGCCCCCATGACGGCGCCGGAGGCGCGATCCTGGATGATCTTGTCCGCCATTTCATACTCCCTGGAAAAAATAAATGGACGTTTGATCGAGGGTGAGGCAAAAGGGGCTACATGACGGTTATAACCTTGTCGGCCAATTGCATCGCCGTAACGATGTCCAGCATGTTCGTCGTTTCCCCGACCAGCTTCTTTTCCAAAAGTCCAAAGTAGTCGAGGCAGGTTCCGCAAACCAGGACGTGAACCCCCTCCTCTTCAAGGGCAAGGAGCGCTGCGAGAGACTCCGAGCCTTCCACCGTAAGCTTTACGCCGCCGTTGAGCAGGATCAGGCGCCAAAGCTCCGGCCCCATCTCCTTTAAAGTGGCAATGAAATTTACGATGAGCTTTCGGCCAAGCGTCTCATCGCCCTTGCCCATGGAATCCGTCCCAATGAGCACTGCGACCTTGCTTTCCTGCTTCAGATCTTCAGGTTCTTCCATCAATTTGCAAGTGGACGAATCATCCAATTTGCAGGTGGTACTCTCCTCTTTTGTCCCCGTCACTCTAAAATTACCCTCCTCGCCGGAAGCGGACACAGCGTATCCCGACCTGGATAGAAACCGGCTCACGTTTTCCCTGGCGGCCGCATTATCCACCAGGATATTGAGCCTGGTGATATTTCCGCGGCCGATGATCTCTTTGGTTCTCAATACCGGGTTGGGACAAGCCAATCCTCGACAATCAAGGTTTTCCTCGCTCATTTCGTCCTATCGTGATCTGAAAGCCTCGAATACGTAACGAGACCTGTCAGAGTGGATGCTGAGGGGCCCTGCCAAGAGCGCCCCTCAGCAAGCAGAGTTACTTGCCGCCACCGGGCGCGTGGCAGGCCGGAGCATGGCATGAGGGAGCATGACAAGCGGGAGCGTGACAAGAAGGGGCATGACAACTTGCTTTTGCGTCACGTGCGACACCGACTAATCTTTTTTCCACCTCTTTTACCTGTAACATCGTCTACCTCCTGTTAAGAATCAATACTATCCCCGTACGGGCTTTTTCCGCCAAGCTAATATGTGAATACAATATCAGTTTGTCAACCAGGGTATCCCGATATGACGCGAACACGCGCAGAGAGGAATAGCGGAGGGTATGTCTTATTCGCGGCCCGGCGGGCATTTTTAACGCTTAACCTGCAAAATTACCGTATCAGACATAGCCCTTTGCCGGGTTCTCTTCGAACCCGGTGAAAGACCCGGGTTCCACTTGAAGAGTTCGCGCAAACAGTGAACCTTTGCCGTACTTGCAGCCAAAAACTTATCGATAATTGCGTGGAGGACCATTTTCTGCTAAATGATCTCCGAAACGGGACTCGTACCCATGCTGCAACCAACAATAACCCGAACGATACAAAATGGAGGAAAAAGCTTGAGAAAGGCGGAATTGATTATCGGATGCTTACTGCTGAGTCTGCTTGTCCTTCCCCTTCAAGCCATGGCCGTCAAATCATACTACAGCGACGGAAACGTAGATAATAACAGCGGAACGCCGAACAAAGACCTGGTGTTCAGGGATTTCGAGATTACTCCGGACGGCTTCATCACCGGCTATATAATGAATCAATCGAATCACACCATCAAGTCCTTCAATTTGAATATTTGGCTGACCAATAAGGCGGAAACCCAGATATTGTGGCGAAAATCATTAAGTATCGGAGACTTGGCCCCAAAGGCCAAGTATGATGTCAAGGAACCCTATCCTGCAACTGACGACCAGGTAGTGTTCAAGTTTAAACTGCCCGGCAGTAATAATTTCAGAAATGCGCAATAATTTTTGAATCGTTCAACGTACTAAGGTACCAACGAGAAACCTGAATCAATAAGAGCTTTAGTGGGCGCGCAGCTTCACCGCGCCCACCGATCCCAAATCCGAATACCGATTCGGTGAATACGGCTGGTACCGGGCACAATGATTGGGCGTGCTTTTTGAATCATGGACGCTGATGCTCCAAAGAAAAGTTTGGATTCGGCCATCCGCTATCCGCTTATTGGCCTTTCGATTCCCGCAGCCGTGTCAAGCTTTGACTGGATTAACCTCTTGTGCTATTTAAACGGATATTGGCGGAAGACGTCGAATACCTGAGCGATTGACCCGTCAGGTTAGAGCCTTTCGAAGCTTTTCTCTGAAAGGTCTGAGTGGTAGCGGAAAGTATTCGCACATTGCCAATCTCATCAGATTTGCGTACCAAGCGGCCCCTGTTTTGCCTGGGTGGTGGAATCGGTAGACACAAGGGACTTAAAATCCCTCGGTCGCAAGGCCATACGAGTTCGAGTCTCGTCCCAGGCACCATTCTACAGTGCATAGATTTTCTTCAATGTCGCGAACAGGTCATTTTGTCCCACATTTGTCCCACATTTTTAGATGAAAGGGAGCGATTATCCGCTTCGAAAACCTGCAACCAGATTGCTGCGCGGATCGGTATCGAGAGCTTGAGATTCAGGCCGTGTTCCCGGAAGTGCCGCACGGCACACGGCTTGGTCTGATTCACTGGAACTGTACCTGCACCCCCCCCCGGCTAGAATCCGCCGAAAGAGCAAAAGGAATGCCCCGCCCGCAGAAAGCGACGCGCGAGACTGGCCCTAGGCCCGACCTTTTCAGGCCGGGCCATATGAAATATCGTCTTTGAGGATTTCGGACAAGGAATCACCGCCCTGGTGAACGGAAACTCACACCAGAAGGGGCTAGGGTGAGCTTGACTCAGAAACTTCTTCGAATAAATCCTTAATCTTCACTCCGAGGGCATTTGCCATTATTTCCAGGGTGAGAAGCGTGCAACTCCCAAGTTGACCAGTTCCGCCACCGCGTCGAGCACGCATTATGGTCTCTTCAGCTAAACCGGTGGCGTTCACCAGTTGCTTAATCGTAAAACCTCTTTGCTCCATTACCTCCTTTACCCTGCTAACAAGCATACTTCCCTCTCACATCAATTTTCTAGAGGGAAATGCTTGTTCTGGTAAACTCTAATAAATTAGAGTATCATGTGCGTGATAATGAAACGGCACGTCTTTTCGACCTGGCAACGTACGCCTGACGAATACAGTTGGTTTCACCTGCTTTGGACGTTCATCCTTGATTATCGTGGATCGAGGAGTTCTCAATGACAAGATTCAAATTGTTCCTCCTTATTGCTGTGCTGCTCGGTTACGCCACTCTTGCTCACGCTGATTTCTTCGGCTCCGAAGTGACGGTATTTCCAATTCGCACCACTCAAAAAGGCACTGACGCTTTGGACAGAATGATTTTCACTGTTTTCCCGGAGCGTCAAGAGGTTGTCTGTACCATTCTTTCACAAAATCCGATTTTGCAGAAACTTCACAAATGTACGGTACGAGACAAAGAAAATTGGGTTTGCGAAGATTCCTTCACAACCGAAGCCATGACGGGCGGAAATTACGGCCAAAATCCTCCCGACCCTTCTGTAACCTATTCGAACGGCTGGAAATGGTGGTTTACCAAATTCAAAGAACTCTATGGCAAAACAGCCGAATTGTTCATTACCATATTCGTCTTTGGCGCTTTAATAGCTTGGGCGATTTATTGCGCGGTCTTTCCGTTAGGACCTGACAAAAATAGAGCACTTTGGTCAGGAGAGTTAAATCCGGACATCCCCACTAAACTGCCCAAAGCAACATATTATTGGGACGAATGCAAGTTCAAATTCAAATCAAGGGATGACTGATCTTTCATTCTAACGCTATAAGTTTTAGCTTCTTAAAATTCGCAAAACACGCATATAAAAAGGAGAAGAATTTTCGAGAGTGCCCAAGGCCTGAACCTTGTTCCTATACGCCATAGCGCTGTGGCTTGCTTCCCTAGGGCTGCATGAAAGGAGATCCACGACGTTCGAGATAACAGTGATTTTGCTGCTTTCGATTATTGCGATAGGCGTCCTGATGTGCAGTGACCCTGGACAAAGATTCCTCGCACTAGCCTTGCGTCTGGCTGGGTGGGCCGCCATCTTGTGCATCATTCTTGGCGTCCTTGGCGGATTCGGGATTGCAATATGGATTTATTGGAAGCAGATCGGGACGATGTTCGCCCTGAGTGGCCACGCATTGGTTGGGATTCTGTCGTGGGATTCTGTCGGTGCTAATCGGGGTAATAGTGGTACGGTTTCTAATCAAGTGGATTTGCATATACATGGCAATGCCGATAGACCACGGCTACATGTGGTTTGCAATTGGAGCCAAAGTCAAGAAGGTCACGCGGGCTGCCATAATATTCTTCAGAGTCCTTTTTAGAGAATTAACAGTAAAACGACGTTAAGTCTTTACAATGCAATCTTTAAAACAGCGTTTAATCTTTCACTCTAGCGTTAGCTTTCCCATTTTGACAATTTGAAACAAATAAAAAGGGGGAGGAAATGAAGAAAGTTCTGTTTTTCGCTACGTTGTTTTTATTGGCGAGTATTCCCGCTGCTTTCGCGCAGACGTGGTTTTACACACAACCTAATGGACAACCCGGTGGAACTGCAACGTACACGGGACCGCCCGCGCAATCCGGCGGACCCGCAACATACAGTCCACTCATGCAGACGGACCAGTTGAAGTTGTTCGATTTGGGTAAAGCGCGGCAACAGCAACAGGAAAATCGGCTTAGAGAACTGGAAATTCGGCGACAGGAGCTAGAGCTTGAACAAACGCAGTGCTCAGTACACGAGACAGAAAGAGAAGCTGTTCAAGCGCCCCCAAAAACCGAAAATGAAGTCCCCCCTGAGTTTCGCCAGTGGTTCGATGAGAATAAGTGGTATAGCCCGGAAAATCCTGAAATGCAATCTTATGCCGATGCGATGGGCGATCACTTTAAGCGTACCCACAACGGTGAGGGCGGCATGGCTCTTTTGAATTATGTGCGGCAGGAAGTGGAAAAGCGGTTTCCTGAAAAATTCAGCAGCGCGGCAACTACCTCGAAGCTTGGCTGTCGAGATAACTGTAAAAATATGTTCGTTCGCGGTGAACTGAAGCCAGGGATGACAGTCGGCCAGTGCATTAAGGTCCTGTGCAAGTGAGCAGCCGTTCTTTTAACGCGATTACCGAAAGGCAAAGCAAAGCCTTGGTCAATTCTATTCTAGCTTGGATTGGCAGTTTTAATTATTGGCGAATGTGGCAATAAAAGTGAGCTTCCCACGTGTGAACGTACACTCGCGATGAAACTTTTTTAGGAGAGCTAACTATTATGTTCAAAGGGCTTAGGGTTTATGATGAAGTATATGCCAAATTAGTTGAAACTGCTCGGAAGGGAAAAAGAATCAACTACGCGGAAATCGGCGAAATCATGCGGATCACCACCAGAGGTAGCGCTATGGCTCGCAAGGTGGGTCAAATTTTGGATGAAATTAATGAGGATGAGCACAATAATGGCAGGCCGATGATAAGCGCCGTCGTTGTAAACAAACAGTGCGGTATACCTGGAGCTGGCTTTTACAATTTGGCTAGGAAGCTACGCAAGTTAAAGGGGGTGAGTGATTTAGAAGAATTGGAATTCTGGTTAAAAGAAGTCAGAACAGTTTTTGATTATTGGAATAAGAAATAAATTATGGAAATCGAATACGCAATGACGAAGGGACATCGTATTGTGTGCGAATTCAGGCGTTTCAAAATCCCTTT
>CAWGZP010000042.1:0-16227 GCA_963826655.1 uncultured delta proteobacterium
CGAATGCGACGGCAAAAATCTTTACCCACATGTGGTATATGTCGGCATAGGCCGTATGGCCGGTTTTCAGCCACCGCCATTCGAGCACGCTCAACCAGCTCGCAAGGCCAATCGTAAAGGCCGGGAAAAGAATGTGAAACGAAAGAGTGAAAGCGAACTGGATGCGTGAGAGTAAAGCCGGGTCAAGGTTTACTGGCATGGTTTCAGGTCCCCGGATTAAAGGCGGCAGAAATATTTGTCCGCGAAAATCAAAAGAGGCTAATCTTTTAAAGGCGCAAATTTACATAGACCCCAGACCTCGATTGTCTGGAAAGAGCAGGCCCGTTCGCCAATACTGTGCATTGGAACGCGGGAGCGCAAGGGGAAAGTGAATTTGGAAAGAAAGGATTCAGGGACTACTCACTCAATCCCCAGATTTTTTTTGATTGAATTTTGGGTATGTCGAGTACCTATTGTATCCCCCTTAAATTACCCCTTTACAATGTTGAACATTGGCTCATCTTATGTACAGACGCTTGCTGCTCAATCGCTGCACAAGATGTCACAATTTGAACCTGCTTCAAACTGGAGAGTGGAATGGCCGAAAGACTATGGTTTAAAAGCCCCAAACTTACCGGGCAGAGCGGGGTGTCCTGCGAGCAGAGGCTTGCCGACGCCATTAAAGCCAGAGACGAACTTCTAAAGGAGCGGCCTTCCCTTCAGGCTTATCAGGCCGAGATAGACCGGGCACTTCAAAATGTCATAGGACACGAGGAGCGGATGGCGGTTCTCGGGATGATGATGGAGGCAAAAATTCGCCAGCTTGGAGACTCGTTCGCTCGACTTGTGCCCGTTAATCACAAATCAGGCCGGGATTCAAAAAGTCTGGATGGAAAGTGCGGCGGAGATCGCCTGCGCCGTCTCACGGCGCAAACCGAGGCGTCGCCTGCCGGCAATGCTTAGGACTGACCCGCGTCCAATCGTAAACACCGTAGACATTTCTCTTGAGGGGGGCAGCGGTTCGGTTGCCCCGGGTTCGTGCGCTTAAGCCGCGAGCCGGGGCCGCTAAGACGCCACGGAATCGGCCCCCTGCGGGTCCCTTGGGGCCAAATCAATCTTTTGAGTCCAATCCCCGGCAGAAGAAGTGGTTCATCCCGGGCAAGTCCTCACTCTATTTCACCAGCACGCATCAATTCAGTAAGTTCCCAAAATGGCCTCACGCAAGCCGTTGCGGCGGTTTTACATTTTTTGTCACTTGACGTCGAGGCGAACTTATCGTAATCGGTGTATTTGTGAAAGTAATCTCACTTTCGTTCCCATTGGTATTCCTTTTACCTTTTGAATTTGTACGGCTCCCAAACTGAGGAGACAATCGTTTAACTGCTGCGGAGGTCAGGCATGAAGGAAAAAATTCAATCGCCAATCTGTAATGTATCCAGTCTGGATAAGAACCAAATCAGAGATCAAGAGGAGTTTTCCTGGTGGGGTCTTTCTCCCGAAGCGGCGAGAAAGGTGATGGTGCAAAAACCCAAGGGGCTCATAGACAAAAGAACCACCATCAAGGATTCCGTGGGCAAGTATTTAAAGGACGGCATGAACATTGCCATAGGCGGGTTCGTCAACACAAGGCCTCCGGTTGCCCTGATACATGAAGTCATCAGGCAAGGGGCAAAGGATTCTGAGCCTGTCGTTCCAGTCAAACTCGATCTGCCCTGAACTTCTTGCCGGGGCCATGATCGTGGCCCCCGATCACCTCTCCATAAAACGGGTGGAACTCGCCTGGTGGGCATATGAGGTAATCGGTATTGCTCCGCTCTTCCGGTATCTCACCGCAAACAGCCTGATCGAACTCGACGAATATACCAATTACGGCATGTCCGCCCGGTTCAAAGCGGCTGCCATGGGGGTGGAGTTCCTGCCGGTGCGGGACCATGGTGGGTCCGACATGGAGTTGACAAACCGGGGCAAAATGATCCAGAGCCCGTTTTCCGGTAAGAACACCTATCTCGTCCCGGCCAGCTACCCCGATCTCGGGCTTCTCAGCGTTTCGGCAGCCGATATGCACGGCAATTGCCGTATTTTCGGTGCACACTGCACCTGCCCGGAGATCTCGATGGCGGCAGGCCACACTATAGTCACCACCGAACAGATAATTCCAAACGAAAATATCCGCACCTATCCCAATCTCACGGAGATTCCCTATACGGCGGTCGATGCGGTTATCGAACAGCGTTTCGCAAGCTATCCGGGGGCCAGTTACGGCAACTACTGGTTCGACATGGAACACATCCACATGTTCCGGAACGTATGCGAAGGGTTCAGAAAAACGGGAAACAAGGACGCCCTCAAGAAGTACTATGACGACTACATCTTCGGGTGCGAAACCCATGACGATTTCCTGTCCAAGATCCCTTACAAGTCGTTGAAAAAAATGAGGGACATGGATGGCGGCCAGCCCATTATCCTTTCCTGACGCCTTGCCCCTGGTGTGAAACGCAGTTCATTATGGAGGAATGAAATATGGCTGAATACTCACCGTTCGAAATGATCGCTTTTACCGGTTCGAGAGTCCTCGAGGACAACACAATGGTTTTCGTGGGCACCGGTCTTCCAATCATCGCATCGATCCATGCCCAACTCACTCATGCGCCCGGCCTTGGGATGATCTTCGAAGCCGGTCCTGTGGCCCCGGTCCTCGAAATGGGCATGCCGTTATCTGTGGGCGATACCCGTGCGTGCCGCAAGGCCTGCTACCTCAAAGGTCTTGCATCGGTATTCGAAATGACCCAGAGAGGCCACGCCGATTACGCATTCATCGGCGGCGCGCAGATCGACATGTACGGAAACGTCAACTCGACTTTCGAAGGCGGTACATATAAAGCCCCCAAGACCAGGTTCCCCGGGAGCGGCGGCGCCGGCGCGATGGCGGCGAATTGCGAAAAGTCGATTATCATTATGGCTCTTGAACCGAGACGATTTACTCCTAAACTCGACTATCTGACCAGTATAGGCTTCGGGGACGGCTCACCGGATTACCGGGAAAAATCCGGTGTCATGGGCGCCGGCCCATACCGGGTCATCACAAACGAGGCACTGTTCGGTTTCGATGAAAAGACCCACCGCATGATGCTGCTGGAAGTGGAAAGAGGCAAAACCGCCGAGGATATTCAGAAGAAGGTGAGCTTCGAATTGCTTATTTCGCCGAATCTCAAGCAGATGGCGGAGCCGAGCGAAGAGGACCTCAAGCTTCTAAGGGAGAAATGCGACCCGGATGGTTATTTCCTCGCAAGAAAACTGAAGTAGTATTTTATCAAGCTCCGCGACAGGGCGGGCGCCATAAAAGAGGCGCCCGCCCTGTCCCTGGCGAAGATCCGGCCGCTGACAGCCGATCAGAAGCGAATCAGGTTGGAGCCGTAGTTCAATCCGCCGCCGAACGAAACAGTTGCCACCAGGCTACCCTCACGGATCATGTTGCACGAGATCGCCTCGTCCAGGGCTATTATCACGGATGCGCTGGCGGTGTTTCCGTACCGGTCCAGATTTACGTAGAACTTTTCGAACGGGATGTCGAGGGTCGACGATATTGCCTTTAAAATATTGATGTTTGCCTGATGGCAGATGAAACAGTCGATATCGTTCAGGGAGGTGGCCGTTTCCTCTGCCAGTCGAACCAGGGCTTCGGGCCCTCTTTTCATGGCGAACTCGAAAACGGCGCGTCCGTTCATTTTCAGATAAACTGAATTCGGGTTTGTATCCTTGAGTCTCTCATACGGGATCATGGTCCCGCCCCCGAAAACGCCCACCGTGTCCCAGAGATGGCCGTCCGAACCCAGATATGAATGCTGAACGCCCTTATCGCCGTCGCCCGCTGTAAACAGGATTGCCCCGGCGCCGTCGCCGAAATAGGGGAGAGTGCCGAAATCGTTGGGGTTGAGTATCTTGGAGTACATTTCAGCCGCAATAAAAAGTATGTTTTCGAAGTTTCCGGATTTTATCATGGCATCGGCGACACAGATGCCGTAAGTGCTTCCCGCGCAGACCGAATTTATGTCGAAAGCAAAAGCCTGAGGCGCCCCCAGGCCGGCCTGGGTCCGGGTGGCGGTCGGCGGCTGCACGCGGTCCGGAGACGAGGTCGAAAGGATGATGCCCTGCAGTTGCTCGACGGGGAAGTGCGCTTTTTCCAGGCAGATGGCGCCGGCCTTTATGGCCAGGTCGGACGTACAGGATTCTTCCGGGGCGATCCTTCTGGACAGGACGCCCGTCTTGACTGCTATGCGCGGCCGCGACTCTTCGGGAAATTGAGTCAGTTCATCATTGAATACCACTTTGTCCGGCAGATAACTGCCCGTTGATTTGACAATTGTGCTTCTCATTGGTTCTCCCATCCTTCAGGCATGGACCACGCTAAAGAGCGGAAGATACCACTCTCGCCGTAAGGCCCTGAGACTCGATTAAAAACCAACATTGGAACGGGGTTTAAATTCTGGCTTATTGGGCGCGGTGTATAGGAATATTCATACCGGTCCCCTATTTTCAGAGAGATTGTAAGCTTTGGTATGAGGCGATCAATAGGGGAAAGACAGTATTTGAAGATACCGTAAGTTAAACGCGGGGTGAATAGAAGTGTGGAGAGGGAATGGCGGTGTGCGGGCAATACCCGCTTCTCGCTGCGTTTGTGGCCTTTTATCCGCGTAAATCAGCGTTATCTGCGGATTGCTATTTCTTCCGGCTTCTCGCTCCCGTTTCTTACGAGATTTCCGATTGGATGGCGGCACAGGAATATTCGGCAAAAGGGAAAAGGCAACCGGTGTCAAGGGTATTGATATAGCTATTTATATCGGCAATCCCCTCCACTCTCAGGAAGCGCTCTATTCCCTCGATTATCTCCACAGTTGCCGTGGGGTTTATAAAATTGGCGGTGCCGACCTGGACGGCTTTGGCCCCTATCAAAAGAAACTCGAGGGCATCGATGGCGTTGGAAATCCCGCCGATCCCTATCACGGGGCACTTGACCGCCCGTGTGACCTCGTATACGCATCGAAGAGCAACGGGCTTTACGGCGGGCCCGGAGAGTCCTCCCAGAATATTAGCCAGCCGCGGCCTTCTGGAAAAAATATCGACAGCCATGGATGCCAGGGTATTTATGCACGATAAGATGTCGCTTCCGGCTCCTTCGGCGGCCCTGGCGATCTCGGCTATGTTAGTGACATTGGGCGTGAGCTTGGTGATTACCGGTAAGGCCGTACTCCGTCTGACCGATTGCACTACCCTGGAGGTCATCGCCGGGTCGGTCCCGAAGACCATGCCGCCTTCTTTTACGTTCGGGCAACTGACATTGATCTCGATAGCGGCTACTCCTGGCGGCCCGCTGAGTCGAGCGGCAAGTTCCGCATATTCCTCGACTGTTTCGCCCAGGATGTTCACGATCACTGGAACGCCCAACTTGCGCAAATAGGGGAGCTTTACCGACAGAAACATTTCGACGCCGACATTTTCAAGGCCGATTGCGTTTATCATACCGGATGCGGTTTCGACCAGGCGGGGAGGAGGAGTGCCGGGGCGGGGCTTAAGCGAAATCCCCTTTACCACGATGGCCCCGAGGCGTTGCAGGTCGAAAAAACTCGAATATTCCTCACCATAGCCGAACGTGCCGGATGCGCTCATGACGGGGTTTTTCAAGCGCAACGGCCCTAGCTGAACAGCCATGTCCGGGGAGGCGCCGTTTGCTGGACTGATATCTTGCTCCATTTGATAGATCCTGGCGAAAAGATTGGGCCGTCTTCGCACACGTGGATAAAACTCTCGTGTTCGGGAACTCCCGGTGTCGTAGCGGGAAGGGCGCACCCAAGGCAGGCGCCGATCCCGCAGGCCATAAGCGATTCCATCGAAAGCTGGGCGAGCGTGTCGTGTGAGAGAGCCCAACCCGCCACTTGATACTGCATGGCAAGGGGCCCGCAGGAATAGATCTCCAGTGGCCGGAAGCCCCCCCGGGCCGTAAATTCTTCGAACATGCCGGTGGTGAGCCCCTTGTACCCGAAGCTTCCGTCATCGGTTGCAAAATGGACCTGTACGCCGAGGTCTTTAAGGTAGTCTTCGGGCAAAAGCTCGGAGGCGGTGCGGGCGCCGTAGAAAAGATGGATTTCCCTGGTTCCCTTGCCTCCGCGGTCGGCCGTGACCTGTGCGAGCAGTTCGAAAAGAGGCGCTATCCCGATTCCACCGGCGATAAGGGCCAGGGAAGCGGTTCTGTCGATCGGCAGTTCGAACCCGTTGCCCAGAGGGCCGATAAGGTTTGCCGTCGATCCCGGCAAAAGTTGGGACATTAGCCACGTGCCGCGCCCCACGACCCTGTAGAGGACCTCGATATCCCCCTCTTGCGGATATATCCGGCTAAATGAAAAGGGACGGCGCAGCAGCGGGTCGGTCCCCTCGCGGATGCGAACCATCACGAACTGCCCGCAGCGCGCCGCGCCGGCGATCCTGGGCGAATGCAGCCGGAGCCTGAATATCTGTCCGCCGATCCTGTCCTGGTGAACTATGCGGGCATCTTCGATTATCTTGTTCAACTTTGGCTCCAAGTAGAGGGGCGGCGAGTAATCTTTCTTATTTTCAGCACGTTTCTTTCCAGCCGATTACCGTTGCCATGCGCCCCGTCAAGCCTTCGCGCCGGTACGAAAAAAAACCGGCATCACCGCATACTGTGCACCTTGCCGAAAACTCGATGTTTTCGTCGCAAATCCCGGCCGATCTCAGCTGCTCCCTGGTGATCGCCCAGAAGTCGAAGTATTCGGGGCGTACCTGAAAACGCCTGAGATTTTCGGGAATCTCGGTTTTGTAGTTTATGAATTGGGCGCAGCAGGGACCGAGAGAAGGCGAGATTGCGGCAAGCGTCCCCGCGGGGTTTAGCCCGAATCGCTCCTCGAGGCGCCGGACCGTCTTCGCGACGATGTTTTGGACGCTTCCGCGCCACCCGCTATGGACATTGGCGATAATGCGGCTTTGCGGGTCAACGAGAATAATCGACTGGCAGTCCGCGATCTTTATCAGGAGCCCAAGGCCGGGCAGATTTGTCGCGATCGCGTCCCCGGGTGGCGCGATCAGAAGGGGCATCCTCGCAGGCAGGTTTTGCACCGATTCCTCGTCGATGAAATTCATCGAGTCCCCGTGGAACTGGCGGCTGGAAACGAGCCTTCCAAATCCGAGCGCATTCTTTATGCGGGTGAGGTTTTCCCGCACGGCCTCGGGGGAGTCGCCGTTGCCCCAGGAGGCATTGAGGCTGTCGTAGGGCGCCTTGCTGACTCCGCCCCGCCTCGTGAAAACCCCGTGCAAAAGCCCCGGAACTCCTGAGAGGTTGTTGAACGTCAGCATGGGAATGCTTTGATGCGAAAAGTCGCGATTCATAGGTCCCGAGCCGGAATTCCCCTGGTTTTTAGCATTAAAAGTGTCAACCGCAATGAGTGATCCACTCCTAAGCTTTTAATCAGAATGCGGACGGCAGTAAACACAAAATGTCACTATTTTGCCGTTCAGTGGTTAAAATGAGCGATTAGTGAGAGGATTAGTGGCCGAACTTGTCCGGGAGTTTCCGGGGGGCGGCTTCAGGAGGGGAAGAGTAGAGCCGGGCAGGATGTAGCGCGAGTTGAGGCGTGGGCATCTCGCGCAGTTTCGCAAAGATGCCGTACAGCCGGCGGCCTTGGGCTTTGTTGACAAAAGACAGCGCCTGTGATACGCAGACAAGTAAGTTTGGGGGAATCCCCCGGCAGGATTTTATGGATACATAAGCTGCCTTCTATTAAGCCTTACCAGGGGCGACTAGCTCAGTGGATAGAGCGTTGGTCTCCGGAACCAAAGGTCGTGGGTTCGACCCCCACGTCGCCCTCCACTATATAATCAATAACTTATGGTTAATATCGGAAGTCTTCCTCTTCTCTTCTTTTTTGGATTCCAACCCTATTCCCAACCTGGAGCGCTGTTTTCTAATTCCAACCGTATTTCCAACCTTCCACGTCCGCAGGGATCTTCAAAAAACCGTACGCGCCAGGATGCCCCACAATCCATTTTCTCAGGTCGGCCTATAGTTGGGGCACGTCCTTGCCCGATTCAAGGGGGTGTCGGTATGGCCTGCGCGTTGTCACTCCCTTAAACCGCAGCTTATGCCCCGACAATTTGGCGGTGCCTCCACTCGCCAATTAAGCCTGATCATCGGCCGGTTCGGGCTATCCTCCAAAGGTAAATATCAGAGATCTTTTGTCTGTCACTTTCTCCTTGGACGGCTGTTGACGTCAGCCTTTTAGTCCTCTAAGCCGCGGCCCACTCAAAGCTTACTTTCAGATCATTGTAGAAATTCCAGGGAACGATCTTTTCGCGCTGAAGACGGCCGACTATTATTCCAGGGGCAATTCCCAGTTTCGAAGCAAAGCGCGACACGGTCTCCTTTGTAGGTATGCCATCCTTGATCAGTGCCCGGTAATCGGCTGGAGGAATGAGGAAATTGGCTGCATATAGGTTTGCCTCATTCTCCTTTTCGCTTTGGCGATCTTCTTGATTATTGATGAAAATATCACGCTTGCCATGCAAGAGAATGTGCGCGGCCTCGTGGAAGAATGAAAACCAAAACTGATCGTTTCGTTTATATAAGAGGCCGAGTTGGATCATTGCCTTTTGGGGGGACAGCCAGCGTGTTGCTGCGCTGATTCTAATTTTGGGCAGCTCAGGGATAAGAACCACGGCAACGCCGGCCGCCGAGGCCAACTTCACTATCTGGGGATGGAAAACTTCCGGAGATTCGGCTGTAAGATCCCGAATCGCGCGAAGAGCCTCCTTAAATTTACCCTGGTCATAGGGTGCACACTGCAGCTCCCTTGCTTCGATCTCACCCCTTCGCAGCCAGGCAACGACAGCGGGCAAGTCACTTTCGAAGGCCTTGGACTTTCGGAATACAGCCTGATCCGCATAATCTTTTACGCACGTGTCCCATTGGCCGGGTGAGCTTATCTGAAAGAACTTCAGGACCTCCTTGAGTTGGTGAATTTTATCATTGAATCCCCCGATCCAGCGTAATTTCACCATGGCTCGAACCGGCATTGAATTGAGCCATTCAAGGTGATCTTTAAGCCTTACCTGCTCGCATTGTCGCGCAAGGTGCTCTCTATACTGGCTCTCCCTGCTGTTCCAAAATGCGGCCGGGATACCCAGGACGCTCTCAAATTCCAGGGCAATCCTAGCAGTAATAGGTGCTTTCCCTTTGACAATCTCGTTGATGGTTTTTTTTGCTCTGCCAGTCCGTTCGGCCAAGTCGGCCTGGGACATCCCGCGGAGTTCAAGCGTTTCGCTCAGGGTTTCTCCTGGCGGGGAAATGTAATCGGGAACATATTGATTATTGGTTGCGCTACTCATGGGTATCCTCCAGGCTAAGAATTTCAATTGCGGTTACCTGTGCCCAGTCAAGCCCCCCATCCGGTTTGGTTGGGTTCGGATTATTTGCCACCCGGAAAATGAGTCTATAAGGTCCGTCTAAATCGATTGAAAGTTGTCCGGTCTTGCCCCCTGTCAGTTCATGGCAGCGCCCCGGCAGAATCCCGCATAACGAGAAGATTGGAGGCTGCCTGCAATTCATCGAGGCGTCTTCGAATCAGCTTTGCTCGTTGCTGACCGTGGCGTTTGACCAAGAGGTCGTGACGGTTGCACTCTTTCATGAAAGACTTCTTCTTAAATATGATATGCATCATCGGCCCTTTGGGTCAATAGCATTAACGTAAAGGGTTAATCTAAGCAACAAAATAATATGGAATGATTGTCATTTCGGCAAATGGACACCGGTGCAGATCATCATTCGTGACGACGGTCGACGAGCGCTTTCTTTGCCCCCGAGTGCGGAGACAGCGCCACGCCCACACCAACAAATTGACGAACAGATCGAGGCCTGGGTGCCGGCGCTGATCTGAATATTGCCGAAGTGGACCACGAGCGCCGCCGCGTTCTCCAGAGTCTTCCCTTCGATCGGATTCATCTTTCTGCCCGTTGGCGCTTCCACCCGGCCCCGTTTTTACAGAGCGGACGTTTGCTACAATAGCTCGCTGAGCAGATCAGCGGCCCTGTCGTTCTGGATTTTAAAAATTCAAAAGGCCGGATCGCCGTCTTCCTCCAGTTCGTAGCCGGCGCATCTATCGCAGGTTAAACCGGGCCAGCCCTCGACAATGGCCCTGTTCAGGCAGGCGCCGTAATGTGCACTGAGAACGTGCAGGCTCACTTCATTTGCAGTTGTGACCTGCTTTGTGGGGAGTCGGATTCATGGGCGGGAAGGATACGCTCAAACGAGTGGAAAGGGGATAGAAGGGGGTGATTGGCCGGGCCGATTTGACTTTAGATTTGAACATCCGATCCCTTTTATAACGGGAGGTAATAATACGATTTTCCCTCGTATTTAAAAGTGAGAAAATCTCACTCCATTACTGCCCATGGAGAGGCAACAACCCGGACTGTGACCGATTTTTGCATCCTGGATGCAATAATTCCAAAGTGGTTTTCACTTTTCAAATGCGAATACTCAGGCTCATCACCGAGGCCCTTGTGGTTACAGGGGTTTCCCGCATCGCCCACAGGTGAAATCGTATTCATTAACCTCATCGCGGGTCATGGGGTCCACACCGCTTTCATCGTCATCAAACGACGCCCTTTCCTCTGCGGTCAGGCAGCCCGGGCACACCATATCGCTTCCGACTTCGGCGCCGGCTATCGTCTTGTCAGGATCGGGCAGCCTCGGTCACATAGAATTGGGCAAGCTCGATGCCAGCTTCCATGTGCGCCCGGTCGATAACCCTGGTCCCCTGATCGTCAAACACTGCCAGCACGCCTGCCAGCCGCAAAGCATGTTCAGGAACTTTTTTGCCGAAGCCCTTTATGTAATCAGGAAGAAACTGAAATCTTCCCATGACATAGCGGTTGCAGACCGGGGGAGGGAGGCACTAGTCAGTTGAAAGCCGCTGGTTTCACGGGTTGCATCTTTCGTTTCAATGGCTTCGACTTCGTCTCTTTTGAAAAAAGCACCTTTAAGGTGATCCGATTCGTTTTCGTAATCATCGCCGGAAAATTCGTTACTTTGCCAGAGGTGTTCTGAGTGTTCGTTCATAAGACTTTTATATTTCTCTATTTCCGATTCCCTTCGCCTTGTTTCCCTGCGCCACTCGTCAAGGGTATATTCTTTTCTCTCTAGTTTGCTGTCACAAATCCTCAATTCAGCAGAGAGATTGACAAGCCGGTCTTTTATCCAGATCAATTTGGCCGGCAGGAAGATACCGCCGTGCGTGCTGTATGGAGTGAGTAACCCTTTTCCTATGAACTTAAGTATTTCGTCTGGGGCGGGGTTCCATTCCGGGCCAATTAAACGAGCATAGGGGATTAATTCAAAAGACATGGCGCTCCTATGTGCGCTCCTGGAAAGGTCCAGGGGAAAATCGGCCAGGATATCCGGTCTTGTCGGACGGGGTCATGACTCCGTGCCTTATCCCCTGGAAGCTGAAAAATCTTTACACGCTCATCCGCGTAGGTTCCGGCATTGAGGCGCTGTCCTGCCTTGCCGTTTCAAGCCACAACTCGATTGCGGTCTCCAACTCCTTAAGCGCTTCTTGCGGACTTTCCCCGAAGGCGGAACAGCCCTTCAGGTCGGGAGCGATTGCTATATATCCGCCATCCGCTTCACTGTAAAATATGGTCACCGGATATTTCAGTTCAGACATTGTAAATTTACCTTATGGCGTAAAGGGTTTGCTCTGCCCGCACTTCAGCGCAAACGCCCGGCTAATTCATACACGTCATCCCGGCTACCGGCTTTGCGTAGCCCCAAGGTGACAACCCAATACCTCACCAGCCTCAGGAAATAGCTCATAGACTATTCGGTAGCGCTGCCCAACAGCCCGCACGCTCCTAAGTCCTGCAAGCGCCCCACCGAGGGGCTTGCCCTGAATGTCGGGGCTTACACTCAGACGCGCGGCTCTTGCCTTAATAAGCTTTCTGATGCGCCGGTCCTCAACACTCAGGAGCCTTTGCTTCGCTTCGTCTGTAAAATAAACCGTCCAATCCATCAGACATCAATCTCGTCAATGCGCCGTCCGGTTCTGTGCTTCGCTTGGGCTCTTCCCTTTTTAATCGATTCCATAAACCCGGCATCAGCCATTATTTCGGCTGTTTCGCTGTCGCCGTCATAACTTTCAAGCTCCGCCTTGATTGCTTCCCACTGTTCGATGGGGATTTGAACGGCTATGCGTTTTCCTTCGTTGTCGATTACATACTGAATGTTCATAGTCGCTACCCTTTCGTTGCGTTGCTATTTTGAATTCCATACGTGCTAACGGTTCAAAGCCCTTCACCCAGAAGAGTAACCACCTGTCCGGTCGTTTCCTTCTTTCCCGTCGCCGCTTGTCTCCTTGTCAGGCCGCCTCCCCCGGCATTTCATAGACAGGCGCGGTGCGGGCTGGTTCCCCGGATTTTTCAACAGGGCCTCTATAGCCTCGATAGTAGAAAGCGAGAGCAGCACATCTCCACAAACCGGGCAAACCCTTGCGGGTACATTCTCGATCACAATCACGCTCCCCTGGTGCTTTACTGTGTGCAGGATGCGCTTATATTCGTATTCTCCAGGGCAGGAACCGATAGAGCATTTTGTCATTGCTTCGTCCTTCTTTTGAAAGCAGTTTCCCACTTTGGGGGTTTGGGCTCATAGGTGGTGATGATAATCACCGCCGGGTGTTCATATGTGCAAGACTATATGCAAATAGCTCCCGGTCACCGCTTTGCCGCACACTAGACAACACGCGCCGCGCTTGTGGTCAAGTGTGCGGCAAAGCGGCCACCGGGGGCTATTTGCATATAGTCTTGCACAATGAACACCCGGCGGTGATTATCATCACCACCTATGACCCCAAATACCCCAAAGTGGGAAACTGCTTTCAAAAGAAGGACAAAGCAATGACAAAATGCTCTATCGATTCCTCCCCTGGAGCTCCGAATATAAGCGCATCCTGCACACAGTAAAGCCCAGGGGAGCGTGATTGTAATCGAGAATGTACCCGCAAGGCATTGCCCGGTTTTGTGGAGATGTGCTGCTCTCGCTTTCTACTATCGAGGCTATAGAGGCCCTGTTGAAAAATCCGGGTGAAGCAGCCGCACCGCGCCTGTCTATGAAATGCCGGGGGAGCGGCCTGACGAGGAGACAAGCGGAAGGGAAAGAAGGAAACGACCGGAGCAGGTGGTTACTCTTCTGGGTGAAGGGCTTTAAACCGTAGACACATATGGAATTCAAATAGCAACGCAAGAAAATCCTATGAACATTCAGTATGTAATCGACAACGAAGGAAAACGCATAGCCGTTCAAATACCCATCGAGACAGTGGGAAGCAATCAAGGCGGAGCTTGAAAGTTATGACAACGACAGCGAAACAGCCGAAATATTGATGCCGGGTTAATGGAATCGATTAAAAAGGGAAGAGCCCAAGCGAACCACGAAACCGGACGGCACATTAACAAGATTAATATCTGATGGATTGGACTGTTTATTTTACAGACAAAGCGAAGCAAAGGCTCCTAGTTGAGGACGGCGCCATCAGAAAGCTTATTAAGGCAAGAGCTACACATCTCAGTGTAAGACCCGACATTCCGGGCGAGACCCTCGGTAGGACGCTTGCAGGACTTAGAGCGTGCGGGCTGTCGGGCAGCGCTAGCCGAATAGTCTATGAGCTATTTCCTGAGGCTGGTGAGGTCTTGGGTTGTCACCTTGGGCTACTCAAAGCCGGTAACCGGGATGACGATATGCATTGGCCGGGCGTTTGCGCTGAAAGCGGGCAGAGCAAACCCTTTACGCCATAAGGTAAATTTACAATGTCTGAACTGAAATATCCGGTGACCATATTTTACAGTGAAGCGGATGGCGGATATATAGCAATCGCTCCCGACCTGAAGGGCTGTTCCGCCTTCGGGGAAGTCCGCAAGAAGCGCTTAAGGAGTTGGAGACCGCAATCGAGTTGTGGCTTGAAACGGCAAGGCAGGACAGCGCCTCAATGCCGGAACCTACGCGGATGAGCGTGTAAAGATTTTTCAGCTTCCAGGGATGAGGCACGGAGTCGTGACCCCGTCCGACAAGACCGGATATCCTGGCCAATTTTCCCCTGGACCTTTCCAGGAGCGCACATAGGAGCGCCATGTCTTTTGAATTAATCCCCTATGCTCGTTTAATTGGCCCGGAATGGAACCCCACCCCAGACGAAATACTTAAGTTCATAGGAAAAGGGTTACTCACTCCATACAGCACGCACGGCGGTATCTTCCTGCCGGCCAAATTGATCTGGATAAAAGACCGGCTTGTCAATCTCTCTGCTGAATTGAGGATCTGTGACAGCAAACTAGAGAGAAAAGAATATACCTTGACGAGTGGCGCAGGGAAACAAGGCGAAGGGAATCGGAAATAGAGAAATATAAAAGTCTTATGAACGAACACTCAGAACACCTCTGGCAAAGTAACGAATTTTCCGGCGATAATTACGAAAACGAATCGGATCACCTTAAAGGTGCTTTTTTCAAAAGAGACGAAGTCGAAGCCATTGAAACGAAAGATGCAACCCGTGAAACCAGCGGCTTTCAACTGACTAGTGCCTCCCTCCCCCGGTCTGCAACCGCTATGTCATGGGAAGATTTTCAGTTCTTCCTGATTACATAAAGGGCTTCGGCAAAAAAGTTCCTGAACATGCTTTGCGGCTGGCAGGCGTGCTGGCAGTGTTTAACGATCAGGGGACGAGGGTTATCGACCGGGCGCACGTGGAAGCTGGCATCGAGCTTACCCCAATTCTATTAACCGAGGCTGCCCGATCCTGACAAGACGATACCGGCGCCGAAGTCGGAAGCGAATGGTGTGCCCGGGCTGCCTGACCGGAGAGGAAAGGGCGTCGTTTGGATGACGATGAAAGCGGTGTGGACCCCATGACCCGCGATGAGGTTAATGAATACGATTTCACCTGTGGGCGATGCGGAAACCCCTGTAACCACAAGTGCCTCGGTGATGAGCCTGAGTATTCGCATTTGAAAAGTGAAAACCACTTTGGAATTACTTGCATCCAGGATGCAAAAATCGGTCCCAGTCCGGGTTGTTGCCTCTCCATGGGCAGTGATGGAGTGAGTTTTTCTCACTTTAAAACAAGAGGGAAATCGTATTATTACCTCCCGTTATAAAAGGAATGCGGATGTTCAAATCTAAAGACAAATCGGCCCGGCCAATCACCCCCTTCTATCCCCTTTCCACTCGTTAGAGCTTATCCTTCCCGCCCATAAATGCGACTCCCCACAAAGCAGTTCACAACTGCAAATGAAGTGAGCCTGCACGTTCTCAGTGCGCATTACGGCGCCTGCCTAAACAGGGCCATTGTCGGGCTGGCCCGGTTAAACCTGCGATGATGCGCCGGCTACGAACTGGCGGGAGACGAGCAAATGCGGCCTTTTAAAAATTAAAATCCAGAACGACAGGCTGCTGATTCTATTTCAGCGAGCTATTGTAGCAAACGTCCGCTCTGGACGGACGGTGGAAGCGCCAACAGGCAAAAAGAGTTGAAATTTGATCGAAGGGAAGACTCTGGAGAACGCGGCTGACGTGCATCCTTCGGCAATCTCAGATCAACACGGCACAGCCAGGCCTCGATCTGTTCGTCAATTTGTTAGTGCGGCGGTGGCGCTGTCTCCGCACTCGGGGGCAAAGAAAGCGCTCGTCAACAGTAACCTGCAGCGAATGATGATATTAGCAGTTGTTCGTTTGCCGAAATGACGATCATTTCCGTATTATTTTGTTGCTTAGATTAACCCTTTACGTTAATGCTATTGACCCAAAGGGCCGATAATGCATATCATATTTAAGAAGAAGTCTTTCATGAAAGATTCCAAAAAAATCGTCACGACCTCTTAGGTCAAACGCCACGGTCAGCAACGAGCAAAGCTGATTCGAAGACGCCTCGATGAATTGCAGGCAGCCTCCCAATCTTCTCGCTTATGCGGGAGTCTGCGGCGCTGCCATGTAAAGGACAGGGGGCAAGACCGGACAACTTTCAAATAGGATTTTAGACGGACCTTATAGACTCATTTTCCGGGTGCAATAAAAAAAAGTCAACCAAACCGGATGGGGGCTGGACTGGTGCACGGGTAACCGCAATTGAAATTCTTAGCCTGGAGGGAAAATACCATCAGTCAGCGCAACCAATAATCAAGAATATGTTCCGT
>CAWGZP010000043.1:0-4431 GCA_963826655.1 uncultured delta proteobacterium
GTCATATTGTGATGGTCACGGCGAAGGTCTCGTCGAAAATCTTTAAAATGTTGCGCCGCAGGTCCAATCCAACGATGGCCTCGACGCTCTCACCCCGGCCGGCCGCGCTGAGAAGGATGTTGTTCTTCAAGCCGGCGATCCTTCGGTTCAGCCCTTGTCCCCTCTCCTTGAAGAATACGCTCGCACCGGTCCAGCCCGAGTCACCGGTTACACGCTCGAAATAGGGCAGGGAACAATAAACGACGCCGCCCTGCGTGCGATAGTCGCGAATGATGCCAAGAATCGGCAGATCAAGCCGGGCCGATTCTACAACCGCCGTGAATCGGTCTCCAACCCGCAATCCGGTCCGGTTCGAAAAAACCTCGGAAACGACCACCCCCCTGCCCTCATTCAGGGCGGATGCGACCGTCTCGGCGCGGCCTTCGATAAAGATAAACCCTGAGCGGCGCATGTAGCTTTCCGTATCAATGGGTTCGAGCAGATAGGGGACGCCGCCGCTGTTCAAAAATATCCTCCGGTACGGGACCAGGTCCGCTTTGTCCCGCAGCATTGCCAGTTCGGCGGCGACTGCCGGTGGAAGCGGATCGCGGTAACTGTTTATGTCCGACATTTTTGCCCGGACGTAAAGGTCGCCGTTTATGCTCTGATTGACCCAGGCGGCCACCGTCAGTCTGAAGCTGTGGACCATAATGACCAGTGCGGAAAAAAGGGCGATCGCCGTTATGAGCGCTCCCACCGAAATGGCCACCCTCGCTCCGGCGCTTTTCAGGTAGCCTGTCCCGAGGTAGACGGTCTCGCCAAGGTTCGCCTTTGACACGACGGCGGGCAGATATGTTCCGGCGGCCTTAAGGATGAGGGGCGAAAAGAGTGCAAAACCCAGAAACAGGAAAAAGGTCGCCGCGTAGCCCGGGATGGGTATGCCTGAGAAAGCGGACATACGGGAAACGGGCCAGACGGCTGCCGCGAGAATGAGCCCGAACAGGGCAAGACGCCTTATGAGCTTTCCCTCCTCGGGGGAAACGGCCTCCCGCAGGAGCAGCGCCTCGTTGGCCCGGACCCTTGAGGCCTCGAAGGCCGGCTGGCATGCCGCCAGGGCCGACACGAGAAGGGTTATGGAAATGGAGAGCAGGAGTTCGGGGCCTGTAAGCCCATACCCACCTGAGCCAAAACTCCCCACATTGACTCGCACGAAAAGATTGGACACGGTCGAACCGACGTAGCCGATCAGTTTCTCCGTCATATAGAAGCTGAGTGGGATCGCCAGCACCCAGCCCGCAATCCCGAAAAAACAGCCTTCGGCGATGAACACCATAAAGAGCATGCGCGCCGAAGCACCCAGCGAGCGCAGAATAGCAAGCTCCTTTCGCCGCGATGTGGCGTGAAGCGAGATCAGGCTGTAGACCAGGAACATGCCGACGAAGAGCGAAACGAAGCTGAGGACCGACAGGTTCAATTGGTAGGCTCGGATCATAGCCTGGCCGCTTTCTTTGGCCTCCGAGGGTTGCGAGAGTTCCACCCCTGCCGGAAGCAGGGCTTTTATCCTGCCGAGCTTATCTTCGGTGACAGGCCGGGTGAAAATAAGGTCGATGCGGTCGACCTGGCCGTAGAGTCCGGTGAATTCCTGGAAAGTTGCGATATCGGCTATGGCGTTATAGCCCCCCTCCAAGGTAGCGAGTCCCTCGGGAGCAAGCTCTCCAAGCACCTCAAAGGACCTCCGGCCGGCGGTCCCAACCAAATCGATATGACCGCCGATGCCGACCGCGCTTTTTTGCAGGAACCTCTTTCCGGCTATTATCGTGAAAGGGTCGCCGATAAGCCTTCCCCAGGACGAAAAATCTTCCGGTGGGCCGCGGCGCCTCCCGGGATTCCATGTCCTGAAAGGCCGGTCAAGGATCGGATCGAGTCCGATGAGGAGCAGCGGTTCGTCGCTCCCCTGAACGCGAACATAGGTGGACATGAGGGGAGAGGCGGCGATGAGATCGGGCGAATTGAGCAGGACAGGTACGAGTCCCTCGGGAACGCCCCCTCCGGGGCAGGTCACGGTCCGGTCTGCCCTGCCGGATATCACGTCCATACCGTTTGCAAATGACTGGACAGAGGCGCTGGTGGCGAGGCGCACACTCGTAAAGACAGAAGCGCCAAGGCCGATTCCGATAAGGACGGCCGCGGTTCGCCACGCATGGGCTTTCAGTTCGCGAAAACTAAACCACCACCAGAGGCGCAGGAAGCCGCTCATGTCCCGGATCGCTCCACTATGGAACCGTCCCTTAGCACTATCCCGGCAGTTCCGTACGGGTCCGCCAGGGAGCTGTGAGTAGCGATGATCACCGTTCGGCCGAGATCGCGGTTGAGCCCCGCCAGAAGCTCCACTACAGCCATGGCGTTTTCGCTGTCGAGGTTGCCCGTGGGTTCGTCGGCAAGAATCATGGATGGATTGTTTATAAGCGCGCGGCCTATGGCACAACGCTGCATCTCCCCCCCCGAAAGCTGCGAGGGAAAGTGGTCCGCGCGCCGGTCCATGCCCAGCCGGACGAGAAGCTCCGAGGCGCGCCCGTAAACCTTGCGGCGCGCTTCTCCAGCCAGCAACGCGGGAAGGCCCACATTTTCGAGTACGGTAAGCGTTGGCAAGAAGATTAAATGACTGAAAGACAATCCCGATCGACTTTCGACGGAATTCGGTAAGTTCGCCGGCGGAAGCGCTTTCGAGCTTCAGCCCCGCGACGCTCAGACGTCCCGCCGTCGGGCGGTCCAATCCGGCAAGCAGCGACAGCAGCGTGCTCTTGCCCGAACCGCTCTCGCCTTTTATCAAAAGCATTTCCCCATGTGGAATTTCGAGGTCGATTTCGCGCAACCCGACGACCTCGCCACTACCCATCCGGTAGGTCCTGGTTAGTTTTTCGGCGACAACATCCAGCATCCAGCCTCCAGAGCTATAGGGATTTACTTTTTCGACTTTAGAGTTTCTCCGCGTGACACGGTTGTCTTTAGCTTCTCTTTCTCCGCGCCTCCGCGTGACATGGTTATCCCTTAATTCCCCGCACAGACCCCGCATCTCGTGCATCCCTGTTCGGGCCGGCATTCGGGGCTGCCCTTTTCCTGAAGCGCGCGCTCGTATTCTTCCCACAGGAATTTTCGTTCGATACCGTGATCTATTATTTCCCAGGGGAATTTTTCATCACGCCCCCGCTCCCTCATGACCCAGAAATCGGGGTTAAGGGGCGAATTGCGCATCGCCTGACCCCAGGCAAGCCCATCCAGTCCGACTTTTTCAAGGAACGTCGATACCCTGCGATCACCTCTCGACAAAATGGCCTGAACGTAGGCCCATTTCGGCACGTCGAAATGGACCTGCATGTTGGGTACTTTTCGCAGAGCTTTCTGAATCCACCTTGCTTTTCCCTTGAGTTCCTTCACTCCGGCAAAAGCCGCCCATTGAAAAGGCGTGAAAGGCTTGGGCACAAAAGAATTTATGCTAAGCGTAACGGTACCGAGCTGCGTTTTGCCTCGGCTCGCGCGGACTACGTGATGGCGGATCCCCTTTGCAAGCTCAACGATTGCGTCCAGGTCGCCGGGGGTTTCGGTCGGAAGCCCGATCATGAAATAGAGCTTGATGTTGAGAATCCCTTTTTCGGCCAGAAGCTCGGCACCCCTGTATATCTGATCTTCGGACAGATTTTTGTTGATGACCCGCCGCAGTCTTTCGGAACCGGCCTCCGGGGCGATCGCTACAGCCTGGTGCCCGCTTGCTTCAAGCGATGAAAGAATTTCATCGCCAAGCCCATCGGCCCGTAACGAAGAAAAAGAAAGCGAGCCGCCCCGATCGAGCAGCGTCCCGCACAGGTCGGCGATTTCGGGATGATCGGTTACGGCAGCGCTTACGAGGCCAATCCTGTTTGTCCCCTGGTTTGCCGAACCCGCGGCCAGCAGAAGTTCCTGAGCGCCGTGGCAGCGGACCGGCCGATATACGAACCCGGCGGCGCAAAACCGGCATCCCCTCCCGCAGCCCCTTCCGATCTCCAGAAGTAAAACGTTGCTGAATGCGGTATTGGCGGTAAATATCGCCGTCCTGCACGGGGAGCTTTTGGAAAAATCGGCGCGCCTGGATACAACCCTTTCCGGAAGGCCGCTCCCATCGGAAGGGCCGATCGAATCCAGGGTGCCGTCCGCATTGAAATGAGACTCATAGAAGGAGGGTACATAAATTCCCTGGACCGATCTGCCCATCTCTTTCAAAATTTCAGAACGCTCAGAGGAGCTTTTCTCGAACTGATTCCAGAAGGCGATGAAGTCGGGAATGAGAGCTTCGGCCTCCCCGACGAATATGAAATCCAAAAAAGTGGCAAGCGGTTCGGGGTTCAGGAAAAGCGCCACGCCCCCCGCGGCCACCAGGGGGTGCTCGGCGGTCCGCTCCTGTGACCGCGCGGGCATTGC
>CAWGZP010000044.1:0-8395 GCA_963826655.1 uncultured delta proteobacterium
CACTTCTCCCGACGCAATCGACAGGGCCGAAGATCGGAAGCGGTTCCAGCAGCTTCTTCACAAGCTCGGTTTGAGACAGCCCGAAAACTCAACGGCCTTCACCATCGAGGAAGCCCTTGTGGCCGCCGCCGCTATAGGCTATCCGGTAGTCGTTCGCCCCTCCTACGTCCTGGGAGGGAGGGCCATGGAAATAGTCTATGACAACGCCCGGCTCGTGGAATTCATGAAAACCGCTGTTCTCGTCTCTCCCGGGCATCCGATACTGATAGACAAATTTCTCGAGGACGCAATCGAACTCGATGTGGATGCCATAAGTGACGGCAAGATCACGGTTATCGCCGGTTTGATGGAGCACATCGAACAGGCGGGGATTCATTCCGGGGACTCGGCGTGCGTGCTTCCGCCCATCAGCATCTCAAAGGAACTCCAGGAAGAGATCAGAAGACAGACGAGACTGCTCGCGGGAGAGCTTGGCGTAATAGGACTTATGAACATTCAGTTTGCCATCCAGGCCGGGCAGGTTTTCATCCTGGAGGTAAACCCGAGGGCGTCCCGGACGGTCCCCTTTGTCAGCAAGGCCATCGGGCGTCCGCTGGCCAAGCTCGCCACAAAGGTCATGCTTGGCGAAAGCCTGAAGCAGCTCGGTTTCGAAAAGGAAATCGAGCCGCGCCACATATCGGTCAAAGAGGCTGTATTCCCGTTTTCGCGATTTCCGAGAGTCGATACTCTGCTCGGACCCGAGATGAAGTCAACCGGCGAGGTCATGGGGATCGGTGAAACCTTCGGGATTGCCTTCGCAAAAGCCCAGGCCGCAGCCGGATACGAACTCCCGAAGTGCGGAACGGTTTTTATAAGCGTTCATGACGGCGACAAACACAAGACGCTGCCGGTGGCCGCGGCTTTCATCAAGTTGGGCTTCAAGCTGATCGCCACTTCCGGGACAGCCCTGTTCCTCGAATCCAACGGCATACCCGCGGACCGGGTATACAAGTTGACGGAAGGCCGCCCTCACGTTGTGGACAGGATCAAGAGCGGCGATATACAATTGGTCGTAAATACCAGCCTTGGCAAGAAGACTACTTCGGATTCTTATGAAATCAGGCGCACCACACTTATCTACAACATTCCTTACGCCACGACCATCGCCGGAGCGCAAGCCATTGCCGAAGCGGTCCAGGCTTTGAAAAAGGGCGACTGGGACGTAAAAACACTTCAGGAATATCACCGGGAGATATGACCGTGACGGATACTGGGCATATGCCCGATCGCAAAATCATTGTTCCGGAAAACCCGTCAGTGAGCGGGTTGATTCAATGTGCCGGTTCATCTCGAGGATGCCCCGCGGGCCCGACATCTTTCATTCCAAGTAAGAAGGAAGAGTGCGGCATCTTTGGGATTTTCGGCCATGAAGATTCGGCAAAAATGACTTACTTCGGTCTCTACGCGCTTCAGCACCGCGGGCAGGAGAGCGCGGGAATCGCCGTTGGTGACGGATGCCAGATCACTACATATAAGAACATGGGCCTCGTCCATGATATTTTCTCTGAAGGGACCATTAACTCCCTGGATGGCCACCTCGCCATCGGGCATGTACGTTATTCGACCACCGGGTCGTCCCTGCTGGCAAACGCGCAGCCCTTCATGGTTTTCCACGGAAACAACCACTACGCCATCGCACACAACGGCAACCTTGTAAATGCTGTCGAATTGCGCCGGGAACTCGAGAGCCATGGGGCGATTTTCCGATCTACCATGGATACGGAAATATTCATGCACCTGCTGGCCAAAAACCTGGCGAGTGGCCTGGAGGAAGCCCTGGTCCAGGCATTGGGAAGGGTCGAGGGCGCCTATTCGCTGGTGATGTGCACAAAAGACACGTTGATCGGAGCGCGCGACCCGAACGGTTTCAGGCCTCTCTGTCTGGGTAAGCTGAACGGAAGTTATGTGCTGGCTTCTGAAACCTGTGCTTTCGACCTCATAGAAGCAACCTACATTCGAGACATTGCTCCCGGCGAAATCGTCATTATAGATCAAAACGGGCTGCACTCGCTTTTTCCTTTTCCCAGCAGGCGCTCCTCTCACTGTATATTCGAATTCATATATTTTGCCAGACCGGACAGCAACATTTTCAACCAGAACGTTTATATGTTTAGAAAAAGGCTTGGGAGCCTGATGGCCAGGGAAAACCCATCGCTTTCCGCCGACCTGCTGATGCCGTTCCCCGATTCGGGAAATTGCGCCGCTCTTGGACTGGCACAAGCCAAGAATATCCCCCTGGAAATGGGGATCATACGAAACCACTATGTGGGGCGAACCTTCATACAGCCCAGTCAGGCCATGCGCGAATTCGGGGTTCGGGTCAAATTGAATCCCGTACGGGAATTGCTCAAAGACAAGAGCGTGCTGCTGGTCGAGGATTCTATAATCCGCGGCACTACGACAAGGACCAGGATCAATTCGCTTCGCCAGGCAGGCGCAAAAGAGGTGCACATGCTGGTTAGTTGCCCCCCACACCGATTCCCCTGCCCCTATGGGATCGACTTTTCAACCAAGGGAGAATTGATCGCTGCCTCGCACACGATTGAGCAGATACGTGACTTTATCGGGCTGGATTCACTTAACTACCTGAGCATCGCAGGGCTGCTGGAGGCGGCCGGGGCCACGGTGGACGACCATCCGTTCTGCCTCGCGTGCTTTGACGGGAACTACCCGACCAAATTCGCCGATAATGTACGGAAAGACTGCTTCGAGGAAAAGCGGAGATAATCCTGTTAAGAAAGCGGAATGTATAATCAGCTTATCTACTTCATCGTCGTGTTGCTGCTTTTCAGCATCCAACACGAGGAGGGCAAACCACCCTCGGTTTCGTGGCCGGACATTCTCTATATCGCCCTCCTTTTTTGTTTTTTTGTTCTCTACTGCCGCACTACATTTCAAAGGCTTCGAAAAACGGCTGCTCAAGGGGCGCCGCTCGCTGCTCTCACCCGTGCCCGTAACCGTTCACAGGCGCTTTTATCCGTTGCAGCCATTGGATTTATCGCCGTATATCTTTACGCTTTCAACCTCGGTGACTATTTGCGCGTAATTCCGGGGTTCGATAAGTTCATGACCATATCGGGACTTACCGGCCTGGTGATTTACCTGGTCCACTTGGCGGTGATATGGTTTTGGAGCTACTCTATACACCAGGCCATATTTGGCGGCAGTACTTCCCGGATGCATTACGTAAAGGGCAATCTCTCCTTTGCCCTGGTCATTCTGATTCCCTGGTTCCTCATTTCCGTCGTTGCAGACCTTCTTCAGCTCATAAAAATGCCGGCTTTCCTGGCTTCCGATTTTGTTCAATTACTGCTCATAGCGCTCATACTTGTCGGGTTCGTCCTGCTCGGGCCGTGGCTGATCGTTCGACTGTGGGGCTGCAAACCACTGCCACAGGATTATATCAGGAGCGAGTTGGAGAGTTTTTGCGGCAGCCATGACTTCAGAACCGGCGGTCTCATGCTCTGGCCTCTTTTCGGAACGGAGATGCTGACGGCCGGAGTGGTCGGAATCCTTCCGCGCCTCCGATATATTTTGATCACGTCCGGATTGCTGAGAAGTCTCGAAATCTCCGAACTCAAAGCGGTCGTGGCGCATGAGATGGGACACGTCCGCAAAAAACACCTGCTCCTTTTTGTGCTCCTGTTTATCATGTTCATTCTGTTGTCTTATGAATTGAGCGACACTTTTACCTTGCTCGCACTTTCAAACAGAACCATATTCAACTGGTATACCGCCGCACCCGGGGGCTTGGCCGGCTCTCTCGCCCCCCTGCTCGCCTCCCTTCCGGTAATTGTATTCATGGTCATCTATTTCAGGTTCATCTTTGGATATTTTCTCAGAAACGGCGAGCGCCAGGCAGACCTGTATGCAATGGAACTCCTCGGGGACCCTCAGCCCTTGATTTCCTCGCTTGAAAAGATTGCATTCCGCAGCGGCAGAATAGAAGACCTGCCGAGTTGGCACCATTTCAGCATCAGGCAGAGGATAGAGTTTCTTCTCGATGCGTTCAGGAACCGCAGCCTCGTTCGAAAGCAGGACCGGAAACTCTACGGTTCGGCACTCATTTTCGTGGCGATAATCTCCGGCCTTCTCTTACTCAATTGGAAGGCCGAGGAAAGCGCGCTGTTCGCGAACCTGCGCTCAGAGGTTCATCTGCATTTTCTGGAGCGCGGCATTTCCCGGGAACCCGGCAATGCCGAATACCTTGCCGCATACGGAGGGCTTCTCTGCGAGAAAGGCAGTTACTCCGAAGCCGAATCGGTCCTAAGGGCCGCCCTCATGCTGAACCCGGAGAACCCATCCGTTCTGAATAACCTGGCATGGCTCTACGCGACCGGCCCCTCCTCTTTCCGCAACCCGCATGAAGCCCTTGACCTGGCGCTAAGGGCAGCCGCGCTGAACCCCGAGCCCTTCGTCCTCGATACCCTTGCAGAGGCTTATTTTGTAAACGGCCTTTACGCCGATGCTGTCTCCGCGATCGACGAAGCACTCTCGGTAGAAAGCACCCAACGAGATTATTTTCTGAAACAGAAGGAAAAATTCGAAAGGGCCTTGAGAGGTGAAATTCGCAATTCCTGAGGGACAATTCGAAGGGGCCTTATCTATGTCTAACTCAAAACTCCTAAAATTGCTCGGTTTTCGACCATTTTCCGTGTGACATCCAGTTTGAAAAGATTGTCAATGCACGTCAAACAGATATAATAGCGCGGGCCGAAGGCCAATGTTGTTCGGCGATCTAATCCACGAATTATAAAAGGACGAGAAGCATGCATCTTCGAACTAGATGTGCGGTCACCGGCGGGGCCGGGTTCCTTGGATCTCATCTGTGTGAACGGCTCCTTAAAGACCAACACGACGTGCTTTGCATCGACAATCTCTATACGGGCAGCAAAACGAACATCGTCAACCTGATGAACAACCCTTATTTTGAACTGCTCAGACACGATATAACCTATCCTTTGTATGTCGAGGTCGACGAGATTTTCAATCTTGCCTGCCCGGCCTCCCCGATCCACTATCAGAACGACCCTGTTCAGACGACAAAGGTCAATGTGCACGGGTCGATCAATATGCTGGGACTTGCGAAGCGTCTCAAGATAAGGATCATGCAGGCTTCGACCTCCGAGGTTTACGGCAACCCCATCATGCACCCGCAAAAGGAGACCTACTGGGGTAACGTAAATCCCATAGGGCCGAGATCCTGCTACGATGAAGGGAAACGGTGCGCGGAGACCCTTTTCTTCGACTATAACAGGCAACATCGGCTGGACATCAAGGTCGCCAGGATCTTCAATACTTATGGACCCAGGATGCACCCCAATGATGGCCGGGTGGTCTCAAACTTCATCGTGCAGGCGCTGACCCAGCAGCCTATAACGATTTACGGGGATGGCAAGCAGACCCGTTCTTTCTGCTACGTCGACGACCTGATAGAGGGCTTCATCAAACTCATGAACTCACCCAAAGGCTTTACGGGTCCCGTAAATCTCGGAAACCCCGTGGAGTTCACGATACTTGAACTCGCGGATATGGTAATCGAGATGACCGGATCAAAATCCGAGCTGGTGAGAAAACCACTCCCGCAGGATGACCCCGTAAAGCGAAAACCGGATATTTCCATCGCACAGGAAAAACTGGGCTGGCAGCCTAAAGTCCCGTTGAGAGAGGGATTGCAAAAGACCATCGATTACTTCGACGGCCTGCTCCGTGCCGAAGGCACCGAGGCTATTCTCCCGAGCAATGGGGGTTTGGGGCACCAGGGACAAGAATAGATCCGTAGATCGGAGAATCACGGTCCCCCTGCCTCCTTTAGGGGCAAGGGAGGCAGGACGAATGATATTGCGTTTGAGACACAGTCTCGGAGCGCAGACCGCCAAGTCTCACAGATCACACGGGTCGAATCCCTGATCCGTGTGATCCATAGTTTGTCAGCCTTTGTCCCTCTGCCTGCGGCGGGAGCGAAAACATGGCCGAACAGGGAATCGAAACGCCCCTTGAAAACCTCAGAGAAAAGCTGAGGCGGGCAAAACATGTCGCGGTCCTGACCGGGGCCGGCATTTCAGCCGAATCGGGTGTTCCCACTTTCCGCGGCGAGGGAGGCCTCTGGAAAAAGTTTCGGGCGGTCGATCTGGCCACCCCGGAAGCTTTTTCCAGGGACCCGAAACTGGTATGGGAATTTTATAACTGGCGAAGGGAGCTGATTGGCCCACTCAGTCCGAATCCCGGACATTTCGCCCTGGCCGAAATAGAGCGCCGCGTTCCGCGATTTACACTTATAACTCAAAATATCGATGGGTTGCACAAGAAGGCCGGGAGCAGGAACATCATAGAGCTACACGGCAATTTATGGATGCTCAGGTGCACCCGATGCAAAACGGTCTCCGAGGACCTGAGAATACCTCTCCCCGAGCTGCCGGCGTGCCAATCCTGCGGCTCTCTTCTGCGGCCTCACGTGGTCTGGTTCGGCGAGATGCTGGACCCGGATGTGCTGAACACAGCTTATGAGGCTATAGGCAATTGCGATCTCATGATAGTGACAGGGACCTCCGGGACGGTCCAGCCGGCGGCCTCGATGGGAGTGCAGGCAAAGCGAAACGGCGCCCCGGTCGCCGAAATCAACCTGGAACCGACCCCCTATTCCGACGTCTATGACATCTCGATTTCCGGTAAATCGGGAGAAATCCTGCCCCGGCTACTCTGATGGTGGGACTAGCCCGTGAAAACCGGGACAGTTTGTTATTCCGTCTTTCTGTGCGAGGAGAATTATGAGCATACGAAGCGATATTGCTTTAGAGAAGTTTCTTGCCGGGTACAACTGCGCTCAATCGGTTCTTTATCCGTTTTGCGATGATTTCGGCTTCGACAGGGATACTGCCCTGAGATTGGCTTGCGGGTTAGGAGGGGGAATGGGGCGCAAGCAGGAGGTTTGCGGAGCAATCAGTGGGGGCATATTAGCTTTAGGACTCAAGTACGGCCGCGGCGAGGGGCAAGACAGGGCGCTTACAGAGGAAACGTACCGGAAGGACCGGGAACTCATAGCGCAATTTGAATCAAAGCACGGCACGTGCATCTGCCGTAAATTGCTGAATTGCGATCTAAACATACCAAGTGGCAAGCGATATTTCAAAGAAAACGATCTCCACAACAAGATCTGCAAAGTTTGTGTGCAAACGGCCGTGGAAACGGTGGAGAAAATCCTTGCAGACGAGCACATGGAGTCAACTGATTGAAGCCTCTACCCGGTCCTTTCCTGTCGTCCCCAGTCCGGAAAGGTATAAATCGATCACTGCAAAATCGGCTTCGAGCCAGTCGAGAGAATTTAGCGTATCGGGTGCGAGCCAATTGACAGCTGCATGCTCGTGCAAAGTGATGTTGCCGGAAGCTATCGTGCAGACAAACGGATAAAGTGTGACTGAAAAATCCGGATAACGATGAGTTACTGACGGCAAAGATGCCCTTATTTCGACGGAAACACTCATCTCTTCCATTAGTTCGCGGTGCAGACAATCCTTCGGCGACTCACCTGGATCGATCTTGCCGCCGGGGAATTCCCATTTGAGCGCAAAACTCATCGACGCGCTGCGTTGCGCAGCTAACACGAGTCCGCCTCGTTCTATTAAGGCGCACGCCACGTGGATATGATTTTGGATGACGCCCCCTATCTTGTCCGTACGATTCCGATGGCCTCCAGGCTGGCCAGATACTGCTCGATGACGTCGTCGGGCGACGGCTTGAGGATCACCTGGAGTTGCGAGTGCTTGAACAGGCGGTTGGGGTTGTCGCCGTAACGGCCGTCGGCCGGGCGGCGGCTGGGTTGCACATAAGCCACGCGATAGGGGTCCGTGCCGAGCACGCGCAGAAAAGTCTCCGGGCACATGGTGCCGGCGCCCACTTCCACGTCGTACGGCTCTTGAATGATGCAGCCGCGTTCCGCCCAGTACTGTTTCAGTTTGAAGATGATTTCTTGAAACGATGACATCGGTCTGCCTTGTGGGAGCCTACGCTCGATTCTCCAATAACGGCGCCGTGATCAGCCGGCGCTCCACGTGCGATTCGATTTGCTCGACCAGAAAGCGGCGCAGGTCCGCCGCGGTAGCCTGACCCCAGGCCGGTCCGGAAAGCTGCGACACCGGCGTGCGCAGCATTTCAGCGGCGATGGCTCGCGATTCCGCGCTCAATTCCCGGCTGCCGCGCGCCCAGCGTTTTCCGGCAATGGCCGCAGACCAGGCCCGCCCGGTCGCGGCTGAAAAAAGCGCGCTCGGGAGCCGGGTCGGGGCTCGGATCGTCGAGCAGGCTGCCGCAGCTCAGGCACACGTGCAATTCCGGCAGCCATCCGGAAAGACGAACCGCCCAC
>CAWGZP010000045.1:0-5726 GCA_963826655.1 uncultured delta proteobacterium
GACGCATTGCTTTGCTAATTTGCGGCCTTTGAGCCCCGGGACCTGGGGCGCACGATCGTCATTCGGCTCGATTGCCTGGGCGACGTTCAGCTCTTTATCAAGTTGGCCGGACTCATAGAGGGTCTGGACGGCCGGGGAGCAAGTCGCCTTGCCGAATCTATCGACGAGCTGAGCAACCGTGAGTACATATTCGCGATAGAGCGTATCGATCTGGTTCCTTCCCGCTCGAGCCGAGATAATATTCGCCGACAGTAAGCGTCTGGCACCGTATGACATCTTCGTAGTCCTCCTCGATCAGGACGCATCCCGTCCCGAATACCCCGAGTTCCTCGTAGATCACATGGAGGGCGTTGTAGGCGTTGCTCTGGGAAAGAATCGTTAGCGCGCGCTTTGTAACCTGGTCCAGCCAGAGCCTTACCGGGGTATTATCCGATACGTCCATGTCGCGCACGGTCAGCCGAAACCACGGCCTCGCCGGGCTGGTCAGCCCGGCCATGAGCCCCGCCGCAAGCGTCCTGGCCGCAAGCGTGGGGGTCTCGTTTATTATACGGCTCCCGAGCGGATCGCCTCTCGTTGCCTGGTTGGGCGTCTGCAGATACCGGCCACGGCGCGGCAGGATGAAATCCGATAACTGCCTCCAGTGCTGCCAGTAGCTCCATCGGTCCGTGCGCAGGGACACCAGGCGCCGGTCGACATATTGGCGCAGCTTGATTAAGGCGCCGGGACCCGCGCGTATGCCGGGAAATTGGAGAACGGGATTCGGCATTGAATTATTAACCTCCCAACAGCGTTTTACCGCTCGCCGTCGTATTGGCCGGCGTCTGAAGCCCCTGAGGCCCGGTTAAGATCGTAGAAGACGCCCCGTAGGCCATGGCGGCGAGATTCCTCTGATTTGCCCCCGCCCCCTGAACACCCTGGCCGGGCAAACTCGGTGGGGGCGCCGGCGCGGGTAAAGGCGCTGGAACCTTCGGTGCTCCAAAGCACATATTGTTTTCCTTTCTTGGATTAACGAAAAAGAAATTCCACCACAGAGGCACAGAGATCACAGAGAAAAACAAAATCTTGGTTCTTAAAGAATGAAGATTTGGCTTTTTCATTTGGCATAGGCTTTTTCCCTTCTCTGTGTCCTCCGTGCCTCTGTGGTGAATGCTTTTGCGCCTCTGTGGTGAATGCTTTTGTGCCTCTGTGGTGAATGCTTTTGCTTCTATTCCCATTCCCCTTTGTATTCGGTTTGGGCCACCGCCGGTCTTTGCGGATACCTGCTCTTAAGACTCACCGGATAGGCAAAACTGATTGCGAGGCAATCCCCCCGGTTCGGGCTCTTCAGTCCCCGCTTTTTCATGTCCGCTTTGGCCTCGATCTGGATTTTGCCGTCCACCCTCCCGACAGTCTCGGGGCCTATGAGATCGTTATAGAGCCCTGTGTCTTTGGGTATTGCGCCGCCCTCTTTCAGCCAGTCCTTTATTGCGCCCCACATCTCGGCCCGCTTGTTGAGATACCCCGGATCGCTCGATGCACCTGCGAACCATACGAGCTGCCAGTTCCGTTTCATTGTCCTGCCTGCGCTCACAATCCCGGTCCCATAGCCGGCATCGATGAAAACGGCGTCCGCCTTTTCCGCGTCCTCGATCTGGGCGATCATCGAGGCGACCTGCATGTCGTTGTCGTTTTTGGGGATCGTCCTGAGTATCCTGAACGCCAGGCCCTGCCTCATTCCTATTACCAACTCATCGTCGCCTTCCCAGGCCGGGTCGACGCTCAAAATCTTCGGCGCCCAACTATACTGATCTTCGCGCAGGTGCCGCCCGAATGCCGCGTCCACGTCCGCCACGGATATATATTGCCTCGCCGACATCGAAGGAAACATCCCCCTGACCCTCACCTTGACGAAATCGGAATCGATCCCGTAGTCGTCTATCCATTGCTGGAGCTGGTCCTTGTTTGTAAATTCGCAGGTC
The DNA here is from genome assembly GCA_963826655.1 of uncultured delta proteobacterium. Classification (GTDB taxonomy): domain Bacteria; phylum Desulfobacterota; class Syntrophobacteria; order Syntrophobacterales; family Syntrophobacteraceae; genus SbD1. Next base: position 1,959 of record CAWGZP010000045.1, read on the forward strand.
CTGGAATCGATCTGCCTGGTGGTCCAGCGCTTTGCCTTATCCCCTGTAAAGCAGGCCTTGAACCGGCCCGTGTTCCTGGTCGGGTTTCCGAACACGCACCAGAGAATTTCCGTCTTCTCATCGGTCAGTGCCCCCTCCGACACCTCCCAGATTACGTCAGGGATTGCGCTCGCCTCGTCGAAGATGACGATGATCCGCTTGCCTTTGTTGTGAAGACCCGCGAACGATTCCGTGTTACGCTCGCTCCACGCCACCTGGTCTATCCTCCAGATGCGCCCGTGTCCCGGCAGCCGCGAGAATATCGCTGTCGCCGTGAGCTCGAACAAGCGCCTCCCGTACCAACAGAGCCGGAACCACTTCGAAAGCTCGGCCCAGGTCTTGGTTTTGAGCTGGACCTCGGTGTTTGCCGTAACAACACCCCGGGTATCCTTGAGAGTCGATGCGGCCCACAGTATCAGCCAGGCGACCAGGGCGGATTTCCCGACCCCGTGTCCCGAGGCGATCGCCTCGCGCACGATTTCTCCGGACCCGAGCCTGCGGCCGACATTTGCCAGGTGCTCGCACTGCCACACGTCGGGACCGCTAAATCCTGCCAACTCGCCTCGCCCCCAGGGAAACGCCCACCGCACCCAGCCCAAAGGATCGAAAGCATACTTCCCCAGGTAGGAGGCCAGCTCTTTATCAAGACTCGGCTGGCCTTGCACGCTCCCTCGCTTCCTCCAGCTCCGTCAGAAACTCGGCCAACCCCGAAGCCTCTACCCCCTGCCTCTCCTTGTACTTTTCCGGCATGAGGCACTTTGTGACGAAGATTATCGCCCGTATATCCGGTGGCATATGCTTGTGGACTATTTTCACCACTACCATCTTCTCGACTGTCCTGCTCCTGCCGGTCGCCGGGTCGACTTCCTCTACCTGCCGCGGCTCTTCGATCCTCTCCTCGTAGGAGTAGCCTTTAATGCGTTTGAAAAGGCTTTTCTCCGTACACCCGGACAGGTAGTAGACGCGTCCGCGCTCGATAGCCTCTCTCAGGCCGCTCCTCTGCTGCGCCCAATTTTCCAGCGTGGTTCTGTGGACGCACAAAGCCTTTGCTATCGACTCCATGTTATTGCCTGCCCGCGCCAGTCTTTCAGCCCGCCCGGGCATATCCTCCTCATACTTTGTCGGCCTGGCCATAAGTAATCCTTTCCTGAATTTGCCGAAGGGGGATTAAAGCCGGCGCCCGGATCGGCCATGGCAAGGTGCGCCCCTATTCGCTCATCCTGTTAGCCGATATTCGCCACACCCCGCCCTCGCTGATCCGGACCCGTGAGATCCGTCTCCGGGGTCGACGTATTTGACAGGGGAGTAGGATTCTTCCGAGATTAAATTTTGTGACCTGTCCGGGATCGAGTGGAAAAAACATTGAGCGCCGGTATTGTAAATGGACAACCTGCGCCCGCACACGTTGCAAAAACCCTTCTGCCATCGACTCATCAAAAATCCCCCCTTTCAGGCTTACACATACTACAGGGGATTTTTTCCTGCCAAACGGCTAGTAGAAGCGGCAATAAAAACGGCTATAGATGCGGTAATAGAAGTGGCAAAAAGCAGGCGGGAAAGAATTGTGTCCCTCGGGCCCCGAGGGGGAATGGTTTCAAGTTTTTAGGGTCCAAGCCGCAACGCTGCGGCGTGTCGCCGGCCGCTACGACAAACTCGCCGCCAACTTCCTCTCGGGAGTCGCCCTCGCAACCGGTCTCGCATTCCGGCCGCGATTGGGTCTGAACCCTGGTAACTGAAAACTCATAACTGGAAACTGTCTTTTGGTCCGGAGTCCCTCGGAACTTGACTTTTTCGGTCAGAAGTTCCATCCTCTTCCGGTTCGGTGCATTGCCGCAATAACCAGCAGTCCAGCCTTGAAAATGGTCATGACAAATGCTCACATTGACTGAGTACGTAAAGATCTTCACCGCCATACTGGTAATCGTGAATCCGCTCGGCGCGGTGCCTTTTTTTGTGACCGTAGTCGGCAACCAGCCGAGGCAGGAACCCCGGAAGATCGCGAGGCTCACAGCCCTTTCGGTAGCCGCGGTTTTAATCACGTCATCCGTGCTTGGAGAATCGCTGCTGCGCTTTTTCGGCGTCAGCATGGCTTCGTTTCGCGTAGGAGGCGGCATCCTGGTCATGCTCCTGGCAATAGCCATGTTTCACGCCCAGATTAGCTGGAGCAAGGCGACACCGGAGGAGACCAAAGAGGCCGAGCACAAGACGGACATTGCCGTTGTGCCGCTCGCCATACCTCTCCTGTCCGGTCCCGGCGCTATCAGTACGGTGATAATTTTTGCCGACCAATCGCCGACCTGGGAACATAAGGGACTTCTCGTCGCAAGCTGCGTGATGGTTGCCCTGGCCGTGTGGGTTACACTTCGCCTGGCCATACCGATTGGCGCAATGCTTGGAAAGACCGGCATAAATATCGTTACGCGGCTCATGGGCCTGCTTCTTTCAGCCATCGCCGTGGAGATCATCGCCGGCGGCCTCGGCAAACTCCTGCCCGGATTGGTCAGGGGATAAGTTGCGGATTGCCGTGCCGGTTCTTGGTTTTCAGTTAAAAAGCAAACTCTTCAAGGGAAAACCGGTGTGAAAAAAGAAATTCAAAGGGTCCTGGTAGTTGATGACGAACAAGATATCTGTGTCATGCTGACCAGGTTTTTGCAGTCCTCCGGCTATTGGTGCGAGAGCACCACCGATTCGACCGAAGCACTGGAATTATTAAAACATGGCAGTTTCGAACTCGTTATCTCGGATATTAAAATGCCGGGAATCGACGGCCTGCGGCTCCTAGCTGAAATTCATAAAATCGACCCCGAACTCGATACGATTATGATCACCGGGCAAACCGGTACGTATACGTACAGCGACATAATCAAGGCCGGGGCTGCCGACTTCATGGCAAAACCGTTCCAGTTGTCGGAACTCAAGGCAAAAATGGAAAGAATCGGTCGCGAACGGAAGATGCAGACGGACCTCAGGGAATTGAACATTACTTTGGGAGTGCTTCTTCAGCGGGCCGAGAAAGACAAAGAAATACTGAGTGAAAGTATTGTAACGAATGTGAAGAAACTGGTCCTGCCTTACGTCGATAAGTTGAAAAAGGGTCGTCTCAGCGAAGAGAACAAGACGGATATCGAAATGCTGGAGGTAAATCTGTCGGAAATTTGTTCTCCTTTCATGAAAAACCTGTCGCTCCAACATGCGCACATCAGCCCAATGGAGATCCAGGTTGCCAACCTGATCAAGGCTGGAAAAAGAAACAAAGAAATCGCCTCGATACTGGGTATTTCCTTAAATACCGTCATGACTCACCGCTTTCGTCTTCGATCGAAACTCGGGTTGAAACAAAAGAAGGTCAACCTGGGGTCATACCTGAACTCTTCCGAATTTTAGTGAGATAACCTAACCACTTTGTCACTCTTCTTTCAACATCCATAATTCTTCGAACTACTCCGAACTAATGAGGAAATGCGGAACGGAAATTACCCCGGACCCCCGACGGGAGAATTTCGAGCCCAGCGTGAATTCCTTCCCATTGGAGAAAGACGCGATGGCAACGCGCCGCAGGTCCAGCCGAGTCACTTCTATCGAAGTCACGGGTCGGGGACAAATCCGTTTGTTTCTTTGGAGGCAGGACAAAACACAGGGAACAAATCGGAACTCGAGCGTAACACAATGGTAGAAGATGTTAAGTAAACGAACTTCAACTAAAAAGGATAACTTAATGAAATGGTTCTA
>CAWGZP010000046.1:0-11141 GCA_963826655.1 uncultured delta proteobacterium
CCCCGCATCCTGCCTCGCCTCGATGCGTACCGGTTAGTGTGATGGGTTGCGCTGCGCTCCACCCATCCTACGGATTTGGCTAAAGATCGGGTGTAGCCCTTGGAAGAGGTCACAGGATGTAGGATGGGTGAAGCGTAGCGTAACCCATCGAAACCCGTCGCGTTTCGAACCTCGGGGGCTTTACGTAATTACCGGGGTCCGAAAAAGGTGGATTCCAACAGGAAATGAAAGAGACATGATGGCCCTGGCGGATCTATCAGTGTCCATCCGTGTCTGAAAAAGACATGGTGGCCCGGCGTATCTATCAGTGTCCATCCGTGTCTAGCCTTAGAAAAAGCCAAAACCCGGGCGACCGGGTGACGGAAAGCCACAGGTCCGGATGTTCCGGGCGGCTGGGTTGCCTGGGGAGAATTCAACTCTTCTTCAGGAGGAAAAAAGTGAAAAAGTTTCTTGTAGTTTTAGCGGCCGGTCTGTTGGTGGCCGGTCTGTGCGGCCAGGCGAACGCCTTTTTTTACTACGGGACCAGCCAAACCGACCTTATCCGCGTTGTCTGGGAGAATGCGGGAGACGGCGGCCTCTATGAACAAGCGACCGACCTCGGGTCGATTACCGCGATTGAAAGCAATCCAGCCTCCCTTAAGGACTCGGGGTACGATTTGACCGCAGGCGCAGGAGGGGCCTATAATTTGTCGGGGGTTGACGGCTCTCTCCTCAACGTCGCTTATTTGGCGTCGAACGGTAGTACCCCCTATAATGCTACGGAATATTGGACCAGCGGCCCCACTAACGGGACGGAAATAAGCAATGGGGGTGCTCACTTTACTGGCCCAACTTGGCAAGGAACCCATCCCGTGCTGACATACTATGAAAATACCGCTATAGGCGCAGGCACGGCAAATGTCTGGGATAAAATGACCAATGCTTACAGCTTCTATAAGGGATTGAGCACAACCTATGCTGGTTATCTCCTCAACGGCGGCGGCCTCGGCGGGACTGCTCTGGTCAGCGGCGGTTCCGTGACCCAGGGCCTGTACGCCTGGAATCCGGCGACAACGTCTCAGACCATTGGCCCCGAACTCCAACTTGTGACCAGCTATCAGCTTAACCCCCAAACCGGCGACTACATAGTCTCGACCCAGGTCGAGCCCTTCGCCGCCACCACCCCCATTCCGCCAAGCGTGCTTCTTCTCGGTTCGGGACTCCTCGGGCTGATCGGGATCAAAAGAAGGGAACTTTTCAATCGTTAAAAATCTCACCACAGAGACGCAGAGAGCAGAGCGTCAATTCCGGCGATCTTGCGATGTGTTCGCGGGGTTTGCAGCCGATCTTTAGGGGAAACCCGGAACCAGTAAATTTTGGTTCTGAGTTTTCGTACTCGAAACTAAGGGAACAGGGCAGGAAGGCGGGTTCACCCCGCATCCTGCCTCGCCTCGATGCGTACCGGTTAGTGTGATGGGTTGCGCTGCGCTCCACCCATCCTACGGATTCGTCAAAATGAGGATGATGGGTTGCGCTACGCTCCACCCGTCCTACGGATTCGTCAAAATGAGGATGATGGGTTGCGCTGCGCTCCACCCATCCTACGGATTTGGCTAAAGATCGGGTGCAGCCCTTTGGAATAGGTCACAGGATGTAGGATGGGTGCAGCGAAGCGTAACCCATCGCTTTCTGTCACTTCGGATGAACACACCATGACTAATTACCGTCGCAACCGCCTGGCTGGCGGTACATATTTTTTCACCGTGGTGATTGCCGAACGACGCCTCGATATGTTGGTGCAGCACATTGAATATTTGAGGGCCGCCCTTCGGAATGAACAACAATGCTCTCCATTTATGAATCTTGCCCTTGTTGTGCTTCCGGATCATCTTCATGCAGTTTGGCGATTGCCGGAAGGGGATTCGGACTACTCGAGTCGCTGGCGGCGAATTAAGGCCGGGTTTACGCGCGCCCTTCCTCTGAATGAACGTATTTCGACCAGCCGGCAAGCGAAGGGCGAACGCGGGGTTTGGCAGCGCAGGTTTTGGGAGCACACCGTGCGGGATGAAGAGGATTTACGGCTTCACCTGGACTATGTCCATATCAACCCGGTAAAGCATGGTTTCGTATCGCGAGTATCGGATTGGCCGCACTCGACATTTCATGAATATGTGCGGCGTAAAGTTTATACGTTGGATTGGGGCGGGTGCAACGACCTTTTGGAAAAAGAGTTTGGGGAATGATTTGTGGAAAGACGGGAGTGAGGGCGATGGGTTGCGCTGCGCTCCACCCATCCTACGGATTTGTCTGAAAATCGGGTGTAGCGCCTTGGAAGAGGTTACAGGAATTTTTGAATTGTCGAATGGATTGTTGGGGCTCTTATTCGTGGAATCCGTTCTATCCGTGCAATCAGTGGTTTCGTTTGGAAAAAACTATGATGAAAAGAACATTGGCCGTTCTTTTGTGTCTGTGCATTGCGTTCCTGCCTGCGATCGGCCATGCCGGTGCGCGCACGACTGTCCCTGGCTTCTACAAGACCATCGAACCGCCCGTACCCAAGCCCAAACTCCCAAATGGAAAGGCAGCGGCCCAGCCTGCGCTTGACCTGACCGTGGTCCCGAAGAGCAAGCCAAAAACCGCTTTGCCCCTTGCCGCGGCAGCGGTCCAGCCTGCGCTCGACCTGACAGTAGTGCAGAAGAACCAGCTCCCTCCCGTTTTTAAAGAGACAGCGGCTACGAAGAACGAATTACCCCCCTTTCCCAAAGGGGGGCAGGGGGGATTTTGCAAGACCACCTCATCTCCTTCTATCTCCTCAGCGGCTACGGCTGAACGTAGTGTGACGGTGGCCTCGAAGAGCAAGTCGAAGTCCGCTTCGCCTGCTACCACATCATCCGTTCCGCCAGCACTCGACCCTACGGCGGCCTCGAAGAGCAAGCCGAAAAAGACGGCTTCGCCTCTTACCACTTCATCATCGTCGACAGTCCCCGCGAACCAGCTTCCTGAGGACCCGACCCTGGTTTATGGCAACGCGACCGTTGGAAAGGCCCAGCTCAACAAGAACGGCATCGAGACGTTGGACATCACGCAGAACACGTCCAAGGCAATTTTGGATTGGGGATCTTTTAACATCGGCGCCAAGGCCGAAGTCGATTTCTACCAAAAAAATTCGAGCTGGGTTTGCCTGAACCGCATCTTCGACCGGAACGCCAGCCAGATACTCGGGACGCTCAACGCCACCGGCCAAGTATACCTGATCAACCAGAACGGCATCCTGTTCGGCAAGAATTCGCAGGTGAACGTTCACACTATGATCGCGTCGTCGCTCGACATCACGAACAACAATTTCGAAAACGGGGTACTCGCCTTCCAGGCAGAGGATTACCAGGGCGCCGGGACAGATTCATACCTCAATTCCTCGGTGATAAACCAGGGCGCCATTACCACCGACGCCTTTGGCGCGGTTTTCCTGCTGTCGCCCAATGTCGAAAACGATGAGGCCATCACCACGCAGGCCGGCCAGATCGGGCTTGCGGCAGGAGATACCGTCAGCCTTTTGAATACCAATAGCACCTCGTCCCGGGTGGCGCTGGCCGTGGTTGTCGAGCAAACCGCGGGAGATGCCGTCAACAAAGGCCAAATGCTCGCCAACACGGGACTTATCGGCATGTACGGCGAAAATGTCGACCAATACGGGACCGTTGAGGCCGTAGAAGCGCTGAAGACAAGTGGACAGATCGAACTTATGGCAGCGGATTCCGTCACCACCGGGGCAGGCAGCGTCACGGCCACACCCGTTTCCGGTTCAACCGACTCAGCCGACCAGTCTTTCGGTTACAATGGCGGAACGATTACCATTATGGGCCTGGGCCTGCCCCCTGGATTTTCTACCACCGACACGGCGGTTGCGCTGGCCCGGCAGATTGTGAATAACGGACTCATCCAGGCGCCGGCCGGCGCCATAAACATGAACGCCCAAAACCGGGTATATCTCGCAAGCGGCAGCAGCATCGACGTGAGCGGCCTATGGATAGACAAACCGGCCTCAGCCAATACCACCCAAATCCAACTGAACGGCGTGGAACTCAGGGACTTCCCCGACCAGAAAAACGGCTTTCTCAGGGGCAAGACCATCACGGTAAGCAATCTGCTCGGCTCCTCGATCGGCGATATCTCGGGATCTCTTACCGCACAAAGTGAAACTGCCCAGGAACGAAGCCTTAAGGGCGGAACTATCAACATTAGCCTTCCCTATACCGGCAACATGATTGAAAAACAGGGGGCTTCTATCGATTTTTCCGGCGGAGGCACCAACTATAGCGCAGGGACCGTAACCACTACGGGGCTGATTTCCGGCAACAAGGTTTATAGTATCGGCAATGCACCCGAGACCCTTACCTATACCGGCATAACCAATGTTTCCCAATACGTGGGAAGCTATCAAGAAGGGGCTCACGCCGGCATTCTTTCGCTGCTGGCCGGAACGGTCGTACTCGATGGAAATATCCAGGGAAAAGCAACCGTCGGCGTTTATCAAACCAGTAAATCCGAGTTGGTCGATAGAATGGGAGAAAAGAAGACCCTCGGAGTGGCGATCCCGGCAGGGGGTACGATGTACATCGGAGGCCTTTTTGACCCGCAGAGTTCTATCATGGACTATGTAACGGGCCCCGTTGTCATCCAGGAACAGGTCGCCCCTTTGCCCTCCGGTTTCGGCCCTGAAAGCCAATTGAACGACTCGGTTTCGTATCTTTCGGCGCTAAAACTTTCCTCGGCAGGTTTGAGCAATCTTCAAATCACATCCAATACGACCATCACCGTCACTCCGGATGCGGACTTTTCAATGAATGCCGGATCGACACTTTCGCTTGCTGCAAGGCGAATAGATTTCGAGGGCTCAATCAATATTCCTTCGGGCAACGTGAGCCTGATCGTGGCGGACAACATAACCGCATTCTCTTCGCTTGACCGAGTCAATGCCAACCCTCGTTACGACACGGATGTCGTTTCGGAAATTATACTGGGTCAGGGCAGCCAGATAAACGTGGCCGGCCAGGAGGCCGATAATTCGATTGCCGCAAACGGCGCAGGCGCCACCACCCCTTTCACATACATTGCCGGAGGCTCCGTTTCGATCCTGGACGAGAGTTATTACAGTCAAGGTGTGGTTGCGGCCGGTCTCATCGATGTCAGCGGAGGGTACGGCATCAGTCAGAAAGGCGCGGTGACCGGTGGGAACGCCGGCTCGTTGAGCATCCAGGGGGTAGGGATAGTTCTCGACGGCAAATTGCGTGCCTACTCCATTACCGGAAATACCGGCGGGACGATAACCCTGAACGCCGAGAGCATTGAAGTGGCGCAATCCACCCCCTCGAACTCGGGGGGTACTCTTGGGAGCGGACTTATCCTTGGACAGAATGAGCTTGCTGACGCAGGTTTTACGCAGATCGCTCTTCAAAGCCTCGAAAATACGACCATCGACAGCGGGGCAAATCTTGCCGTTTCAACACTGAAATTTCCGACTCCCCTGCCGGGGGCGGACAATAACGCCAACGCGATTCCAGTCCCTCAGTACATGGTAACGGGCTCTTCCGTGAAAATCACGGCGGAGAGCACTTTCCAAATGCCGCCCACCTCTTTGCAGGCATCCGATCTTCCATATCCCTTTTCCAATCTGCCGGACACCGGTGCAACGATTTCGATCCCAAATGGGGCCGGAGTTACTGTTGCGCCCGGCGGATCGATCACGATGTCGGCGCCATATATCGACATCGGCGGCGTGTTGACCGCTCCGGCCGGTACGGTGAATATCACCGCAGGTTATAATCTGGATTTGGAGGGATCGATACTCGCCAAGGGATATCCGGAACCCGCTCTTCAGCCGCTTTTCGCCGGCCTTCCGGCCGGTTACACTCCAAACCCTCTTGCCGGGGGATCGGTTACGCTCACGGCGTCTGCCGTAACCACGGGCGCGAATTCCCTGGTCGACGTTTCGGGGTCAACCCCCGTTACCGCATATATCCTCAACAGCACGGGAGGCTTCGTAGCCCAAACGGTCTCCAGCAATCCGGGGAGCGTCGCCATTTCTTCTTACTATGGCCCTTCCCTGAGCGGAGTACTGGATGGGCGGTCTGAAATGGCGGGCATTCAAGGCGGGACGCTGTCGATCTCCTGCGGGTCCAGTGGGGGCGCTTACACCATTTCAGCCTCGGATTTCAACAATTACCGCGGTTTCGACGCCATGACATTCACGGCCGGCAGCGCTCTGAACTTTTCGGGTGACATGAATATTTCGGTGGGCAGGAGCCTAACATTCAATGCGCCCCTGATCACCGGGTCCGGGAACATCACTTTCAGCGCACCCTCCATTCTGTTGGAGAATACCGCCCTTGGGGCGCCGGCCCCCTCAGGAGGCAGCGCTTCCTTGTCCCTGGTCGCAACCGCCGGTTCGATTGACGTCACCGGATCGATTTCGCTTTCCGGGTTTCAGAGCGTTAACCTGTCGGCAGCCCACGACATCACTTTGAGCGACTTTGTGAATGGAACTAACTGGGAGGGGCAGATGCTCACCTCGGCGAACACTCTGACCCTGCAAGCGGAGCGCATATATCCCACGACTTTGTCAAGTTTCACTATAGATGATTCGGGCGGGACAGTTAAAGTTGAAGGTAACGGCTATAATTCACTTCCGATATATTCGGCGGGAGGCAGCCTTACCATCGACGCACACGACATCGAGGTCCTTGGAGGCTACCTGGCGGCGCCGATGGGGCAAATAATTCTTTCCGCCGACACCACGTCGGGAAGCGTTACTCTCTCCAGCGGCTCCATCGTCTCCACCGCCGGATTCGGATCGGTAGAGGTAGATTACGGATCGCTAAACGAGCGTATATTGGACAAGAACGGATAAAAAGAACGGTTCCGATTACTTAGGTATTTTGGTAACCGGGGCGTCACCGGAATCGATCAGCATAACAGGCGCAAAAGTGATTGCCGATCCCGGATCGGTTATGGATGTTTCCGGAGGAGGAGGAATTTTCGCCTACCAGTTCGAGGCCGGGATACAAGGTTCCGTCGATACTTTGCAGCTTCAGAATTCCTATGTACAACAGGGCCAAATCGTCTCTCAAAACGTGGTATACGATTCCGGGATCGATTCCTATCGAACCGGCACTCCCGCCCAGGGCATGTTCCGCTATGTCATCGTCCCAAGTAACGAATATTGCGTCCCGGCGTGGCAGGCCATCCAGGCAGGCCTTCAACCCGGAGAGGAAGTCACACTTTCAGGTGCGCCCGGTCTTAAAGCCGGCACTTACACGCTGCTTCCCGAGCAGTACGCGTTTTTGCCGGGAGCGATGATCGTGACGGACACCGGCACAAAAGTCACCACGGGATGGCGGGCATCGTCGGGCGACGGTTACCCCATAGTCGCGGGCTATGTCACCTATGCGGGTACGCAGATTCAACCGTCAATAATGGATGCTATCGAAGTTGAGCCCGCGCGCGCGGCGCTTTCGCAGGGTTATTTCAACAAAGAGAGCCCTATTGCCGGCAACGCCGGCAGCCTCTCCATTAGCGGGTCCACCACGATATTGAATGGAGAGATCGAGGGGGCGGCCTTGAGCGGCTACCTGGGAGGCACGATTTCGCTTAGCGGAGCGGAAATCTTCGTCCTGGCCCCCGGGCAGACGCAGACCGGCGATAGCGATGCACTCTATATCGGCTCCAGTGTGCTGTCGGGAAAGGGCTACCAGGAAATCGACCTCGGAGACTCGGGTACCTCAACAATCGAGCTAGATGCCGGGGCGAGCCTCAATGCGGCGAAGGTGGTTTTATCGGCGAATATCGCCATTACACTCGATAAAGGCGCGCAGATAACCGCCGAAGGTCCCAAAGGGAACGGCGAGGCCGATTTTATTACTCCGAATGGAATTCTCACCTTGGGCCAAAACTCCGTCGTCCACGCATCCAGCGATGTTACCATGACGCTCTTGAAGCTGGACTACCAGGCCGGACCGAATGGCCTCAAGATAGACCAGGGCGCACTGAACCTGACGGGGAAAAATGTATATTTCGAGCCGGGGGATTCTCAAGGCGGAGCCGACCCGAGCGGCCTCTATTTAGGCAGTTCCTTCTGGAATACGTTCAGAAATTTCGACAGCGTGAACATATATGCATCCGGAGGCGCTTCGGACGGATCCACGCAAGGACTTGTCCAGTTCCTTGGCGGGACAGCCTCGGCGCCATCGAATATCGATCTTGCCGCCAAGAATTCATTCTCGATAAGCGCGAAGGCCATTGAGGGGACCCTCAATGCCTCGGACGGCGACGTCACCATTACGGCCCCGAACATCAGCCTTCTGGACAGGGGCGGGTGGCCTAAAAATTTGACGCCTGCGCCTGCACTGCCCGATGAAAACTCGTTCATTCTCAACGCGTCCAACCGGATTTTGATTGGAGAGGGCCTTTGGATCAACGGGTCGGCCTTCGGGAGCGCAAATCCGTCCGGAGGGGACCTTTTCCTGAACTATCTCCTGGTGGACGGGTTCAAGTCGATTAAATTCAACGCGCAAAACGGTGACGTCTCTTTTATCGGCAACGGGTCTCTTATCACGAGCGCCGATCTCGTCTTTTCATCAGGCCGCATCATTACTTCTTCCTTAATTTATGAAGTCCCGGATTCAGGCCCTACAAATTTGCAGGTATCCACTCCGTATACCGCGGCAGATTTCACGGTAAATACCACCGGGGCCGTGAATATTGTTTCAGGCGGAACTGCGCAGAATACGGCCATAATTCCGGGCGGATCGCTCGAAATCGATGCTCAAGCCATCACGGTAACAGGCACGATCCAAATGTCCGCCGGGACGCTCACACTCAACGGCGCGTCCGGCGTAACGCTGGGGGCGGGCGCTCAAATCCTGGACAGAGGGATCGCCGGCGAGGTCGAATTGACGCCCCAAAGCACCCAATACTCGTGCAGCCCCGGCGGAAGCGTCTATCTCAGTTCGGCCAACGGCGCCGTGGATATCGAGCCGGGGGCGGCAGTGAACGTTTCGGGCGCTGTCGAAGACAATTCCTCTTACGGCAAGGGCAAAAATGTCTTCTCCGATCCGAACGATATCGGGGTTAACGCCGGTCTCGTTTCAATTTATTCGCCAAATGCCGCGGCGATTTTGGAAGGGACGATTGTTGGCGCTGCCGGATATTGGAAATCTTATAAGGGGAAACCTGTCGATGGGATATCTTTTAGACAAGGCGAAGGCGGTTCTTTCATCCTCGATGCGGACGGCGTTATCGATAAGAAGCAGGGCTATTCCGATCTTTCGGCGCTGCTTGCGGAGCTGACATCGGCGGGCGCTGCCGGGGGAGCGCCGGCGGGTTTCACGGAAAGTGTGGCTATAGAGGTCCGCGGGCAACAAAATCCAGGCGATCTGGTTATAGGGAAGAGCGACGCAATCTATGCCTCGAACGTTTCCCTGACCGCCGGAAACGGGTCCATAGACTTCTCCGGAACGATCGATTCCACCGGCCTGGGGAGCGGCGGAACGATACAGTTCAATTCGGGCGGATCGCTCACGCTCGAGGCCGGGAGCCGGATAACCAGCCCCGGCGCGACCGTCTTTTTGAACACGGCGGACAGTACCAGGCCAACCGGGGCAGCTTAATTTTAATGGAACGATCGATCTTTCGGGGCAGACGGGTGGGATTGTCCACTTCCGTGCGCAGCAAGAGAGCGGCGGCGAGGTCCCGATGGATTTTTCGGGCGGGAAAATCCTTGGAGCAACCCAGGTGATGGCCGAGGCCACGGAAATTGTCGGCTACACGGGCAGTCACTCCATCACGCAACAGGATATCACCAGTTGGCAGTCCGCTTTAACGGCCTACATGAACGCGGCCTCTTTGTCGGGCATCGCGCAAACGCAAAGCCAGCTTCCGCTTGGCCTTCGCCCACAACTCCTCCAACTCCGCCGGCGAAAGCTCTTCCAGCGGCCGCTCGGAGGCCAACTCCATCTCGCGAAAGCGCTCGCGGAAGCGCAGGTTGCAGCCGCGCAGCGCCATCTCCGCATCTATGCCCAGGTGGCGGCCCAGGTTGACCACGGTAAACAGCAGGTCGCCCAACTCCGCCTCGACCGCCGGCTTGCGCGCCGGGTCGTCCGAGGCGGCTTCGGCCTCCAGCTCCGCGGTCTCTTCGGCCAGCTTGGGCAGCAGATCGCGCCAATTCGGCCAGTCGAAGCCGGCTTTTCGCGCCTTGGCGCCCAGTTTGGCCGCCTCGGCCAGCGCCGGCATCGCCCGCTGCACGGAGTCCAGCCGCGACACTGGAGGCTTTTGCGCCGAAGGCGCGTCTGCTGCATGCAATGCCGCGTTTTAGTCGGCTGCATGCAATGTCTTCGGCGGCCTTGATCTCTTCCCAGTTCCGCAGCACCGCCGCCGAAGAACCCTCCACCGCGGCATCGACATCGGCCCGGTTTCCCGCCGCTCGCGAAGCCTCGTCGCCAAAGACATGGGGATGGCGGCGCACCAGCTTGTTGTTCAGATGATCCAGCACATCGGCGATGGTGAAATGGCCCTCGTTGGCCGCCATCTCGGCATAAAACAGCACTTGCAAGCAGCAGATCGCCCAGCTCCTCGGCCAGGTGCGGCAAGTCGCGCCGCTCAATGGCGTCGAAGACCTCGTAGGTCTCTTCCAGCGTGTACTTGCGAATGGAATCGAAGGTCTGCTCGCGGTCCCAGGGGCAGCCATCGGGCGCGCGCAGCCGCGCCATGATGCTGACCGATCGCAAATAAAGCCGCCGCCCGCGCCGGGGAGGAGCGATTTGCGGCGCGGACAGACATATATAGTAGTAGTATTAGTATATATAATAATAAACTACTACTAAATAAAGTCGCAGAAATTTTTCGGACCGCATCCGGATTTTGCCTTTTGGATAGAAGAAAAAGTCTTAAGCCTGATACCGTGCTCAGATGGATAGAGGAATTCAGCGACGTTCCGATAAAAGTTGAAGACATGCTGCTGTATCTTTCCCGCTGCAGTTACGACCTGACAACACTAAACAAAAAGGCATCCCTTAAAAACACGCCGGTAAACTATTTTTACGGCTGCATCAAACGGAACAAAACCTATTTGCCTCCGCAAGGGTTTAAAACTCTCGAAGAAAGAATTT
>CAWGZP010000047.1:0-47379 GCA_963826655.1 uncultured delta proteobacterium
TGATTGTCTATATCGCCAGAGAATCTGAAAGAAGTCGTGGAAGTGCGGCGGCAGGAAAAAGCCGCAGAATCCACGAAAGCGGCGACTAAGACAGGTGAGCCGACAGCCCGAAGCGAACGAGACTTCGAGAGAAAAAGGCATCGTAATTGCGGCGCCTTCCTCTATCCTGCTGTGAGAAATGAGCTTTCCGAAGAAGTCGTGCTGCAAGAGCACTGGCCAAGGTTCGTGGCGCTCTCTCCCGGAAAATCCGGAACCCCAGGCGCCTCATTTGCCTGGGGACCCGGAAGGGGCTGCTGGGGCCTATTGTCCGGCCCATCTTTTGAATATGAGGGTCCCATTGGTTCCGCCAAAGCCAAACGAGTTGGAGAGCGCCGTCTCTATATTTGCCTTGCGGGCCGTACTGGGAACATAGTCGAGATCGCAATCCGGTCAGGAAACTCGTAATTTCTCGTCGGAGGCAGAAGCTGGTGATGAAGGGCAAGGATCGTGAAGGCGCGTCGATCCCGCCCGCCACGCCCAGGGATGCCCCGTCATCGACTTTGTCGAACTGACCGCCATCTTGTAACGTGTTCGCCGAAAACGCTCTTGATAGCCTTGGTCTCATATTTGTCGTTGAGATCAGTCGAGGTACCATGAGCATTGATGTACTGAATATCGGCAGCCGCTATCCCCGCATCATCGATAGCCGCTAGCATGCAACGGGCCATACCCTCGCCGTCCGGGGCCGGAGCGGCCACATGGAAGGCGTCCCCTGAGGCGCCGGACCCGATTATTTCGGCATAGATGCGAGCGCCACGGGCCAGCGCAAAATCTAAATCTTCGATAGTCGATACGCCGGAACCCCACCGAGGACGAAGCCTTCCCTTTGGCTGTCAAAAGGCCGCGAGGCGTGTTCCGGGTCGTCATTGCGCGTGGAAAGAGCCCGCATTGCGTTAAACCCGGCTACTGCCAGGGTGGTTATGGTAGACTCGACGCCACCGGTTATCATCACATCGCAAACGCCGTCCCGGATAAGGTGATAAGCCTGACCTATGGCATGAGTTCCAGCGGCGCACGCGGTCTGGAGGGAGAGGTTGGGGCCCTTGGCGCCATGGTAAATCGAGATGAGGCCGGGGGCCATATTGCTTATGATCATCGGGATGAAAAAGGGGCTCACCTTCCTCGGACCGGAGTCCAGGATCAGTTTATGGGATTCTCGATCGTCAGCAGGCCGCCAAGGCCGCACCCCATTACCACGCCGGCGCGGTTCGAAACCTCGGGCTCTATCTTTAGTTTGGCGTCTTCCATCGCGTAGTGGGCGGCCCCGAGAGCGAACTGGAGGAAAGGGTCCATTTTCCGGAGTTCTTTCTTGTTGATAAAGTCCTCCGGATGAAAGTTCTTGACCTCTCCCGCGATATGAGTAGCGTAAGCCGAGCAATCGAAGCGAGTGATCGGACCTATTCCCGACTTCCCGGAGACTATATTGGACCAGTTCTCCTGAACGCCAATTCCAACAGGCGAAACCAGCCCGATTCCCGTAACAACAACACGGCGCCGTTGATTTTCGATTTCATTTTATTTGCCTCTTCCCGAAGCTGTAGAATTAGTCATGCTGGAACAGGGCTGCCTACCCCATGAACATGCCGCCATTGATATGCAGAACCTGGCCGGTGATATACGCGGCCACATAGGATGCAAGAAAGGCAACGGCCGAGGCGACTTCCTCCGGAGTGCCGTATCTTGCCGCCGGAATTTGTGCCAGCAGGGCCTCACGCGACTTATCGGGAATACACATCGTCATATCGGTCTCGATAAAGCCGGGAGCGACTGCGTTCACAGTTATATTCCTGGAGATAATCTCCCGCGCAAGGGACCTGGTCAAACCTATAATGCCGGCCTTGGCGGCTGAGTAGTTGCTTTGCCCCGCATTTCCAATCACGCCGACCACGGAGGTGACGTTTACAATACGCCCGTGGCGCTGGCGCATCATCGGTTTTATCACCGCCTGAGAGCAAAGAAAAGCGCCTTTGAGGTTGGTATTCATAACATCGTCCCATTCCTCGGGCTTCATCATAACCAGGATGTTGTCCTTTGCAATTCCGGCATTATTCACCAGTACATCGACCCCCGGCAGTGTACACTCAGGATTTGCTTGAATGCGGACTTGACCGCTTCAGGGTCGGCTACACTGAACTGCATGAGGTCCGGCGTCCCGCCCCTGGCCTCGACGAGGGCAGCAGTCTGCCTGGCGGCGTCCGGACTCAAGTTGTAGTTTACGATGATATCGGTCTGCGGACCGGCCATCTCCGTGGCTATGGCGCGGCCGATCCCCCGGCTGGCCCCGGTTACCACTATAACGCGTCGTTGGCTCAATCAATTCCCCTTTCCCAAAAGAGGATAACTGGTTCGAAAAGAACGCCCGCAAAGGGCCGCACTAACCGTAATGACCGATGGGTTGCGCGCTCCGCTCTGCGGAATCTTTTTATGGTCCGGTAGGGAAAATTTTGCCGAATTTTCCCTATCAGACCATAAAAAGATCCGCAGTGTGGAGCGGAGCGCGCAACCCATCGTCATTACGGTAGTGCAGTCCCTTGCGGGTGTTCTTTTCGAACCAGTTATCCTCTTTTGGGAAAGGGGAATTGATTGAGCCAACGACGCGTTATAGTAGTAACCGGGGCCAGCCGGGGGATCGGCCGCGCCATAGCCACGGAGATGGCCGGTCCGCAGACCGATATCATCGTAAACTACAACTCGAGTCCGGACGCCGCCAGGCAGACTGCTGCCCTCGTCGAGGCCAAGGGCGGGACGCCGGACCTCATGCAGTTCAGTGTAGCCGACCCTGAAGCGGTCAAGTCCGCATTCAAGCAAATCCTGAGTGTACACGGCCGGGTCGATGTACTGGTGAACAATGCCGGAATAGCAAAGGACAACATCCTGGTTATGATGAAGACCGAGGAATGGGACGATGTTATCGATACCAACCTCAAAGGCGCTTTTCTTTGCTCTCAGGCGGTGATAAAACCCATGATGCGCCAGCGCCACGGGCGTATTGTAAACGTCACCTCCGTGGTCGGCGTGATTGGAAATGCGGGGCAGACCAACTACTCAGCCGCCAAGGCCGGCATCATAGGTTTTACCAGGTCCCTTGCGCGGGAGATTATTTCCAGGAATATAACTGTGAACGCAGTCGCTCCCGGCTTTATCGAGACCGATATGACGATGTGTATTCCCGATAAGTCGCGTGAGGCCCTGCTGGCACAAATTCCGGCGGCAAGATACGGCACTCCGGAGGAAGTCGCCTCGGCCGTTGCCTTTCTTGCATCCGACGCGGCCGCGTATATCACCGGCCAGGTTCTGCATATTAATGGCGGCATGTTCATGGGATAGGCAGCCCTGTTCCAGCATGACTAATTCTACAGCTTCGGGAAGAGGCAAATAAAATGAAATCGGAAAATCATCGGCGCCGTGTTGTTGTTACGGGAATCGGGCTGGTTTCGCCTGTTGGAATTGGCGTTCAGGAGAACTGGTCCAATATAGTCTCCGGGAAGTCGGGAATAGGTCCGATCACTCGCTTCGATTGCTCGGCTTACGCTACTCATATCGCGGGAGAGGTCAAGAACTTTCATCCGGAGGACTTTATCAACAAAAAAGAACTCCGGAAAATGGACCCTTTCCTCCAGTTCGCTCTCGGGGCCGCCCACTACGCGATGGAAGACGCCAAACTAAAGATAGAGCCCGAGGTTTCGAACCGCGCCGGCGTGGTAATGGGGTGCGGACTTGGCGGCCTGCTGACGATCGAGGAATCCCACAAACTGATCCTGGACTCCGGTCCGAGGAAGGTGAGCCCCTTTTTCATCCCGATGATCATAAGCAATATGGCCCCCGGCCTCATCTCGATTTACCATGGCGCCAAGGGCCCCAACCTCTCCCTCCAGACCGCGTGCGCCGCTGGAACTCATGCCATAGGTCAGGCTTATCATCTTATCCGGGACGGCGTTTGCGATGTGATGATAACCGGTGGCGTCGAGTCTACCATAACTACCCTGGCAGTAGCCGGGTTTAACGCAATGCGGGCTCTTTCCACGCGCAATGACGACCCGGAACACGCCTCGCGGCCTTTTGACAGCCAAAGGGAAGGCTTCGTCCTCGGTGAGGGTTCCGGCGTATTGACTATCGAAGATTTAGATTTTGCGCTGGCCCGTGGCGCTCGCATCTATGCCGAAATAATCGGATCCGGCGCCTCAGGGGATGCCTTCCACGTGGCCGCTCCGGCCCCGGACGGCGAGGGTATGGCCCGTTGCATGCTGGCGGCTATCGATGACGCGGGGATAGCAGCTGCCGATATTCAGTACATCAATGCTCATGGGACCTCGACCGAACTCAACGACAAATATGAGACCAAGGCTATCAAGAGCGTTTTCGGCGAACACGCTTACAAGATGGCGGTCAGTTCGACAAAGTCGATGACGGGGCATCTCCTGGGCGCAGCGGGCGGGATCGAAGCCGCCTTCACGATCCTTGCCCTTCATCACCAGCTTCTGCCTCCGACTATAAATTACGAGTTTCCTGATCCGGATTGCGATCTCGACTATGTTCCCAATACGGCCCGCAAGGCAAATATAGAGATGGCGCTCTCCAACTCGTTTGGCTTTGGCGGAACCAATGGGACCCTCATATTCAAAAGATGGGCCGGGCAATAGGCCCCAGCAGCCCCCTTCCGGGTCACCAGGCAGATGAGGCGCCTGTGGGGTCTGGATTTTCTGGGGGAGAGCGCCACAAACTTAGCGAGTGCTCTTGCAGCACGACTTCTTCGGAAAGCTCATTTCTCACGGCAGGGTAGAGTAGGGCAGTGCAATTACGATGCCTTACTCTCTCGAAGTCTCGTCCGCTTCGGGCTGCCGGCTCACCTGTCTTAGTCGCCGCTTTCGTGGATGCTGCGGCTCTTTCCTGCCGCCACACTTCCACGAATTCTTTCAGATTCTCTGGCGATCCCTCTTTTTGGCCGCTGTGCTTCGCGCCTTCGTCCGCGATTTTGCCGCCAATGGAGCTTTCATGGCGAAGCCTTATCTTCCCCGGTATTCCTTCTGGTGCATGCCGTGACTGACAAAAGGCTTGGAGGTCAACTGTGGCATTTCAGCCCCGCATTCAAGGCAGATCACTTTGTCGATCTTGGGGATCAACGGCTTTTAGACGTGGCCCCTTCGTGATTGGTCCTTCAGGCATCTTTTGCGGAGCTAGTCTATACCCCATAGCGTGCAAGATGGAGTTGATGCTGGCAAACTCGGGGTTTCCCTCCTCGGAAAGCGCTTTCTGAACGCCTTTGCGGCTCATGCCTGCCTCTTCGGCAAGTTTGGTCAAGCCCTTGACGCGGCCGAGAACCCGCAGTGAAGACAGCAGCGCCCCCGTATCGCCGTCCTTTGCGTATTCTTCAAAAAGGATAGTGATGTAATCGTCAATCTCTTTTGGATGCTCGCGGAGGTAGGATTCCTCTACATCGGTGAAGGTCCTATAGTTTCTCATGGCTCAAATACTCCTTCCAATAGGCCTTTGCCTCTCTGATATCTTGATCTTGGCTTCCCTTGTCGCCTTCGCACAGGCTCTTTCCCCTTTTCATCCGTATAGACAATAACGCTCTTTGGTTTTGCTGTACTCGTCACTCACCCTGACCCTTCATATTATATCGCAGCGAACCATAGTTCGCAACACTAAGGAAAGCAAGGGATTTTTCTGTGGTGTGGGAGCCCAGAGGAAGGAGAAATGGAGAGTCCAAACAGTGCGGCCTCGAATGATTATACGAAGTCTGCGCGCATCGCCGGAAACGTGTCCGGACCACCCGTCCCGCTCCTCGCTCCCCCCTCTCACCCCGGCCCCAGCGCCTCCATGACCTCTTTCATCCCGGTTCCAAGCTCGACCTGGAAATCGTCGATCATTTTGCGGGTGATGCTCAATTTTTTGAGGACGGGGTCGGATTCCGGGTCGATTCCCCTTTTCAAGGGTTTAGCGTTCCTTTCCTGGAATAGGGCCGCCATTAGGTCGGCAAGGTAAACCAAAGAAGTAATTTCTCCATATTGCCCGGCTTTTTCGGGGTTATGGTGATGCTCGATCGCGACGGTTATCTCCGCGGGAAATTTCCAGTTGCGGGCAATAATGCCGCCCAACTCCTGGTGGTCGATCCCGAGTGCCCGCCGCTGGGACAGTATGACATCGTTCCGATCCCAGGGACTGCATTGCCCGGACTTGCGGTAAATGCTGAAATAGATGCTCAGGACCGTCTCGCCTATGTCGTGCAACAATGCGGCGCTATAAAGCGTCAGCACTCCATTATAGTTGAGGCGGCGCGCTGCTATTTCGGACATAAGCGCCGAGGTTACGGAATGTTCCCAAAGCAGCCGATGCTCCCGAGAGGCGCCGCCGCCGAAATAGGCTGAAGCGCAGGCGGTGATCACCGCCTGAATGAGGCGCTTGTTGCCGAGCACGAGTATGGCCTCTTTGAGGGAGCGGGTGCCATATTGCCGGCCGTAGCAGGCCGAATTGCCGAGTCTGAGGATTTTGGCCGTGATGGCCTGGTCGTATTTT
This sequence comes from uncultured delta proteobacterium, assembly GCA_963826655.1. Classification (GTDB taxonomy): domain Bacteria; phylum Desulfobacterota; class Syntrophobacteria; order Syntrophobacterales; family Syntrophobacteraceae; genus SbD1. The sequence continues at coordinate 6,556 of CAWGZP010000047.1, forward strand.
ATGAGTTCCTCGATCTCCCTCACCGGGGCCATTGCTTTTACCAGGTTTGAAACCTTCCAGGCTATGTCGGGAAAGGGTGCGAGTTTTTCTGCCGCCGCGACTATGTCTTTTATCAATAGTTCGTGGTGCAGGGCATTGATTTCGTGTTCGCTCAACTCTCGAATCATATCTGGACCCTTATGCCGTCAGGCTTTGTAAGAATTGTCATGTTCCCGGCTCCGGGCAGGAAGGCTTATACAGGTCCGGATTTAAATCCCGCCTGCTCTCGGATACTATCTCAGCATTATCTACATCGGCGAAAGGGAGTAAAAACTTTAACTGGTTTTTTGATGTGCAGGAATTTTGTTATCTTTTCATGCGGGGAATTTTCAGGCGGAAAGAAAAACTACCGAAATAAGCGGCCCGCGATGCGGTTGACCATGTGCTCTAAACCCATTGACGCCAAGGCTATCAGGACTATCGCCGCCGAGGCCGAACTCAGAAAAACCCCAAATGAAAAGGGGCGGAGTTTTTCAGCGATAAACATCACGTACGGCTGGTGAAAAAGATAGATGCCGTAGGAGAACACACCGGCCAAGGCAAAAGCCCTGCCAATCCCTGGCACCTTGTCCAGGCGGTAGCCCAAATGAATCAATATGACCGATAAACCTGTTGCAATGAGACCATCCGAAAAAACGCTCATTAAATTCGGCTGATAGGTCACAAGTCCAAGAGTGTAGGTGATCACCCCCCCCAAAAAACCTTTCCAGGAAAGCAGCAGTCGAAAAGTCCGGCCGGGAGATTGCGCCATGAGTTCTCCAAGTACCATTCCGGCCCCGAACTCCCATAGCCTGCAAACAAAAAAAGCTCCCATCTCATAATCCCCGTTCGCATCGAGTATTCTAAGAATCACCCTGGCGCCCGCGCTCGATACGATGCATAACCCCAGGTATCTTGCCCACCCCAGCCGCTGCATCAGCTTGAAGAGAAAGGGAAAAGCGATATAGAATTCGATCAGCAACCCCAGGAACCACCATGCGGGCACCAGGTAGAAAAACATCTTGTCGACCGGATAGACCCTGTCTCCCAGTAAGCTCAAGAAAAACCTGTAATCGATCCGATCGTGCAATATGGTGAAAGGAGAGACCAGGAAGACAAGGTGAGCCAGCCAAAAGATCGGGAAGAGCCTCGCAAGGCGACGTTTGTACCAGCCGGCCCAGGCAATTTCGAGCCGGCCTCTTTTCTTAAAAAGTGAATATGTAAGGCCGAACCCGCTAAAGAGGATGAAGACCCCGACCGCTTGGGCCCCCCGCTGCATGATGGCGACAATTACCGCGTCGACGGCGCAAAGCAACTTGCCGAAAAAAGAGCCGGCGTCACACTGTGCGACAAGGCTGAGAAAAGAATCTAAGTTTATGGGCGAGGGAAAGCTTCCGACGTTGTAGGATAGCAGGCAGTGGAAGAAGACGATCCAGATGATCGCGATTCCCCTGACGCCGTCGAGCCATCGGACGCGCCCCGCCGATGAGGCATCTTTCGAGGATTGCTTCTCACCTTTTTCCATCGCGGCGCCCTTCGCTCGGTCGAGCTTCACCATGGGGACGCCCCACACCGGAGGTTGCTGCTTTGGGGGCATTACCCCAGGCCCGCTTCGGACATCAGCTTGCCCAGTACCTTTTCCGCCGCGAAATATTCCTGTGCAACTTCGAGCGCTGCCTTGCAGCTTCCCTCGTAATCGCTTTCAATGGTGTCAACGGCCGCAAGTATTTCGTCCAGCGTCAAAAATCCAAAAAGGCCCTTTCCTGTCGGAAGAAACTTGCTGAACCCCGTCTCCTGGGTTATTACCGGCCGGCCGGCCGCAAGGAAGGTGACGCTACGGTCGCTGAACCAGCCGGTCCTTGGCCGCACGACCTGCTCCTTCGTAACCGTAAACTCGCCCCTGGACCTCTGGATATACTCCCGATACTTCTCGATATCGCGGGAAATCGGGGCCGAGGGCGTCAAGCTCCATCCATTGTCCAGGAGATCGGCCCGCGCTTTATCGTCCACCATCGTTGCAAGCTCAAAGCCGACAGGCCTGAGCTTGGGCAGGTCGATAAACCTGGCAAATTCGCGGTCCTTTGTCCAGTGGTACGTCTGACCGCGGAAAATGAGGTCCTTTCCCTTGTTTTTCCAAGTCGTAATGGTCCTGTATACGGAATCCCCCGCCGGGGAGAACGGGTTTTTCCAGAGGTCCATGAGCACCGGCTGCCTGGTCGGATGCCAACACACCAAATCGACCGGCAGATCGCAGTCGGGCTGTCCCAGGTTTTCCCCGAAGGAGAAATGGATGTCGTGAGCGGCCAATGCGTTCAAGGTCTTTACGTCGCCTTCCAAGACTTTTACCTGGACGTGGAAGGGGTCGGACTCGACATAAATCCTCCTGGGGATGGACATATGTTCATCTCGAATCTCCTGCGAGGCGGTCACGTTCAGGAAGACATCAGCTTCCCTGTAGAGCCCCATCAACTCCCGCTCGGTCATCCCGTAGCTCTTTCCGCCCTCATAGCAGCCGCGAAAGGCCCATTTTCCGGAAAATCCAAATTTTTCGAGCACGGGGGCAACCATCTCGATGTTCGGGGTCGCATCGGGTGTTAACTCGAAATCGTTGCCGAAGACCCATCGGCCGGAGTCCTCAACGTAGTAAACGTCCCACCCGAGCCGCCGAAGTCCGACCAGGTAATGCAGGAACTGGTAGGTAACCCCTGCGAGCGGGTACCAAAACATGATTCCGAATACTATGAGCTTGCCTTTGCCGTTTTTCCCGTTTGCCATCTAATTTCCTTTAGACAAGGAGCCGGCCCGCGGTCGGTCCGCTCCTGCTCCCGTCAGCTCGAGTAAGCGTCATCTATCAGCTTCTGAAGCACTTTCCCGGAGTCGAAATAGTGCCTGGCCAAATCGAGGGCCGCCGCCGAATGCCTCTCATATCCTCGCTCGACCTCGATTATGCCATGCGCTGCTTCTTCGGCCGTTCTATAAGTGATAAGCCCATCCCCGGGGACAATGTAGGGCTCAAATCCGGTGTCCTGAACCACAATGGGCCTTCCCGAAGCCAGGTAGCAGGCCGAGCGGCAACTGAACCATCCTGTGCGCAACGCGACATATACGTGCTTGGCAGGCGATATTTCGCCGCGCGAGGACTCGAGAAACTCCTGGTACATGGCCGGCGTCAGGGTCGCCTCGGGACCGTCGGCCACCTGCCACCCGGCTTGCGAAAGCCTTGCCAGCGGGGCATCTATTCCCCCGACGGCCACCTTCAGCGGCGTCTTCAACGAAGCCGGAAGGTTAATCAGCTTTTCGAATTCCTCCCCTTTGCTGCCATACTCCATCCCCCGGTACATGAGCTTTCCCTTGAAGGCGTTCCAGGTCATGATCGTCGTCCATGGATCTGCCGGTTTCGCTCGGGCCAGGTGTTGCCAATGCTCGATAGAGATCGGCGTCCGAGTGGTTCGCCAGTCATAGTTGAGCCTGGGGACCAGGCAGTCCTGCCCGTGGATGTTTTCCGCGTACGTAAAATGCCGGTCGTGGGCATCTACGCTCGCACACCACCGGTCTACGTTCTCAGACCAGGAAAGCCGCTCGCTCATCATTATCTGGTTGTAGCCGGGGTCGGTGTCAAGAAAGATTTTGACACATCCGCCCGGAAGGTTATCCGGAACAATGCACGCGCCGCTCACATTCAGGAAAAGGTCGGCTGAGGCCGCTACTTCGTCGAACTTCTCCCGGCTCATCCCGAAGCTGGTCTCGTGCAGGTGCCGGTAGTGCCACCTGTCACGCAGGCCCGGAGCGTATTTTTCCATGAAATCCCGGATGAAGCCGACCGAGAATCCCGGTTCCTGCGTATAGGTCCTCTCGACCGGTTGGGACGGCCAACTCCACGTATCCTCATGATAATAGACGTCATGGCCCAGCTTCAAAAAACCTATCGGATACTGAAGATAGTCCCAAGCCACACCGCCAATGGGATACAATCCCACCAGCCCGGTTACGATGATACGAAGCTTCGAATCTCTCATGCTTGTTTCGGCCCCCCCAGGTAAAACCTCATTCTCCATTACGGCGCCTTGTGTTTCCCCCCTGCGCCGGGATTTGTCAAGAACAAACAAACTTGGACAAGTCGATCCAGCTATGGTTCAACATATTAAATATATTGCAGATTGTTACCAAATAGAAGACAATGGGACGTTGGTTGGGCTCCATGAGGCAATTTCTTACCCCGGCGCAACGCTTATATAACAGTGAAAGGATGACCCTAGAATGCAGATAACTTGCCTTGGGGCAGCGGGTTGCGTAACCGGCTCCTGCTTTCTCCTCGGCCGAAAATACCTGGTTGACTGCGGCCTGTTTCAGGGGGGCCGTCAAATGGAAGCTTTGAATCATGCCCCCTGGGGCTTTAACCCCGCTGAAATCGAGGCAATTTTTCTCACTCACGCCCACATCGACCACTCGGGCCGAATACCCAAACTGGTCAAAGATGGTTTTCGGGGCAGAATCTATGCCAGCTCCCCAACGGTCGAGCTTACCAAAATATTGCTCCTGGATTCGGCCCACATTCAGGAAATGGAAGCCGAGTGGCAGACGAGAAAAAACAATCGCCGGGGAGAGCCGCTTATCCAGCCGCTCTATCAGCTTGCGGACGCCGAGGCCTGTTTGCCTCTCTTCGAGCCGGTGGGACAGGATGAAATTCTTCGTATCGATTCGGACTTCAGCATCCGTTTCCGCAACGCAGGGCATATTCTCGGGTCTTCGTTTCTGGAAATCTGGGACGGGCCGCCTGAAAGTGGTCCCAAAACCGTCTTTTCAGGCGACCTGGGATACAGGGGCCATATGATACTGGAAGACCCTGAGGTCCTGACGGAGGCGGACATCCTTTTTATCGAGTCAACTTACGGAAACAGAAATCACAAATCGCTCGAAGAGAGCCAACTGGAGCTGCAGAAGGCGATCCAATACAGTTACAGCCGCGGTGAAAAAGTCCTCATCCCGGCTTTTGCCGTGGAGCGGACCCAGGAGCTTCTTTTCATGCTCGGCAAACTCTTTCGTGAAAAGCTGATACCGCCGATGCCCGTCTACCTGGACAGCCCTCTTGCGATTGCAGCTACAGCCATATTCCGCAATATGCAACAGTTCTACGATTCCGAAGCAAGGGCCGCAATGGGCTCGGGAAACGATATTTTCGATTTCGATCAACTCGTTCTCACCAGGTCCACCCAGGAATCAATGGAGATAAACGAGCGTCCCGGGCCGGCCATCGTAATTGCGGGCAATGGGATGTGCACGGCTGGCAGGATCAGGCACCACCTCAAGCACAATCTCTGGCGGCCCGGATGTTCGCTGGTAATCGTGGGATTTCAGGCGGCGGGCAGCCTGGGCAGGGCACTCGTCGAAGGGGCACGGATGGTGAGGATACTGGGCGAAAGGGTAATCGTCCGGGCAAAGGTTTTCACGATCGGTGGTCTGTCGGCCCATGCGGACCGGAATGCGCTGCTCGAGTGGCTAAGCCATCTCAGGAACCGGAGGATGCGTGTCTATGTAATACATGGCGAGCGGAGCGTAAGCGACGAGTTTGCAAACATCGTGAGACAAGAATTCGGGTTTGAAACGCGGGTACCTTCGATCGGTGATCGAATTACCTCCACGGCCTTTGAACAGGCGGCCGCCAAGGTCGAACCGGGTGCACCCCCGTGGCGCGAATACATTTCACGGCTGGCCCAAAAAACCGAGGCGCTCGGCGCCCTTCTTGGAAACCCCGCCATAGAGCTTCCACCGCATCTTCTTCAGAGAATCGAGGACGAGATGATGTCGGCCCAAACCCACCTGGATGAAGCTTTGGAAAGCGCGGGGAGGAAGGGAGCGAGAAGCTAGAATGAAGAACACAGTCCGGGGTACGGTGATACGCTTAAGCTGCATGAGTAACCGGACGTTGTAGCAGAATCGCAGCAAGCGTGGGCTGAGCAAGCAGAACAGTACGCCGGCATTGCCGTAGTCTAGCCCCTCGTGGGTGTTCTTTTTATCGCAAGGGAACTAAAAAGACGGCTGTCTGAACGGGTAGGTCTCGTGGATTTTTGCGTCTTCGGCTCACGAGCGCGCGGTGAGCCGAAGACGGCTCGGACATGGGTGTTTTCCTTGAATGGGAATCCTTGAAAAGGCGACCGTGTGACCCGACCATTGGAGATGATCATCGAATATATCGCCGCGAATTCGCCCGCTATACGGGTCGGTCATGGTCCGACCGGCCCGACCTCGTTTGTTGCCTTGAACCATCAAAAAGCAGAACCTCGTTCTCAGGAAATATATTGACAGCCACATCATAGATTATCAACTAATCTCGAAGAACTTGCTTCCTCAACAGTTCTCTTGTTTTTGGTTAGTTTATGTACGCATATTTTCGCAAAAAAGACATTTGACCTTCAATAAATGCAAATCTATATCTAACTATAAATACAAATATAAATATGGAAATGGATCAAATTAGGGCTCTGGGCATAAGTTTCGAGCAGGTGATTTTGTCTGGCATTTCCGGCATCAACTCGACATAATACCTGCTTTTTGCCATCTCTTCTGGCAGGGTGAATTACAATCCGGCTTTGTTCTTTGAAAACCGGGCATGCCTGCGGGAAAGTGTTCTTCGGGGGCAAAAAGCCCGTTGGAATATCTCGTGCAGCCTACACTGGCTCATGTACCGACTCCGGCTCGGGATTCTCCATAAGCGATGTACACCCAGGGAAATTACCTTTCCAATTGGGGCTTTGGCGGTTACATCGACGAATTCCGCTTCTCAAACGGGGTGACGAGATGGACAACTAACTTTACTCCACCAACTTCCGAGTATGGAAACTGATGGCCCAACAATGAACTTGATAAGCTTTTCCCATTGTGACCGAACTGGATCGAAAAGCTTCTTTATCGAAAAGAAGGGGATAAGAGGCCGTCGCAGAACCCTCAACGGCATTAAGATCTGAAAGACCTATCGGTGAAGAATATCTTCTTGGTCAAGGGGCACAGAGATTAGAGTGGGCGCGTAAATGTTGCCAGATGTAGCTCATTAGGGCTGGTTTACCGGTATACCCACCACTGCCTAGGCCGTGGTGACCACTCCGTAAGCTCTGAAAAGTTTCATTAGATTATGGCAGGCACAAATCAGTTTCCATTCGCCCTGTACTGCGCCGAGGCCACGGCGAAGAAACCCGAAGATACCCATGGCAGCTTTGATTTGCCCAAAAACCGGCTCCACGCTTTGACTCCTCAGCTTGTACTTTGCTTTGCCTCGCTTGGTGTCGAGCCTTCGTTCCATGCGGTCTCTGGTGGTCGCATCCGCAGGAATTCTCCCCTGCGAAGGATCATCGTCTTCCCGGCATTTCTTACGCTGCTCACTGTCCTTCTGGATAGCGATAAAAAGTTCCGGGCCGTCCGCTTCAATGCTTTTCACAGGCAAGTCATCCCGCCAGTACCCGGTATCGGCCGTGCAGGTGCCGATGCTTTTGTCGATGCCCGATTCGTTAAGGCTCTTTTGAATTTCCTCGATCATCGGCTCAAGCTGGTGGAGATCATTTTCCTCCTGGGTAACATCGGCGCCTACAATGATTTGATCTTTGGTGACAACCGCCTGAGCATTATAGCCCTGAACATGCCCCTGCCTTGTTTTCATTATGCGGCTGGCAGGATCAGTGGCATTTGCTCTCCGCTCCTTCTGGACCGCATCGTCCGGGGACTTGGGCTTGGGGCCGGGTTTTTTCCGGCCAGACGCCTTCTCTTCTTCTTCGCGTTCCCGGATTTTATTTTCCTGCTCCTCGCGTTCCGCTTTGGCTTTGGCTTCAAGCCTTGCCTTGGCCTCTTTCAGTCTGGCGAGGCGACTTCCCGGATCCTCAAGTTCCTCAGGAAGTTCATCGGCCCGGCGATTCGGCCCAAGACGCCTGTCCTCCTCCTCATCCACAGCCTTGGCCTCTTCGAGCATCTGTTCGATCTCTTTGTTCAATTGATCGATAGTGCGATTGGCCGAAAGCGATGCATTCCCCTTAATCTTTGTTCCGTCCAGGTAGACGTCCCCGACACGCACCAACCCGGCTTCGGCACAAAGGGAGAGTATCTCGCAAAAAACAGTCTTCATGAGCTTTTCATGACGGGACCTGAAGCGCGCTATGGCACAGTGGTCGGGAACCGTATTGCCGGTCAACCAACGATAGGGCAATTCTTCCTCGCAAGCCTTGGATATCTTTCGCGAGGAGCGCCGTCCCTGACAGTAGGCATAGATCAGAACCGAGAGCATCATCATCGGATCGTAAGGGGGCCGGCCCTCGGCTTGCGTAGGAGCAGTAGAAAGAGGCGAGCGACATTTGTTTAATGATATCGTAGATGAATCGTACTACATGATTTTTGGGGACCCACTTGTCCACCGAGGGGAAAGGAGGAGGAGTTGATTCCGATCTCCCGAGACGAATCCGCGACTCATGCAGGACCTCCAAATATTGTTTAAGAGTTGGATTTCTCTAGCATAAGTAGCCATTTAATGCAATGTTTATATTCGTAGTTTTGCAACAGGCTCTAAAGTGGGAAAGTTAGGACAAACTAATTAATTCTCCGACAGGCTCCTAGGGGCTTATCCGTAACTCTTATCAGCCAAGCTGCACTTCCCTGAATAGAGGATCAGTCACCTCAAGTTTTTGGCAAACTCTGTAAAATCTCTCTGTTGCAAGAATCAGCGTCGTAAATTCTTTTGGCCGAAATAGATCCAGATCATCTGGCAGCGATTCCTCTTGTATGACTACCGGTTCAGGCCTTAACATGGGATGGTAACCACAGAGGGGACAAGCGTCTCCTGAACTTGCGGTTTTATCGCGCTGCAGTATAGACGCACGCGCCTCTATCTGAAGTTCCACGAATGTTGAGCAGTGCTTACCTTTATAGGTAAGGTTTGTATCGACGGCTGACGGAAGAAGCACTCCAGAATTATGAAAATATTGCTGTGCATCGCGCCGAATTAAAAGAGTCCATGGATTTACCCAAATAAAAACTGCGTAATCGAACCGACCTTTAATATCTCCCATGAGTGGACCAAATTCAGTGCCTGGGAGCACTAAGGATTTAGGTGAAAGTAGAGGTAGTACCTTATCTTTGAGCTCCTTAAACCGAACAGGCGCTACAGGCCATTGGTCCTGATAGGCGTCAACGCAAGGCAAATCAGATAAGTCAATTACAGGGTATGCTAACCCAGTATTAGCCCATGTAGCACCACATGCTACGCATTTAATGCCAGGTATTGCCCATCTGTGGGTAGCATTGACCCACATTCCACTTGTGGTATTATTCGGTGAAATTTCGAACAATAGCATATTTGCTACTCCGATTATCGATAAGGAACAAGAGGTCCTTCTATATTAAATTCATAGATCATCTTGCCGGCCTGTCCGTAAACATCAGCTTGGGTAGCATTCGGATTGCTTCTAAAGAATTCCTCCCAGGCTTGATTCCAGGCGCCTCCCCGCGGGCCACCGCTGTGCAATGCATTATGCAAGTCCTCAGGCAATTGTCGCGTGAATTCGTGGATGTTAATTCCACGACGATTAAACTCAGATGCCAAATCCTCACGCTGTGAGAAAATGTGATGCTTCGGATCACGTCTGCCAGGTTCTTCAGGATCTTTATCGGGATCTGGCGTGCCTGGGGTCGATTCTCCTGCAAAAGACGGCGACGAACCCTTTCTACCATCTTTTTGCGGTTTGCTCATTTGTTGCTGCATGCCCACCGCTGCGAGCACGGACACCCCAAAGACGATGAGTTCGTATGCTTCAATAACCTGTTCACCGTCCCGATCCACATACCGCCCCGGGCCATTCAGCCCATAAGCGTAAGCATTGTGCCGTTGTGGCTCGGTAAGAATCTTATCATTAATTTTTCCAGTCTTCGAGTCAACCGGGCCGACCGGGTCCGGGGCCATGAGCCTTCCCAGCAAGTTGTCCATATACCTGGCGCCGAAGTGATTCAGCCCTGTTTCGTCATCCTTCTTGTTTCCTGCAAACCGGACGTCGTTGCTGGCCGTTCCCTGAATGGCATACTCATTTCCGAACGGCTCATAATATCCTCTCCACACCACTGCCGCCTTGTCGTCTGTTACGGCAAGGGGCGTTCCGGCTGGATCGGTATGGTAGTAGTATATCCCGGAGGATGAGGGCGCATACATCTTGCCGACCAGATCCTTCCCAAGATAAATATAGTCGCAGATCGGATTGCCGTTTGCATCAGATTCGGACAGGAGCCTGTCTTCTTTATCATAGAGATAAAGAGTATGAACACTCGCCGTCAGCTTGGAAATCCGCTTTCCATCGCCATCATAACTGAAGGTGGCAAGATTTCCGCCCGACGACTGCGAAATGCCCGTGAGATTACGAAAATCATCATACTGGTACGTGGAGGTGATGCCGTTTGCTGTTTTCGTCCAAACATCCCCGGCATCATAGTACGTGAAACCGGCAGGTGCGGTCCCAGTCACAGAGGCCAGTCTGTAAGTATTATCGTAGCTGTAGGTATTTTTGGTGGAATTGTCCGTAAATGAAACCGGAGTGAGATTATCGGAATATCGCCGTCGGCCCGTGATCCCGAGAGCGTCAGCCGTGACTCCGGAGCGGAGGGAATAAAGCCGCTTGCGCCTCGAGCGACTTATCCAGGCCACTCACGAAGCACTTCGTCCGAGCTGACCGGCACGGCGTTGGCGAGGCATCACCCATGTAGACGTAAATGACCGGTCAAGAGCAGCTCGATGCAACCTCACTGAGCCAATCTTTGACCATCTCTATTCTTTCACAAACGCATGAGAATGAGCATCCATATGATGGATCTAGACGAACAAGTATTAACTCACCTAGATTAAACTTTCTTATGATGTTATCCAGAAAAGTATTGCCAGCAGAGATGTCAATGTCAAATGTATATGCAATATATTCACGATTTACATCTGCTCCAGTCTCTACAGTAATATCTAGAATAATGTTTCCATCCCGAAAATCGTCTCCTCTGAATCGCTCCACACCCAAAAGTGCGAGACAATAAATCTTGCCGTGAATGTCCCTTGCCAAGATACTCACACGGCGGTTTGGACAAGACAGTATTCCAAACAACTCAGCATCATGGAGTGCCGAGTTTATTAAAGTACCATCGTCAGAAAAAGCAATTTGGTTATTATTCATTAGGTAAGCCTCCAGGTATTCCGGGATCACCTGGCTGCGGAGGTCTACCAGCGCCACGGTCATCCTTCGTCGGAGGTCCACCATCAGATGGACGCCCCCAGTCATGTACATGTGGTTGACCACCATGATCATGGTCCCAATCGGTATCGGTTTCCGGATACCCGTCCGAACCATAGCGTCTCGTCTGCTTTGGTTGACCATTGCGTCCAGGACTCTGAGTTTCGGAGCCAGGTTCCCCCTTGTAAGGGTTTGCCTGCATTGGGTCGTGAAGCAGATGCTGCACCCAATCGGCCAGAGGTGCGGGGTTAAGCAGGTCAGCAAGGTTAGAGAGATCCTGTTGCATCTGGTAAGATTGTTCCCTGCTCAGCCCAGATTGAGTGCTTTTATGCAAAGCGGCTTGCCCTGTGGCCAAGCCTTTTGCAGTGACCTCGCCCGACTCCATGAGCAGTTCGACTTGCTTGCCGCTCCGGTCCACATACCGTCCCGGTCCATTGAGCCCATACGCATAAGCATTGAGCCGTTGTGGCTCGGTCAGAATCTTATCATTAATTTTTCCAGTCTTCGAGTCAACCGGGCCGACCGGGCCGATGGGGTCTGGGGCCATAAACCTTCCCAGCAGACTGTCCATATACCTGGCGCCGAAGTGATTCAGCCCTGTTTCGTCATCCTTCTTGTTTCCTGCAAACCGGACGTCGTTGCTGGCCGTTCCCTGAATGGCATACTCATTGCCGAACGGCTCATAATATCCTCTCCACACCACTGCCGCCTTGTCGTCTGTTACGGCAAGGGGCGTTCCGGCTGGATCGGTATGGTAGTAGTATGTCCCTCCGGACGCATACCTCTTGCCGGCCAGGTTCTTTCCAAGGTAGATATAGTCGCAGACCGGATTACCGTTTGCATCAGATTCGGACAGGACCCAGCCGTCTCGACAATACTCTTCGAATCCTGCAGCCCCACGCTCATACACCAGACATTTCAGGCCGCCACTAACACTGAATAATGCGGAAATGTGGGAAGAAGGCCAACGCTGCGGCCCTTCCGCAGCGAACCGTGCGAATCCGGCATCCACAACCTCAAAGCTGTTTGCGCGATGATTTGAGGCCGAAAAACATCCTTCTAAGCCCAAAAATGGCCTGTTTTTTGAGCCCTTGTCTTTGGACATCAGGATATTCGCTTGGTCAGACCCCTTTGACGGCAGACCCCCTTTGACGGCATTACACCAAAACCACAAGGCTATTGTCCTTCCACTACGGACTATTAGACAACGCAACTCTAACTCGGGTCGCTTAACTCAACAACATTGTCCACTAAAACGGGGAAGTCCATATATCATGTATCCTCTAGAATAATATCTTCGAGACTATATTCATCGATGTCGTCCACACACCATACTTCATTTGGTCTTAGCATATAGAATCTGACTGTAACTTCTTCAGATTCACGATCCAAACTCAGAATAATCCTAAATCTCTCCCAGCGCCCGTTAAGTCGATCCCTTATCCTATTCATGAAAAGGAAGCCCTGGACGAGTAAGTAAGGGGGCTTTTCTTGCCTCAACTCGTCCGGGTCAACGAAATCTGACACATGAACATGATTAATGAATGCCTCATACCCGGTCCGGTCTTGGAAAGAACTGGCGCTTATGTGGGGTTGCGCCAAGGGCTCAAGGATAATTCCATCAGGCGTTTCAATTATAGGGGCCTCGGCGAGCAACTTTAGCTTGTTTGCGAATGCGAATCTACCCAAATAATCTTGAATATTCATACGTTCCCATCTGGTTCGCATAGAATTATTCATTCTCATTTTCACTCTCCAAGTATTTGCAATGCCTTACTCATAGCTCGTTGCACCTCTGGATCTTCCAACATTTTATTAATCGAGGCCGGAGCGTCCCGAAATTGCCCATTCGTGGGGTCGTACATGTATTTATTACCGCCGGTTTGAAAATGAATCTGCCCAGGTCTTTGTCCTGGGTTTTGGTTTTCCACATCGATTCTCCCTTGCTCGCCTCGCCAGACTGTTTGGCTCATCACTTTCGTACCACGTGAGCCAAATTTGGAATTGGGATCATCGGGATCTGGCGTGCCTGGGGTCGATTCTCCTGCAAAAGACGGCGACGAACCCTTTCTACCATCTTTTTGCGGTTTGCTCATTTGTTGCTGCATGCCCACCGCTGCGAGCACGGACACCCCAAAGACGATGAGTTCGTATGCTTCAATAACCTGTTCACCGTCCCGATCCACATACCGTCCCGGGCCATTCAGCCCATAAGCGTAGGCATTGAGCCTCTGTGGCTCGGTCAGAATCTTATCATTAATTTTTCCAGTCTTCGAGTCAACCGGGCCGACCGGGTCCGGGGCCATAAATCGTCCCAGCAAACTGTCCATATACCTGGCGCCGAAGTGATTCAGCCCTGTTTCGTCATCCTTCTTGTTTCCTGCAAACCGGACGTCGTTGCTGGCCGTTCCCTGAACGGCATACTCATTTCCGAACGGCTCATAATATCCTCTCCACACCACTGCCGCCTTGTCGTCTGTTACGGCAAGGGGCGTTCCGGCTGGATCGGTATGGTAGTAGTATATCCCTCCGGACGCATACCTCTTACCGGCCAGGTTCTTCCCAAGATAAATATAGTCGCAGATCGGATTGCCGTTTGCATCAGATTCGGACAGGACCCTGCCTTCTCGACAATACTCTTCGAATCCGGCAGCCCCCACGCTCATACACCAAACATTTCAGGCCGCCATCTGCGTTACACTTTCTCGCCACCACTAACACTGAATAATGCGGAAATGTGGGAAGAAGGCCAAGGCTGAGTGCTTCCGCAGCGAACCGAGCGAATCCGGCATCCACAACCCGAGTCGCTAAACTAACAGCATTGCCCCCCCGTGTGCCGCTTACAGTAATGATTTTGAGCCCGAAAACAGTCTTCTATGCCCCAAAAAGGTTTCCCTCTTAATCACCTGCCTTTGGACGTCAGGATATCCGCTTGGTACGCCCTCATTTGCCGTGCAACAAGGCTTGCCTTCAAATGTGCAATATGGAGTCCTCAAAACCAGTTCCACAGATTAGACATCCAATAAATAACCAATGATTTCACGCGAAAATATAAAGTCCTGATCTTCATCCGACACCTGTGGATTTTCATCTACTGGATCGAGTGAGATATAAAAATTACGCTGACTGTCATAGATAAATTTATATCTTTCCACATAATAAAATATATGGTCCTTTTTCCAGCAGAATGAGTACTCAGAGACATCAACGAATCTGATCAATAATTTTCTGTATTGGCTCCTTGGCAGCATCCAAAATACCAAGTCAGCTTTCAATGTATCATCTTCAAATATATTTATCTTTTTCAGCGAAGAATCCAGCAAAGAATTCTTTCCTGAAAGGACAGATAACAATTGTTGATTCTTGGCGATCTCTTCCATAGTCACCGCTTGTAACCTCCTAATGATACCCGTTACTGTCAGGTCAATTCCCCAACACATTCAGCCGGTTCTCGGCGTGAGATGCACCGGATAGTAGTGACAGCTGTCACATTTCCCCAGGTTCTGGCGGTCTTCCCGGCTGCCTGGTTGGTCTTCCATCAGGATGATAAGGATTAGGAATATAATCATGAATATGGTCGTCTTGTTCGCCTGGGGGAGCATCAGGACCATGGCCTTTATTCCACTCCTTTTCTACCCAACCATCTGGTCCATAGCTCTTCTTGGTAGTTCCAGGTGGATTCACCGCAACCGTGCATGGCTGTCCTTTATCTGGAATCCTATTCTTTCCTCTGGATTCACAGGCATTTGAGAATTCATCACTTACCCAATTAAGCAGCGGAACTGGATTGAACAAGCCAGCAAGGTTAGAGAGATCCTGCTGCATCTGATAAGACTGTTCCCCGCTCAGCCCTGCTTGAGCATTTCGCGTGTACAAAGCGGCTTGCCCGGAACTGGCGGAGGCTTGTGCAGCGGCCGAGCCTGATACCATGAGCACTTCGGCTTGTTTACCACTCCGCTCCACATACCGTCCCGGCCCATTCAGCCCATAAGCGTAAGCATTGAGCCGTTGTGGCTCGGTCAGAATCTTATCATTAATTTTTCCAGTCTTCGAGTCAACCGGGCCGATGCCTAATCTGACTTAACCTCTTGAAGTAAATACTCCGGAATCTCTATAGTGTAGCCATCTCCGAATTCCACGATGTACAAGGTGCAAGTCTCAGATTCAGTCGGAGTCAAGTCAGGCATTCCATTTGGGCAACAAGTGATTCTACGGATTCCACAAATAGAGCCTAACTCCCCTGGCCGAAACTTAGCCGCTGCAAAGTCGGCTACTCGAACCGAATCTCCCCACGTAAACTTAGAAGTTTCGTTCATTCTAAAGGCAACCATGGTGTACCATCCGGATTGGTCACCCCAGGGACATGCGCATGAGGAACCTGGGCGCGTGGATCTGGATGCGACGTAGGATTGTGTGGGCCATCTAGGCGCGTTCCCGTTGGTTCCCCGTGGGCATTTCTTTGCTGAAGCCATTTGCCGTCTGGAGAACCAGTCAGTGAGTATTCTTTTGGAACCTGTATCGTATTTCCTTGGGGATCGACAATAAACCTTTCGCTCTCAACCGGCCCCTTAAACGGGTTGGTGTTTTGCACTCCCTCAACAGCTTGAATAGTGCCTACTAGGGCAGCACCATCCCCCGCAATATCTCCAGCCCCATTGGAAGCATGAGTTTGATCAGTGGGACTTGTGGGTGTATTGGCTACGTCCGAGTAATGCAAAACAAGATAAATGGCTGCCGGTACGATGAGCCACGCCCAATCACCAGCCTTATCCACATACCGCCCCGGTCCATTCAGCCCATAAGCATAAGCATTGAGCCTCTGTGGCTCGGTCAGAATCTTATCATTAATTTTTCCAGTCTTCGAGTCAACCGGGCCGACCGGGTCTGGGGCCATAAACCTTCCCAGCAGACTGTCCATATACCTGGCGTGAAATAATTTAGCCCTGTCTCGTCATCCTTTTTGTTTCCAGCAAACCTACGTCGTTGCTGAGTGTTCCTTGAACGGCATACTCATTTCCGAACGGTTCATAATATCCTCTCCACACCACTGCCGCCTTGTCGTCTGTTACGGCAAGAGGCGTTCCGGCGGGATCGGTATGGTAGTAGTATATCCCGGAGGATGAGGGCGCATACATCTTGCCGACCAGATCCTTCCCAAGATAAATATAGTCGCAGATCGGATTGCCGTTTGCATCAGATTCGGACAGGAGCCTGCCGTCTCGACAATACTCTTCGAGTCCGGCCGCTCATAAACCAAACATTTTCACGCCGCCACTAACACTGAATAATGCGAGAATGTGGGAAGAAGGCCAAGGCTGCGCGCTTTCGTAGAGAACCGGGCGAATCCGGTATCCACAACCCGAAGGCCGTTTGCGCGGCGATTTGAGGCCTGAAAACATCCTTCTAAGCCCAAAAATGGCCTGTTTTTTGAGCCCTTGTCTTTGAACATCAGTACATTCGCTTGGTCAGACCCCGTTTGGCGTGGCTACACTTTCTCGCCACCACTAACATTGAATAATGCGGAAACGTGGGAAGAAGGCCAAGACTGAGTGCTTCCGTAGAGAACCGGGCGAATCCGGCATCCACAACCTCAAAGCTGTTTGCGCGGCGATTTGAGGCCTGAAAACAGCCTTCTAAGCCCCAAAATGGCCTGTTTCTTGAGCCCTTGTCTTTGAACATCAGGACATTCGCTCGGCCCGACCCCGTTTGTGAGATACGTGCAGTTTTCCCGCACACGGCTTTCCGATGTTCTTCACCTCAAGGCATCTCCCCCAGAAAGGTGTACGGATAGTCAAAATCAGAATTTTCCTTTTTCAAGGGCTGACCTCTTGTTTTTTCAGACCCCTTGGTTTTTCATATCGACCCAAAGCTGTTTGGGCGATGATTTGAGGCCAGAGAACAGCCGTCTAAGCTCCAAAATGCTTTTTTGAGCCCTTATCTTAGAACATCAGGATATTCGCTTGGTCCGACCCCGTTTGCCTTCGCCCCTTTCCAAGGTTTGGCTGGGCACTCCTTTCACTGTCCTTTATAGCTTCTTGATAGGAAATTTGAGAGTTATTCTCTCTAACTGCTGAAATGTCTCCACAAGATAAGATTGATCGCTATGAAATGAGAATGTTAATGCTACCTTCGGCGGACCAAAAACTTGAGCCACACCCGAAATCTGCACTTGACCAGTCCTCTCATATTTGAGGTTCAATCGTAGCATGTCCTCATCAGTCAAAAAGGACGCGTCCCCACTGATTGTGGATTGAGCTGTTCGAATCTCGCTTAAGAATCGGGCAAAATCGTCTGTTGTAAAAGATGCGTCAAGACTTCCAGAAAAACTTCCAATTCGTAAAAATACCGCACATGTGAGCCAGTTGGCTCCAGAGGTGGTCAATGCAGCAGGATTCTCATATCCGGCAATTTCAATGACCACACTGGCCATCTCCCCAGCGATTACAATGGAATCGGCCATTTCATAATACCCCTACTGTGGATAGACAGTCTTCACGCTGCCATCAGGATTTAAAACCACTCTTGATTGCTCTGTTGTGTAAACAGTCCTCCCATCATGGCCTGGAGTTTTGATTCCCCTCCCTATAGTGTCTTCGACCACAGATGACGGAATTCCTCGCCCTTGCATTTGGTCAAGCGCATGTCCCTCATAAGCCCGACCGTCGATAACTGTATCAGAATTCGTCCCTCGAGGGACATTTATCGGATTTCCATTCCGCCCCACGGGAGTGGCGGGTGACGGGGTCGCAGCCTGCTCAACGCCTTCGATAGCCATCACAAAAAAAAGTGCGTCATCTACCATGCCTGCAGCCCCATTGGAAGCATAAGTTGGATCACTGGAACTTGTAGGTGTGTTGGCTACGTCTGGGTGATGTAAAAGTAGGTAGCTGGTGACCGCTGCAATGCCCGCTACAATCAGTATAGGGTCCTTACCACCCCGATCCACATACCGCCCCGGCCCGTTCAGCGCATATGCATAGGCATTGAGCCTCTGTGGCTCGGTCAGAATCTTATCATTAATTTTTCCAGTCTTCGAGTCAACCGGGCCGACCGGGTCCGGGGCCACAAATCGTCCCAGCAAACTGTCCATATACCTGGCGCCGAAGTGATTCAGCCCTGTTTCGTCATCCTTTTTGTTTCCTGCAAACCGTACGTCGTTGCTGGCCGTTCCCTGAACGGCATACTCATTTCCGAACGGCTCATAATATCCTCTCCACACCACCGCTGCCTTGCTGTCTGTTACGGCAAGAGGCGTTCCGGCTGGATCGGTATGGTAGTAGTATATCCCTCCGGACGCATACCTCTTGCCGACCAGGTTCTTCCCAAGATAAATATAGTCGCAGATCGGATTGCCGTTTGCATCAGATTCGGACAGAACCCTGCCTTCTCGACAATACTCTTCGAATCCGGCTACTCCCACGCTCATACACCAAACATTTTCAGGCCGCCATCTGCGCTACACTTTCTCGCCACCACTAACATTGAATAATGCGGAAACGTGGGAAGAAGGCCAACGCTGCGGCCCTTCCGCAGCGAACCGTGCGAATCCGGCATCCACAACCTCAAAGCTGTTTGCGCGGCGATTTGAGGCCTGAAAACATCCTTCTAAGCCCAAAAATGGCCTGTTTTTTGAGCCCTTGTCTTTGAACATCAGTACATTCGCTCGGCCCGACCCCGTTTGCAGCAAAACAGCACTTTAAGCCTCAAAAAGGCCAATTTATTAAACCCTTGTCCTTGAACATCAAAGGATTCGCTTGGTCCGACCCCGTTGCAACTCCCGGACCCTCGCTGGTTACCTTGCCCTTTGTTGCAGGTAGACGGATGGAAACTTTTACCTTTTCGAGGGGTTGGGCAGAAATAGCCTAAGTTTTAATCTTCGCCACCATAAAAATCTAACTTAATACCGATCTTCAAAGAACATAAATATTGAATGATATCAACATTGAAATCTAGCATTACATTAGTGGAAGAGAAAATTCCTATAAGGAAGTGGCAACTTCCTCCTGTTTCGAAGATCTTATTTAAATAATCTCGATCATATGATTTAAGTTGTTTAATGATAAAATCTACTACTGATACCTCATCACAGGATAGTGGATCTTCATGCAGGGTAAAGCTAACATGGGTTATCTTATATACACCTCCAATTAACGTTTCATGTTTGGTTTTTTTGGGCATTCCAACAGAATTAGAATACCGAATAGGTAACTTGAATGCATTCTCAATTTCTGATGCAGATATATTTGGGTGAGAAACATGAAAAGTAAGCCTGAACGTTGATGGTTTATTCATTGCAATTCCTCCCAATGCCCTTGAGGCGACCATTGCCCTCCCTCGTTAATCCCTACCGTACCGTCAGGTGCAACACCAGTCCAAGACTTACCTGTAGACATCCCACCGTGCGCAGCATCCTTAATGCCGTGAAGCTGATCTTTGCTCCATCCATATTTACCTTTTACGTCGTCTATATCTTTGGTTCCTTTAGGACAATCGTTAGGTCTCTTTTGATTTTCATTCATCATCCAATCAGTTATTTTGTCACCAATATAAGCCCCACTACCACTAAGCAGCGGAACTGGATTGAACAAGCCAGCAAGGTTAGAGAGATCCTGTTGCATCTGGTAGGGCAGATTGAGTGCTTTTATGCAAAGCGGCTTGCCCTGTGGCCAAGCCTTTCGCAGTGACCTCGCCCGACTCCATGAGCAGTTCGACTTGCTTGCCGCTCCGGTCCACATACCGTCCCGGTCCATTCAGCCCATAAGCGTAGGCATTGAGCCGTTGTGGCTCGGTCAGAATCTTATCATTAATTTTTCCAGTCTTCGAGTCAACAGGGCCGACCAGGTCCGGGGCCATAAATCTTCCCAGGGTAGCATCCATATACCTGGCGCCGAAGTGATTCAGCCCTGTTTCGTCATCCTTCTTGTTTCCTGCAAACCTGACGTCGTTGCTGGCCGTTCCCTGAATGGCATATTCATTGCCGAACGGCTCATAATATCCTCTCCACACCACTGCCGCCTTGTCGTCTGTTACGGCAAGAGGCGTTCCGGCTGGATCGGTATGGTAGTAGTATATCCCTCCGGACGCATACCTCTTGCCGACCAGGTTCTTCCCAAGATAAATATAGTCGCAGATCGGATTGCCGTTTGCATCAGATTCGGACAGGACCCTGCCTTCTTTATCATAGAGATAAAGAGTGTGAACACTCGCCGTCAACTTGGAAATCCGCTTTCCATCGCCATCATAACTGAAGGTGGCAAGATTTCCGCCCGAAGATTGCGAAATGCCCGTGAGAACAATTGAGCACCTCAAGGAGCGCTTTGTAGAAGATGGGCTTGAAGCCGCCTTGGAGCGCAAACCGCGGGAGAAACCGCCAAGGGAGGTTATCTTTGACGGCGCATTTGAAGCAAGATTGATCGCCTTGGCTTGTTCAGACGCGCCAGAAGGGTACAAGCGATGGACGGTCAGACTCCTTGCCGACAGAGCCATTGAACTCAACTTGGCGCCATCAGTATCGCACATGACCGTACAGCGGGTTTTAAAAAAAACGAACTTAAGCCTCACCTCAGCAAGTACTGGAAAATCCCGCCAGAAGGGAACGCGGCATTTGTAGCGGCGATGGAGGACGTTTTGGAAGTCTATCACCTGCCCTACAATCCTGATTATCCGCTGGTGTGCATGGACGAGTCTTGTAAACAAATGATCGGAGAGGTTCGTGAACCGATACCGTGCAAACCGGGACAACCTGCGCGCATTGACGATGAATACGTCAGAAATGGCGTGGCGGAAATTTTCATGGAAGTGGAACCCTTGGCCGGCAGGCGAAATGTGGCTGTGACAGAACGCCGCACCAGAAAGGACTGGGCGCTGCAGATCAAGCGAATGCTTGATGAACGCTATCCTGACGCAATCAAAGTGCGGCTGGTCATGGACAATCTGAACACTCACAATGTCGCCTCACTCTACGAAACATTCGAACCCAAAGAGGCCAGGCGCTTGGCGGAACGCCTTGAAATCCACTACACGCCCAAGCATGGAAGCTGGCTCAACATGGCGGAAATAGAACTCAGCGCACTCAATGGGCAATGCCTTGATCGCCGGATTGCCGATATGGCGACCATGCAGGCCGAGGTGGCTGCATGGGAAAGAAACCGTACCAACAGCGCAAAAAAAATTGTGTGGCACTTTATGACAACTGATGCTCGAATCAGGCTAAAGCGTCTTTATCCGAAAGTATAACTGTTACATGGTACTAGCGTTGCCAGAAAAGCACGCAATCGAGTTCTTGCATCTGCCCCATTATGCTTTTCGCGGTGTGTTTGTCTGCTGCCTTGATCTCGAGAGGTCTCAAGTGTTGACCAAATGGGGTCGGACCGGTCTGTCATGGCCGGTCATTTCCGCCGTGGCAGAAATTTGTGTAAATAATCGACAACCGGCCTTTCGATCAATATATTCAAGTTGCGACATGCCCACCGGTGACAAGTCCCGTACCACTTGGCCTGCTCCCAAGCCCAGATTGAATCCTCAGAAAGCTCCGCCGCCGGTTCTGGTTCGATGGAGGAAACGCCCCATGGCCGTTTTAAATATGTTCAAGAAAATATCGGACACAGTCTGGGAGATCCCCATGGGCTACAAGGAGGGGATGCGGGTCCCCGCCCGCATCTATGCTACGGAAGGCCTGGTAAGGGAACTGGATGAGGGGGTGGTGGAGCAGGTGACAAACGTCGCCACCCTGCCGGGGATTCAAAAACACGCCCTCTGCATGCCCGACGGCCACTGGGGATACGGCTTTCCGATAGGAGGGGTGGCCGCAATGGACGAGCGCTCAGGGGTCATTTCCCCGGGCGGGATCGGGTTCGACGTAAATTGCGGCATGCGGCTCGTTTTGACCAATCTCACCCACGACGAAATAAAAGAACACATAAAAGACCTTGTGGACCGGCTTTTTCAGCGAGTCCCGGCCGGGGTAGGCAGCAGCGGATTTGTCAAGCTTTCCCATGACGAGTTCCGGACCGTGGTCGAACAGGGCGCCCGATGGTGTGTCCAGAACGGATATGCCTGGGAGGAGGACTTGGAGCGGACTGAAGAGTTCGGGCGAATAAGCGGGGCGGACGCCTCCAAGATAAGCCAAAAGTCGGTCGAACGCGGTCACAGGCAGATCGGCACATTGGGGTCGGGCAACCATTATCTCGAAATCCAGATAGCGAAGCGCGAAAACATCTTCGACGCCGAACTGGCGCAGGCTTTCGGACTCAACATCCCGGACCAGGTGGTGATAATGTTTCACTGCGGGAGCCGGGGCTTCGGCCACCAGGTCGCAACCGACTATCTCCAGGTCTTTCTCAAGGTGATGGAGAAAAAATACGGCATCAGGGTCCTCGACCGTGAACTGGCCTGCGCCCCCTTTCATTCCCCTGAAGGACAGGACTATTTCGCCGCCATGAAATGTGCGATCAACATGTCCTTCGTCAACCGGCAGGTAATTCTGCACAGGATTCGCGAGGTCTTCTCCGAGGTGCTGCGAAAGGATCCTGTCGATCTTGGCCTGCATCAGGTATACGACGTGGCCCATAATACGGCCAAACTCGAAACCCATACCGTGGATGGCGAGCAGCGGCGCCTGCTGGTCCACCGTAAGGGGGCGACCAGGGCATTCGGCCCCGGCGCCGAAGGGCTCCCGGCGGTATATCGCGAAAGTGGGCAACCGGTGATTATCGGCGGAAGCATGGAGACCGGCTCCTATCTTCTTGCCGGGGTACGATCCGGAGACCAGACTTTCTTCAGCACCGCGCACGGGAGCGGCAGGACCATGAGCCGCCGGCAGGCGAAAAAATTGTTCCACGGCAAAACCCTCCAACAGGATATGGAGCACCGGGGAATCTACGTGCGGACCGCTTCCTGGTCGGGCCTGGCCGAGGAGGCCGGACCGGCGTACAAGAACATCGATGAGGTGGTCGAAGCCACCGAGGCCGCAGGAATCAGCAAAAGGGTGGCACGGTTCGTCCCGGTGGGAAACGTTAAAGGATAGGTTCTGCGACATGGACGTAATCCGAAAAACTCCGCTCATACTCATTACCGGGGGCCTTGGAAGTGGCAAAACCACTTTGCTGAGGCGCATCCTGGGATCCGCGGCCTTTCGTATCGCCGTTCTCATGAACGAGTTTGGCGAACTGGCAATCGACTCCAGGATTATCAGGGGCAAAAATATCGACATTGTCGAACTTTTGGGCGGGTGTGTGTGCTGCTCCATGACCGGCGAGTTCGAAGCCGCCGTGAAGGAAATAATCGAAGCATACGCGCCTGATTTCATCGTCGTGGAAGCCACGGGCGTGGCCGAGTCCGATGCCCTGGTTTTCGAGATCGAAGATAATCTTCCCGAAGTCCGGCTCGACTGTGTGGTCTGTATAGTAGACGCATATCTGGGGGTCAGGCATCCGTATGTGGGATACGCCGCGAGGAGCCACATCGCCTCGGCAGATATCATCCTGATAAACAAAACCGACCTCACAACCTCAGCCGAGGCGGATACCCTTGAGGCCCAGGTAAGAAAATTCAACGAGCGCGCCGCGATGCTCAGGACCGTCAACTGCGGGGTGGACGCCGATCTGCTGTTTGGGCAGGCCGCCGTCGAACGGCCACGGCCCGTGTTTTCCCACGCAGACGAGAGCCCTTCTTCTGCCGGGGCGGATGACAAATCTATTCCCTCGGCGGAGAAGCTGCACTCGTTTGTCTGGACCACTGGAAAAACTCTCCGGAGGTCGAAATTCGACGAACTTATCGGGGATCTCCCATTGGAGCTGATTCGAGCTAAAGGATTCGCGCGCTTCGAAGACGGGGGGCGCCTTTTCAACTACGTAATCGGACGGGCGGATTTCGAGGAATTTAGCGTAGAGGGCACCGAACTCGTTTTTATCGGCCGCAATCTCGACCGGCTCCGCCCGGAACTCGAGGAGAGGCTGAGGGGCTGTGAGGCCGAGGGACTGCCGGCAATGTGAAAAGACAACGCGCGAGGTGCGGGATAGATGCCCTTTGAATTTCTCGATGAAATCGCCATAGCCGACGTTGCCTTCAAAGCTTGGGGGGAAACCATCGAAGAGCTGTTTATAGCCGCCGCCGAAGCCACAATGAACGTGATGGTCGAAAACCTTGAAAAAATAGAGCGCAGAGAAAGGCGTGAAATCCAAATCGGCCAGGACGCTGTCGACATGCTCCTTTTCAACCTGCTCCAGGAGGTCATCTTCTTTAAAGACGCCGAACAGCTTCTTCTTCGAATCGAGGATGCCGACATCGGATATGTCGATGATCTCTATTTGCTCAAAGCGACCGGCTGGGGTGAGCGAATTGACCCCGCGCGTCACCAATTGATCGTTGACGTAAAGGCCGTAACCCTCCACATGTTCAAAGTGGAGCAAACCACGCGCGGTTGGGAGGCAATGGTGATACTCGACATATAAATCAACCGCGTTCTTTCGTAAAAGCCCCCCAGGATTCAAAGCGGCTCTTTTGAATTCGAATTTCCGGCCCCGGCCTTCCAAAATGTCCCTCGACAGGAATTTGTCTTAAAGCCGTCACATAAACGTTTTGAAGCATTTAAATTAGTGACAATTTTGTTCAAGTTTGTTACCCTCGTTCAAACACAAGGGTAATTTATTCTAAATTCAGAGCAGGTTTGAAATGCCGCACGATTTTAGTCTGATCGAACTGAAAGCGTTGCACGAGATAGCCAGGGTCCTATCCAAGCCGAGCGATCTAAAGGACCAGCTGCAGGGAACCCTCGACATTCTCAGCACACGTCTCGGAATGGAGCGCGGAATGATCTCCATTCTCGATATGCAGACAGGCGAGGCATGGCTGGACGTCGCTCGCGGGGTCGACGTCAAAACCGGGCAAATCTGTTACAGGCCGGGCGAGGGAATCACCGGAAAAGTGGCCCAGACGGGACGTCCGCTGGCGATAGCCAACCTGGGCAAGGAGACTCATTTCCTGGACCGTACCGGGGCGCGCAAGTCCCTGAACAGGGCCGAACTTGCCTTTTTATGCGTTCCGATCTTCTACCAGGGGCGCTGTGTGGGCATCTTGTCGGCGGACAAGCTTGCCTGTCAGGTCGAGGAGATCTGCGAGGAAGTTGCAACATTGAGCGCTGTAGCGGAATTGCTTGGAAAGGTTGTCCAATTCCGGGCGGTTGAAGAAGATAACAGGCGACTGAGGCGCATGCTTGCCGAAGCCAAGCGCCCCACCACGAACATAATCGGCAGATCGAAGGTAATCCAGGAAGTTCTTCGCCTGATCGACCAGGTTGCCGACACTAACACTACGGCGCTCATAGCGGGTGAAACCGGCACGGGAAAGGAACTGGTAGCCAGGGCGATACACGAGAACAGCCGCCGAAGGAACGGCCCGATTGTCCAGGTCAATTGCGCCGCGATGCCGGACACGCTTCTTGAGAGCGAGCTGTTCGGCCATGAAAAGGGCGCGTTCACCGGGGCTATTACACGGAGGCGCGGACGGTTCGAGGAGGCCCAGGGCGGGACTATTTTCCTCGACGAGGTGGGTGAGCTTTCACCGATAGCCCAGGCAAAGCTTTTGCGCGTTTTGCAGGAAAGAGAGTTCCAGCCGCTCGGGTCGTCGAGGATCGTAAAGGTGGATGTCCGGGTTATAACCGCATCCAATAAAGACCTGGATTTTGAAATTTCCCAGGGCAGCTTCCGCCAGGATCTCTTTTACCGGCTCAATGTATTTCCCATCTATCTGCCGCCCCTGCGCGAGCGCGGTCCCGACATCCTGCTGCTGGCCGACTATTTCGTTCTCAAGTATGCACGCGAGTTCAATAAAGATATAAAGAGGATCACCACCAGCGCCATAGACATGCTGATGTCCTACCACTGGCCGGGCAATGTTCGCGAGTTGGAAAACTGTGTGGAACGCGCCGTCCTTCTATCCCAGGAGAACTCAATCGACTCCTGGCACCTGCCTCCATCTCTTCAGATGAAGCCCGAAGGCACGCAGAGCGTGAGCCGTGGAAAACTGGAAGCCCTGACCAGCGCCTTCGAGCGCGACCTGATTACCGACGCCTTGAAGGATGTGCGCGGAAACCAATCACAGGCGGCCCGCCTTCTTGGCACGACCAAGAGGATCATTCAGTACAAGGTCGGAAAATACGGAATAGACCCTGAGAGATTCAGGGCAAAACAGTCGGCCTGATCGTACCAATGCTTCCCGGATGGTTATAATACCTGCGGCTTTCGGACCTGCGTTCCTATTCCCGCCTGTTGCAAATGCGGGTGGAGCTTTCGCCTCCTGCTCGATTTTCGAATCAGTTTCGGTCGCCAAAATGATTTTTTCGAAGATTTATAGCAGTTTGAAGACACATTTTCTCACTTTGCCGTCTGAGTGACTGGACATAAGTGCGGATATGAGTGATAATTTTCAGCTGACCAGACGATATACTATAATCCCGCCGGTTGGATTCGCGATAATCAGGCCGGCCAAAAATCGACAGCAGGAGGATTCCTAATTGAGTCCGTTTTATAAGAACCTGGCTCTGTGGCTCGTAATCAGCCTGATGGTGATTCTTCTTTTCAATATGTTTCACCAACCGCAGAAGACTAGCGTAGAGACCACTTACAGCCAGTTCCTCACTTCGGTCCAGAAAAACGAAGTTGCCCAGGTGACCATTCAGGGCGACCACGTATTCGGTACTTTCTCCGATGGCAAAACGTTCAAGACTTTTGTGCCCCGGGATTCGGACATGATCAAGATCTTGAGGGAAAACGGGGTCAACATTCAGGCCAAGCCCGAGGAAGAATCCCCCTGGTACATGAACATGATCGTCAGTTGGCTCCCGATGCTGCTCCTGGTTGGCGTATGGATTTTTTTCATGCGTCAGATGCAAATGGGCGGCGGAAAGGCCATGAGCTTTGGAAAGAGCCGCGCCCGGCTTCTCAATGAAAACTCCCGGAAAGTGCTCTTTAACGATGTGGCCGGTGTGGACGAGGCAAAGGAAGAATTGCAGGAAATCGTGGAGTTTTTGCGGGACCCGAAAAAATTCACGAAGCTTGGGGGCAGAATTCCGAAAGGCGTTTTGCTCATGGGCGCACCCGGTACGGGCAAGACCCTTCTTGCTCGAGCTATCGCGGGTGAAGCCGGAGTCCCGTTTTTTTCGATAAGCGGCTCGGATTTTGTTGAAATGTTTGTCGGCGTGGGCGCGTCCCGCGTACGCGACTTGTTTCTTCAGGGGAAGAAAAATGCTCCCTGCATCATTTTTATCGACGAGATCGATGCGGTGGGAAGACATCGCGGCGCCGGCCTTGGCGGAGGCCATGATGAGCGGGAACAGACCCTCAATCAGCTTTTGGTCGAAATGGACGGCTTTGAGTCAAACGAAGGCGTGATCCTGATTGCAGCTACCAACAGGCCTGACGTCCTCGACCCGGCCCTGCTTCGCCCGGGCAGGTTCGACAGGCAGGTGGTGGTGCCGGTACCCGATATCAGGGGAAGGGAAGGCATACTCAAGGTCCATTGCGCCGCCAAGCCGCTTGCCCCTGACGTGGACGTTCAGACCCTGGCCAAGGGCACGCCGGGATTTTCCGGGGCCGACCTGGAAAATCTGGTGAACGAGGCCGCGCTGCTGGCCGCCCGCAAAAACAGGGACCTTATTGCAATGTGTGATTTCGAAGATGCTAAAGATAAGGTCATGATGGGGCTCAAGAGAAAGAGCATGATCCTGAGCGACGAGGAAAAGCGCATCACCGCTTTCCATGAAGCCGGACACGCCCTGCTTGCCAGGCTGCTTCCCGAAGCGGATCCCCTGCACAAGGTCACCATCATCCCGCGCGGACGTGCTCTCGGACTCACCCAGCAGTTGCCCCAGGATGACCGTCACACCTATGCCAGGGACTTCCTGCTCGACAGCATAACCATCCTCATGGGCGGACGGGTTGCCGAGGAGATCTCCTTCGATATGAACACCACCGGAGCGGCCAACGACATCGAGCGGGCGACTCAGATCGCCAGGCGAATGGTCTGCGAATGGGGAATGAGCAAAAAGATGGGGCCGGTGAGTTTCGGCAGGCGCGACGAACAGCCTTTCCTTGGCCGTGAGCTTGGCCATCAGAGGGACTTCAGCGAACAGACGGCCCTGAATATAGACAGGGAAGTGCGGCGAATCGTCGATGAAAATTACCAGCGAGCCCGGGACATCCTTTCCGAGCACTACGCTGTCCTGGAAGTGATCGCACAGGCCTTGCTGGATCGCGAGACGCTGGACCTCAAGGATGTCGATGCAATCATAAACCAAATCGAACCGAACCTGCTGGCTACACTTCCGATTAAGGTCAGAACTTATACCCAGAAGCCGGCATGCCCTGTCGAAAGCCAGCCAACCGCTGAGGTTGCCACGGCCGATGGTGGAGATGAGCACGATAATGAGGCCCCCGCGTCTGCGGAGAGCCTCGATTCGAACAGCACTAAAATAAATTAGCCGGCAAATTAGTTGACCCGGCCCGAATCGAATCCAACAGCATTCCGTCGATCAGGTCGAAAAGGTCGCCGCACAGCCCGCTATGGTTCATTTCGTTTCCAAACAGTGAACTGCGGAGAGAATCGACCTTTTCGTTAACTTTCCCCAGCTTGCTGACTCTTCCTGCCCGGGCTGCGATTTTTTCTTCAGAGAGGAGACGCTTCGCCAGGGAGCAGAACTCCAGGGTTTTTTCTTCCAGTCTGCGTTCCCGCCCTGCCCAGTCGGCGGCCGGCGCGAATTCTGGTTCCTGCCCGGCGGCTGATTTCTGTTCCTGGTTTGCCAAACAGGAGAGCATCACGTACAGCGAACCGTACTCGAGGCCTCGTATTCCACGCCTCCAGTTGAGCAGCCACGGCTTTCTCCAGTGCCAAAGCATGTTGGCCTCCCCAAAGGCTATAAGGCCCGCCGCCGCCTGCTTTGCCGCAAAGACTCCGGATGCCGGAAGGCGCATGTCGTAAAGTTGCGATCTTCGATCTCCCGGCTGGCGTTCGGATACCGCATGGGTTACTCCGGACGCTCGGCCGACTCCGGATTTATCGTTTAAGTAATTCAATATATTTAGCAAAAGCCGGTTTCCCCAGAGGTCTCCGGGGGTTTCGAGGTGAGCGTATGAAAGGATTAGCCTGCCTTTCCCCCTCTCGATTTCGATAATTGCCGGATGGGCTTTAATTCGGGCCGGGTCGAGATTGATTCCGTATGCTTTCTCGAGTCTTTCCCAGTTGGCGCCTTCACCCAAGTCGCATACTCTTAAGTCCGCGACTTGAAAACCGGCCCCGGGAGCGCAATAAGTGGCCAGGCAGGCTGCTTCGCAGCCTGGTTCCAGTTGGAATTGAGAAGGCCACCAGACTGAGACGGGAATCTCGGGAGCGATATCTTTCCAGGCGGGATGCGAGAGCGCACCGCGGACATAAATTTCGCCGCTCGCGTTCGGAAGGCGCTCCGAGAGGGGCATTCTGCTGATTGGGGTAAGGTACAGGGAGGGATGGCTCGAAAGCGCCAGGCCGGCGCCCCCGCAAATTCCTATATAGGACCCGCCTTCGTCGATGAATTCCCCTATTTTGAGTCTGCCCGTTTCTCCGAGCACACGCACTTTATGGGCGGCCCATCCGCCCGGCACGAGCAGGACCCGGAATGCATCGAGACGGTCCCGGCAAATATCCGGCGCACTTAGCAACTCAAAGGGGACCCCAAGCTTTGAGAGCGCATAGATGCAAAGAAGTCCCCATACGTGCGACTGGTCCCACAGGAGAGCGACGGGAGGGCCATCCCAGCCCTGCGTGGCGAAGGAATCGCTTTCTTTCATATTTTTCGGTCTCCTGACGGTGCTTCCCACTTTCTTTTATCTGCGCTCATCTAAAAATCGACCGTAGCCCCCTGAAACAGGTCACAGGAGTTTTTGAATTATCGAACGTCAATCTGCGGATCGCTCTTGCTTCGCGCTTCTCGCTCCCGGCTTCCCGCTTCTCATTTTGTTTTATCTGCGTCATCTGTGGATTGCTTTTGCTTCACTTCCCCTTTGAGCACACCGGATTTCTTCATCAGGGCGACCCCGCCCTGGACGTTCACTGTATTGGTGATTCCCGCCCGATCAAGACTCCGCATGGCTTCATAGGAACGCGCGCCCGAATTGCACACCAAAAGCAGCCTCTTATCCCTGGGCACTTCCCCTATTCTTTTATTCAAGGTTTCCTGTGGGATATTCAGCCAACGCTCCCCATAGCGTTCGACGAACGGGGCCGCATTGGCGGGTCCTCTTACATCGAGGCAAAGGCAGTCCGCGCTTTCATCGATTAGAAAACACCTCTCGAACTCATCGGGTCCCATTGGCCGGTTCAATCCGTCGAGTATATTCTCCGCCGTGTTCCCGGCCGCATTGATTATGTCAAGGGCAGACGCAAAGGGCGGGGAGTAGGCGATTTCGAGGTTCGAGACATCTTCGACCCCGGGTTTGAATGGAAGAATGGCCGCAATGGCGTTAACCCTGCCGGTGACCGCATCGCCGTTTACTCCTACGGCCTGGGCCCCGAGAACCCGCCGCGTCTTCCGGTCGACCGTCAGCTGAAAATAAATGAGGTCATTGGACGGATAAAAGTGAGCCCTGTCTGCCTGCACTACAATCACAGACTCGGCGTCGAACCCGTTTTTCAGGGCCGATTGATATGTCAAGCCCGCAGAGGCCACTGCCAGATCGAAAATCTTTATCGCAAAGCTGCCAACCGTGCCGTCGAATCTCGCGGCCCCACCCGCAAGGTTCGTACCTATTACCCGTCCCTGGCGGTTTGCGAGGGAGCCTTGAGGGAAATGGACCGGTTTTCCGGTAATGAGGTGAGGGATTTCTATGCAGTCGCCCCCGGCGTAAATATCCGGATCGGAAGTCTGAAGCCTCCGGTTTACGACTATCGCGCCTGACGGCGCTACAAGAAGGCCGGCGTTCCGGGCGAGTTCCGAGTTGGGGCGCACCCCCACGGCCGGGATTACCAGTTGGACCTGGATGGAACTTTCGGGCATTACCACTTCAAGGTGGCCTTCTTCTTTTTCCCTGATTTCGGTCACCCTGCGTCCGAGATGAAGATTTACACCTTTTTCTTCCAGATGGACCCGGACGATTTCGGCAAACGAGCGGTCGAGAATTCCGGGCAGGACGCTCTCCTTCATTTCTATCACATGCGTCTCGATCCCCCAGAGATCGGCGAGCGCCTCGGCCATTTCACAGCCAATTGCCCCGGCCCCCAATATTGCGGCGCTGTCCACGCGGCCGTTCGAGATTTTATCCTTCACGGCGACCGCGGCGTGGAGGTCCGATACCGCGATCACTCCTGGAAGACCGATGCCCGGAATCGGCAGCCTGTTCGGAACGCTCCCGGAAGCAATGACGAGCAGGTCGTAAGGGATATCTTCCTCGGCTCCCGAGGCGAGGTCCCGGACCCGCACACTCTTCCCCGCCCGGTCGATCGACACCGCCCTGGTACGGGTCTTTACCCGGACGTCCTTTGCCCCTCGAAAAAATTCCGGCGTCCTCTGAATGTGTGAACTCGTGCTCATCAGTTCCCCGAACGTCGCTTATATCTCCGGAAATGAAATAGGGGATTCCGCAGCCACCGTAGGAAATGTATTCATCCTGGTCGATTATCGTTACCTCGCAATCGGGTTCGAGCCTTTTGAGACGGCACGCGGCCTTCGGACCAAGGGCTACCCCCCCGATTATTATCACACGTTTTACGCTCATATGATTTTCACCTCTATTAGCCGTCAGCCGGCGGTCCTACCGCTTCTTTTTAGCCGCCTGCGAAGCCAGCGGCGGTCGCGGTTGGCGGTCCCACCGCCTCAGTCGTTTCCGAAACTTCGGATGGCGCCGCAGTCCGGGCACGTCCACACGATTCCGTTACAGGTCATTCCCCAGTAATTTTCTTCCATGCAGTCCTTACAGATCATGAAACCGCAGGGGCAGGTCCAGCAAAAAGGCTGCTCCCGCGAGCAGGCCGCACAGACATACTTTTCCGGACGCCGCCACCCTCCGGTACGTCTCGGTTTTTCTTGACCGTTCATTTTCGCCCTCCTCCCCCTGGCTCATATCCCGCTTAGCTACCCCAGACCCGAAAAGACCCCTATCAGGATGGATGGAGCGGAACGCAACCCATCAAATCTTTTCAGACAGAACCCTGGGGGCGCTACACTAAAAACTAGAAACCTTAAACTGGAAACTGCAGTTCCATGGTTTCTCACTAATTCTAAACCAGACGGTTTGATAATGGCCATGCAAATCGGGTTGAAATGATGCAGGTGGAGGGATCAGAAATCAAAACGGCTGATCTCATGATCGGAGAGAGGGGTCCTGGTTATTACCCGGGGAGAAAGACAGCTGGAACCCTAAGCATGGCATCCGGACACTCGCATCAGGCAAATCTATACCTGCCGCTCAGTTGAGCAAGGCGTATCCGGGATACGTTTGGCTTTTATCGCTTCGGCGCCGAATCGCCGCAGCGCATCTCCCGGATGGAAACCCCGAGAAGATTTTGCTTCCACTTTGGCCAGGAGCATACCTTCCGGGTTGATTTCTCAAGATGGCTTGAAAAGGAGGCGCCTTGATCGAACCCGACCTGCTGCCTTTTTTCTTCATCTTTCGTCTTCATGATGTAAGGCTCCCCCCTGCGCACGCTGCTCGAAATAAGGGCCAGGCGCTCGACAAGCAGGTCCTCGATCGATGCTGTGCCCGTTCTTTCACCCAGGCCCTTGAGGGTGCCTGATACACCCCCACAACCGTATAGCCATGCATTCGAGGCATTGATGAGCGCGTGGTGAAAATCGTTGTGTCCGTGCCATTCCAGCAGATGCTCCGGTACGCCCGCATCTTCTATGAATGCTCTTACCAGCGCAGGCACTCCCCTGGGCAGGGCCGCGCCGGGATAGGTAATTCCTAATCCAAGGGTGTCGGAGAGCCTTATCTTGACTTCCATCCCGCTCTCTTCACGCAGCTTCATAAGTTCTGCGGCAAAAGGGATGCAAAAACCGTATACGTCCGCCCGGGTGATATCTTCAAAGCCGCACCTTGGGACGATTCCCTTATCGAGGGCCATGCGCACTACCCGCAGGTACCGCTCGGCCGTCTTTTTTCGAGTCGAGCCAAGTTTGAGATAGATGTGGTAGTCCGAAACGGAAGTCAGGATTCCGGTCTCTTTGATGCCTGCCCGGACTGCCAGTTCGATATCTTTTTCAGAGGCGCGAATCCATCCGGTAACCGCAGGGAACCTGTAGCCCCTAGAGCGGCACAGATCTATCAAGCGCCTGTCCCTGTCGGTATAGAGAAAGAACTCGCTTTGCCGGATTGTCCCTTCAGGGCCGGAGAGATGGTGAAGCCTGTCGAAGAGTTCCTCGGCCTCCCCGGGCGCGAAGGGGAGCCTCGCCTGCCGGCCCTCTCGGAAGGTGGAGTCCGTAATGAACATGTCACGGGCGGCAGAGGGCGCCAGGGGCACATTCCCAAGCTTGATCCGCGGCGGCGCGGCATAGGGGAAGATGTCGCGGAGCAAATTCGGACCGGGTGGATCGCAGATATTTAGCCGCTGCATGTCAGTTGCCTCTTGTTATTTTCCACCAGCTTATCCAATCCGAATTTCTTGACCCTGTAGGAGATCTGCCTGAGTGTGACCCCGAGTTCCTTAGCGCTACGCGTCTGATTCCATTTGTTGCGCTCCAGGACCGCAAGAATTTCCTTGCGCTCGATCTCCTCGATCCGCGAAAGAGGTTTCTCCTCACCCTGCACGGTATCCTGGCTGCTGCACAAAAATGCGGGCAGCAGGTTTGAATCGATCTCGTCACCATCAACCATTATCACCAGGCGCTCGATCAGGTTTTCCATCTCACGCACGTTGCCGGGCCAGTCGTATCTTGTGAGCAGAACCATCGCACTTTTGGATACTCCGACCTTGCGCCCGTACTCCTGGGATATCTTGCCGACGAAATAGCGCAGAAGATTCGGAATGTCTGCCTTTCGATCCCTCAGCGGCGGCACATAAATGGGAAATACGTTCAACCTGTAATAGAGGTCCTCACGAAATGTGCCCTGCGAAACCTCGGCGGCAAGGTCCCTGTTAGTAGCCGCCAGGACCCGCACATCAACCTTGCGGGTATTGGTGCCGCCAAGCCTTTCGAACTCCTTTTCCTGCAGGAAACGGAGCAGCTTTGCCTGGAGCGGCAGTGAGAGTTCGCCGATTTCATCCATAAAGATGGTTCCGCCGTCTGCCTCCTCAACCCTGCCTGCCTTTGCCTTGAGAGCGCCAGTGAAGGCCCCTTTTTCATAGCCGAAGAGTTCGGATTCGAGCAGGTTCTCCGGCAGGGAGGCACAGTTGATTTTTACGAACGGCGATCCGGACCTTGTGCTCAGTTCATGCAGGATTTTGGCGACCAGCGTTTTCCCCGTTCCGGACTCTCCGAGCAAAAGAACCGACGCCTTGCTGGGTGCAACCTTTTCTATTTGATGCTGCACCACCATCATGGACGGGCTTTTCCCGACCATGAAAAAGCGGTTTTGAGTCTCTGAAGCGCTTTTTCCGGGGAGTGAACAGTCCTTGAGAAGCTTCGCCTCGCGCAGCTTGACCTGGAGGTTCAGGCTGACAAATTGGGCTATCAGGGTGGCAATGATGGACAGAAGCCGGATGTCTTCGTCATAAGGGATTTCGTCCCCGAACAACCTGTCCACGTTCAGCACGCCTATCGGCTTGCCGTGCAGCAGAATGGGCACACCGAGAAAAGTTATGGATTCCTTTTCGATGAGCCTGGAGCGCGTTTTATTCAGGAAAAGGGGCTCCTTGCTGATGTCCGGCACTATATACGCCTTGGCGGTCCGGAAGATCAGTCCGGTTATTCCCTCGTCATGGCGATAGATTCCCCGCTTTCTTTCCGTTTCCGTGAGGCCGTGAGAGGCTCGGATTACGAGATAACCGCTTTCTTCATCCTCGAGAGTCACGGTTGCACGCTTCATCTCGAGAGATGACGAGAGAATCGCCAGTATCGTGTCCAGGGCCTGATCCAGTTTCAGGGCCTGCCCTATCACACGGCACGTTTCGAATATGACGTTTAGCTCGGTTTCCCTTATTCTTTTTTCCATAACAGAAAATTATAGAGTCAACATTCATACCAAGCAAGGTTTTTCGATGGTCCCCATCTCTATTTTATCTTTGGACGGCTGGCCCTCGGATTGACTCTGGAGCAGAGACGAAAGTCATTCCACTTTCGGTATGGCGCCGTCCTGTTTTAGAAAAGACATCCTAAGATAGAACACTTTTGTGCATTTGCACACACTGGGGAACATTCTTGTCCCAAAACAATACGCATACTTAAAAACGACCGCCCACTTCGACGCAAGTTCCGCCTATCCACGCTCGATGTGATATTTGAGCCTTCTTCTTCCGAAGTCCTTCGCACATTGAGGGGGATCATTCATGAAAATATCGAATCGATTTGCCCGCACCCTTTTGCCGATCCTGTCGTGGACCTCGCAGGTCCCGATTTCTTCAACCACGATTTTTGTTCCAAGCCGCAGTCTATTGTTGGCCACAACACAGGAGGGCGTTTCTTTCAAGTTGGTTTGATCCGCCGTTATTCGCCCCTTGCCGACTCCTTCTTTCGGCCTCGCCGTATAGGCTGTGAAGATACCTACCATAGCCCTGTGGGCTGATTTGTGGACTTTTGTGCGCCTGCGTTTGTGAGAAGCTTCGGCAACGGATTCCTTCTTGGAAACCTTGGTGTGGGATCGTGCTGTCGAGCGTTTCTTTCTAGCACTTTTGCGTGATTTGCTTTTGGCATGATCGACCGAAACGCTCCTCGCCCCGGCATACAAAGCAGGTGTTCTCAGGCGTTGCGCGTCATCTCCCGCATTATTGCTTTCGGCAAAGATCGCATGTGATGCAAATATGCACAGGAGCCCGATAATTGCCGGTACTGTTCGGGCCGAGTACCTGTAGAAAAGCTCACCCCTTGGCATCTCCCCGTGTCCTTTTTCTTCCCGGGGACCAAGCCCCGGGGAAAAGAAACCGCAACCTTCTTCTTATGATAAGGCCGGAACAGCCGGCCGCGCTATGACCCGGCAATCCGGCGAAAGCAGGGCAATTGAGGAGGAGGATTTTGATTTTTGACACTGAGATGACACTAAGTTGACAAATTCCTATTCGCGTTTACGTTTGATGTAGAGTGTTTAAACGTATTTTCAAGTGCTTGTGGCGGTCAGGAGAATGCGTATTTGAACGCCGGGAGATAAAAATGAGCAAGAAACACATTTTGGGAATGACGTTGTCACTTGTGCTTGTCAGCGGCGCTTTTTTCAGCGCACAGGCGTCGTGCCCTTCTCTTTCCTGCGGTTGTGGCTACACGAGAGATATGGATCGCGCGCCAATCGATAGACAAAATTTGATAGGGAACAATGATTGGGAGAGGGACGCGTTGAATCCGCCGAGCCCATATTAACAAAGCCTGGCACTTCCTTCCGGTCCGCGCATGAAAGACCTGTCCACCTCAGTGGAAATGAGAAATTTCCCAGTTGTGATATGGCCTTTGGGAGCGTCCGCTTCTAAACACTTGAAAACTCGTGTTCCAGAGCGCTATCGCGGCCATGACCGGGATTGAGACCGCCAGTACGAGGTTCTCCATTTTTCAAGCGCGCGTATGCCTAGTGAATACAAGGCATACCTCCGGCAAAACCGGAGGTATAAACGAAACAGTATCTCACGTCCCTTCCGGACACCCTGAAACCACGAAAAGAACCGTAGGATGGGTGGAGCGGAGCGCAACCCATCAAATCTTTTCGAAACAGTATCTCACGTCCCTCCGGGACACCCTGAAACCATGAAAAGACGCGGCAATCACCCCCCTTTTGTAAAGGGGGGCCGGGGGGATTTTCACCTCGCGAGGAATTTTTCGAGACAGCCTATTGATCATTATTTTATCGCTTCTATTATACCTCACATTCAATCATCAAAAGTGCCCCGAAGGGATATTAATAACTGCTCCCCGCTCCGGTCTGAGATCTTGTCATCCGGGGGCGTCTAACTTAACTTGTTTTGACCCGGTCACGGATTAAGTTGGGGTACCTCTAAAATGAGGGAGCGTCGCAGACAATGAACGATGGAAATACCGTTAAGGAGGTGCGGGGTGGAGGCGAGAATCAGGAAGAGACCGAGTCCATCCGGCGTTCAGAGGTCACGCGCAGGCATTTTTTGGGGATTGCAGCCGGGGCGTTGATCTGCGTCCCTTTGCGCCCCGGAACAGCCGGGGCTGCGCAGGAAATCCCTTACCGCACACTCGGCCGCACGGGCCAAAAAGTCTCCGCGATAGGTCTGGGCGGTTTTCACCTCGGCAAACCGGAACTCTCGGAGTCGGAGAGTATCGGCATAGTTCGAACGGCTATCGATAATGGAATCAATTTTCTCGATAACAGTTGGGACTACAACCATGGGCAGAGCGAAATCCGCATGGGCAAAGCCTTGCGCGACGGTTATCGGCAGCGCGCCTTCCTGATGACGAAGGTGGACGGACGCGACAAGAAGACGGCCGCAAGGCAGCTCGAAGAATCGCTCCAGAGGCTTGGGACCGATCACCTCGATCTTTTGCAGTTTCACGAAATCATCCGAACGTCCGATCCGGCCCGCGTTTTTTCAGTAGGCGGCGCCCTGGAGGCGGCCCTGGAGGCAAAAAAAGCGGGAAAGATTCGCTACATCGGGTTTACGGGGCATAAGAACCCGGAGATCCATTTGAAAATGCTGGAAACGGCGGCCAGCCATCAATTCAATTTCGACACTGTACAGATGCCGCTCAACGTAATGGATGCCCACTATGAGAGTTTCGAGAAGAAAGTTTTACCGGTGCTTGTGCAGGCCGATACCGGCGTGCTCGGAATGAAGTCGATGGGCGATTCCATTATTCTCGAAAGCCGGACGGTAACTCCCGTGGAATGCTTGCACTACGCGATGAACCTGCCGACCAGCGTCGTGATCACCGGATGTGACTCGATGGAGATACTCAACCAGGCGTTAAACGCTGCGAGGAGTTTCCAGCCGATGGAACCGCAGGAAATCGCAGCGCTTCTGGTTAAAACTGAAAAGGCGGCACGGCACGGGGAATACGAACTGTACAAGATATCGCACGAATTCGATTCGACCTGGCGCAATCCCGAATGGCTGGGTTGAGCGTGCCTAAGGTGGAGGAGGGGTAATGCAAGTCGGGTTTATCGGGTTGGGGAGCATGGGATTGGGGATGGCCGCAAACTTATTGGCGGCAGGCTTTGAGGTTAGTGTTTACAATCGAACGCCTGCCAAGGCGCAGCCCCTGGTCCGGAAGGGCGCAAAAGCCGCCGGGAATGTGGCGGATGCCTGCCGTGGCGATGCCGTAATTACGATGCTGGCGGATGATGCCGCTATTGAAAGTGTCGTGTTCGGCCCTAAAGGCGTGACCGACAGCCTGGGCAAGGGCGCGGTGCATATTTGCATGAGCACGATCAGCGTAGGGCTGTCGGAGAAGATGGCAGCGGCCCATGTGAGCGCCGGCCACCGTTATGTCGCCGCACCGGTCTTTGGCCGGCCGGATTCGGCGGAAGCGGGCAAACTGTTCATCCTTGCCGCTGGAGATAAGTTGGCAGTGGACGCCTGCATGCCCCTATTTGACGTGATGGGGCAGAGGACTTTTTATTTCGGCGATAAAGCTCAAGCCGCGAACCTGGTGAAACTCAGCGGAAATTTTCTGATCGGCTCCGTGATCGAGGCTCTGAGCGAAGCTATGGCGCTCGTAGGCAAGGGTGGCGTCGATCTGCACCAATATCTCGATATGCTGACCTCGACGCTTTTCTCCGCGCCGGTTTATAAGACCTACGGCACGCTGATCACCGAGAAAAACTTCGAGCCGGCGGGGTTCGCCGTACCGTTGGGACAAAAAGATATACGCCTGGCCCTCGCCGCGGCCGAAACCCTTCGCGTGCCAATGCCACTGGCGGGCCTTTTGCGCGACAGGTTCCTGAGGCTGCTTGCCCAGGGGGGCGACGCGCTCGACTGGTCGGCGATCTCACAACTCGCGGCCCAAGACTCCGGCCAGGCTGCCAGGCCGAAGTAACCGGAATCCCCTTTCCCGCGAAGGGGGACCGGGCAAAAGGACACTGTTCCATAGCTCGATCAAACATCGTCACTTTTTCGGTCACTGCGGATTCTCCTCCAGATCATGCAGAAACCGTTGAAAGTCTTTGGATTTTGCCAGGATGTGTCGTGCTGCCTCACGGAGCTTGTCCACCAGCAATACGCTGAACGAATAAAAAAACCATCCCCCAATTGCTAACCCCGTCGTCAGTCAACCACCCATCCCCGCGCACGAGACCTACGATA
Source organism: uncultured delta proteobacterium (assembly GCA_963826655.1). Taxonomy (GTDB): domain Bacteria; phylum Desulfobacterota; class Syntrophobacteria; order Syntrophobacterales; family Syntrophobacteraceae; genus SbD1. The sequence goes on from CAWGZP010000047.1 coordinate 46,182, forward strand.
CAACCCTCAACTACAGAGGGCTGCATCTCCTCGATATTTAACGGGAAACGCTTAGGCTTGCGCTCCGTATGATCTGTGTTGAGTACCTCAGTGTAGCAGTTGGTTCGGAGCCATTCTTGGAGCCCTTTGTACGAGAAGTGACATCGCTGTGCATTCCCATGCGGAGAGACGGTCACGGAGCGATCAAAAAGGCGCTGAACGATCTCCTTGAAGTCCTCAACGTAACGATCCTCACCCGGCCCGAAATCCACAGCCACATTGTAGTAACCGTTGTTAGGGTCCTTGGGCCTACATGCCCGTCCGCAAGGAAGTAACCAAGAAATCTACCAAGGGTCATAGACCAAGAAATACCGATGGTCTTCGACGGTCCATTGCGATCCTTGTCGGTGATACAAAGAGTTTTGCGCTCCCCGTGACCAGAAACGGAACCTGGCCTACGGTGTCCCGGCACCCGGCCATCTTCCTGCCGGCCGACGCGCAGGCGTGGAGTGAGGATCGCCGTCGCGTGGTGATGCTCCACGAACTGGCTCACGTGAGGCGCGGCGATCTGGCCACGCAGCTCGTGGCGCGCATTGCCGTCGCGCTCTTCTGGTGGAACCCGCTCGCCTGGGTGGCCTGGCGCGAATTCGTGAAGGAGCGCGAGCGCGCCGCCGACGACATGGTGCTCACCGCCGGCGAACCGGCCACCGCCTACGCCAGCCACCTCCTCGAAATCGCCCGCTCCATGCAGCACGTTCCGGCGCTGGTCTCGGCCGCGGTGGCGATGGCGCACCCGTCACAACTCGAAGGGCGATTGGTGGCCATTCTCGACGCACGCACCAACCGGAAATCGCCGGGCCCGCGGGCGGCCCTGACGGCCGCCGCCCTGGCCGTAGCCCTGGTCGCGCCATTCGCCGCCTTGCAGGCGCAGGACAAGCCCGCCGCGGCAATCCAGCCGAATGTGGAAGCGACCATCCGCACGGCTATCGACCAACAGAACCACGAGATCCTCGATAAGGCCGCCGCGGTTTACTTCAAAGCGCATAACTACGATGCCGCGCAGGAGTTGCTCACAAGCTCGCTCACTATTCGCGCACAGACGTCCGGCGAACAGAGTTCGGCCTACGCGGCCGGCCTCATGAAACTCGGAGACCTTTCGGCTAAACGCGGCAATGTCAAAGAGGCAGTGGCTTTCTACACCAAGGCCGTCTCCTTGGGT
>CAWGZP010000048.1:0-39507 GCA_963826655.1 uncultured delta proteobacterium
AGCCGGCGCCGCGGTCCTCGCCGTCTGCATCGTTGCCGTGCTGGTCTACGGCACTTGGCGTACCGGGCAGATCGACGGCCTGCAAAAGCGCAGCGTTTCGCTTAACGTGGGAATCATACAGGGGAATATCGCCCAGAACCAAAAATGGGACCCTGCATTCGAGTCCGAAACTGTCAGCCGGTATGCTTTGTTAAGCGAGGAGTGCGCTAAAAAAGATCCGACTCCGGATATCCTTGTGTGGCCGGAATCCGCGATGCCTTTTTTTTACGGCCTCGAAGAGGATCTAAGTCGTGAGGTCGACAGTATTGTAAGACAAACTGGAAAACCGCTGCTTTTCGGCAGTATCGGCGCAACCAGCGTGGAAGGTAAGACGCGCTTGCTAAACAGGGCTTATCTTCTCGATGAGCGTGCCGTGCTTAACGGGGCTTATGCCAAGCAGCACCTGGTTCCATTCGGAGAATATGTACCCTATTCCAATTTATTATTTTTTATCCATCATATTGCCGCGGCAGGTTCTATGGATTTTGTTCCTGGGCGGGAGCCGGGACCGTTGCTTTTTCGCGGCCTCCCGGTGGGGGTGCTGATATGCTACGAGGCGATCTTCCCGCAAATTGCGCGTGAGACCGTCCGGGAGGGCGCCGAAGTACTTATAAACATTACCAACGACGCTTGGTATGGTGATACGGGAGGTCCGTATCAGCACCTCGAAATCTCACGTTGGCGTGCAATTGAGTTCCATGTCCCGCTGGTGCGGGCAGCCAACACCGGAATCAGCGCAGTGTTCGATGCCACCGGGCATGAATGCGGAAGGCTGGCCCTGAATACGGGTGGTTTTTTAACATGCACTGTTCACCCGATGCCTTATCTTTCTATCTATGCTAAGTATGGCGATCTATTCGCCTGGTTTTGCGTTTTTGCGGCATTGTGCGGAGTTACTTTCAAGATAGTCTACTTGAGAATCTTAAGGAGGACGTCCCGATGAACATAGATGTTTCGGAGTTGAGAAATTCGCTTAAAGACCTGGCTCAAAAATTTCAAACCTTGGGAGGATATCTTTGACATCGCCGGCAAACGTAAACGTTCGGCTGAACTTGAAAGACTGATGGCCAAACAGGATTTTTGGGATGACCCGGAAGCCGGCCGCGATGTTTTGAAAGAACGTTCGGAATTAAATGAGATGATGCTGACCTGGGGCAACCTCGGCGGCGAGATCGAGGATAATGAGCTGCTCTTTGATATGGCAGTCACAGAGGATGACGAACTCAGCCTGCAGGAAGTGATGCAGAAGCTCAAGGAGCTTGAAAAAAAATACAGAGAACTCGAACTTCGGCAGATGCTCAGCGCGGAAAACGATGACAAGAACGCAATCGTCAGTATCAATGCCGGGGCGGGCGGGACCGAAGCACAGGACTGGGCGCAGATGCTCCTCAGGATGTATCTGCGCTGGTGTGAGAAGAAAAATTTCAAGGTCGAGATGGTAGACTCCCTCGAAGGGGAAGAGGCCGGAATAAAAAGCGTTACCTTTACGGTTTCGGGCGCTTACGCCTACGGCATGTTAAAGGCTGAATCCGGCGTTCACAGGTTGGTACGGATTTCTCCTTTCGATGCCAGCGGCCGAAGGCACACATCTTTTGCCGCTATGCTGGTATTTCCTGAGATCGACGACAGAATAGAGGTCGACGTAAAGCTATCCGACCTTCGAGTCGATACATTCCGGGCCAGTGGGGCAGGGGGGCAGCACGTAAACAAGACAAGTTCGGCCGTCCGGCTCACACATTTGCCTACCGGAATCGTAGTGCAGTGCCAGAATGAGAAATCCCAGCACCGTAATCGCGATATAGCCATGAAGATCCTCAAGGCAAGGCTCTATGAGCGCGAAAAGCGCGCCCAGCAGGCCAAGGTGCAGGAAACCCATGATAATCTCGACGAGATCGCATGGGGCAGCCAGATCAGGTCCTATGTCTTGCAACCCTACAGGCTGGTAAAAGACCACCGCACTAATTTGGAAAAAGGTAACGTAGATAGCGTTTTGGACGGCGAACTGGATGATTTTATAGAGGCGTACCTGATGAGTTCGATAACCACAAAGGAAGGGGCAGCATAAAAGAAGCCGGATAGTCCCGGACAATTTTCTTGCTCCTGCGAGACAGTATCTCACGTCCCTCCGGGACACCCTGAAAGCGTGAAAAGCTCCTTAGAGCCGTAGGATGGGTGGAGCGGAGTGCAACCCATCAAATCTTTTCGTAACAGTATTTCATGTCCCTCCGGAACACCCTGAAACCATGAAAAGACGTGGCAATCAGCCCCCTTTTGTAAAGGGGGGCGGGGGGGATTTTCACCTCGCGAGGAACTTTTCGAGACAGCGTGAAGCCACGGAAAGACTCGTTGGATGAGCTAAGCGGCAGCGCAGTTCACCGTCCTCGCGGCAGTCAGCCTGGCGGGTGTTCTTTGCGAAGCAGGACATATGCGCCTGTCCCTCTCCACATCCGCTTCACCCGGCGCAAGCCGGGTGAAGCCTAAAGATTCCAGCCTTAAAACTCCCGCCCCACGAAGGACCCCGCCCACAAAAAAAGGCGCCTCATGACGAGACGCCTTAGTGACAGGATTTACGACAGTGCTACCTGATGGTTGTAATATATAGCGGTGGGTTATTAGATGCAAGGGGGATTTGAAGGGGGACGAAATGAGTATAGTGAATACTCAAAAGGCTAATAATATTAATTGAAATGATGAGTTACAGAGTGATGTCCGGCCAGGGCCGAGAAATGAGAAGATGGCGCCGGCGGCGGACCGCCGGCGCCCGGGTTTTATCGGTAAAAGAAAATTTTTACTGCAACGCTTTTCGCCCTTAGTCAGATCGGGACGAATCAATGTGAAGTCTTGCAGGTTCTAGCAGGCGTTAGATGCTATAGCCAACCTCCCCATGAATTTCCTTATCGAGGCCGGTAGATTCCTCATCGGCACTAACTCTTAAACCCATCGTCTTGTCCAGGACATAGCCGATCACATAGGTGGCCGTCAGACAATAAAGGCCCACTGCAACGACCCCGATTGCCTGAATTCCCAATTGCTTCGGATTACCTGCCACAAGGCCGGCGGCTCCCACGGTTGCAAAAAGACCGGTAGCCAGCGTTCCCCATACGCCGCCGATCCCGTGGACCCCAACTACGTCAAGCGAATCATCGTAATCCAGGCTGAATTTCATCCGGACTCCGTAAAAGCAGATCACGCCCGCGACAAGGCCGATAACTATCGCCCATCCGGGGGTCACAAACCCTGAGGCCGGGGTCACTGAGCCAAGGCCCGCGACGATGCCGGAAGCAAATCCCAGTGCGCTGGGTTTTCTTGCGATCAGCCATTCCATGGCCATCCACGAACACGATCCGGCTGCTGCGGCAGCCATTGTGGCCGTAAAGGCGAGGGCCGCCGTGGAGTTGGCCGCCAAGGCGCTGCCTGCGTTGAAGCCAAACCAGCCGAACCAGAGTAGCCCGACACCCAGCAGTGTCATCGTAAGGTTGTGGGGGACAAACATCTCGCTGGGAAATCCATTGCGTTTTCCGATTACGATGGCAATCGAGAGCGCCGAAATACCGGCCGACAAGTGCACGACCAAACCGCCGGCGAAATCGAGGCCGCCCATCGCCTGGAACCAGCCTCCTCCCCATACCCAGTGGGCAAGGGGATAATAGACACCCAGCGACCAGAGTATAAGGAAAACCAGGTACGAACTAAACGTCATCCGCTCTGCGATGGCGCCGCTGATCAGTGCCGGGGTGATTATGGCGAACATCCCCTGAAACATTACGAAGGCGTATGTCGGGATTGTGCCCTTCAAGGAATCCACTGTCGTACCCATGAGCATGAACTGGCTGAGGTCGCCTATAAACCAGTTGCCTCGGCCAAACGAAAGCGAGTATCCGACAACGATCCACAGGATTCCTAGAATCCCCAGTGCTCCGAAGGAGTGCATGAGAGAGCTTAGTACATTTTTGCGCTGTACCATGCCGCCGTAAAAGAGAGCGAGGCCGGGCAGCATCAGCATGACCATGGCCGCCGAGGTGAGCACCCAGGCCGTGTCTGCCGGGTTCATCACGGTTGCGTCGGCCGCCAGCGCCGGGCGAGTCAATGCCCATAACGTCAAGAGGATGATTGTCGCCGTAAATATCAGTGGAGCTGCAGTCTTCCGGAACATTAAAGCCATAGCACCCAAGCCTTTCCTGGTTGGTTGAAACAAAACAAACATTTAGAGCGGGTTTAATCTTCAATCCAACAGCAAGCTGCATACCCGGAGGCAAGGGCAGGTCAAGTAGCCGATGTAAAAGACTATTTTGAGGCATGGCAGATGGTCTTCCGACAATATGGAGACATTAATGTATCCTGAAGTGAATAGAAGGGTAAAATGTCGACAAAATTGTACCTTAAGCGCTTTGCGAGGTGTCCTTGCGGGCTCTTAGTCCTATAAAATGGCTGGATTTGTAACATTATCTGACCGGAGAGGAGACAATAGTGGCGGAATCCGGCGCACTTGTGGTATCTGTTTATTGCTTGTGGTTTGTATGCAGTGTCCTTCCGAAAAGACACGAAAATGTCAGTTCGTTGTATCGGTACAATTGTGTATAGCGATCCATGGATCGCTCAGTGTGCGCTGCAAATCCTTAAAAGCCTCGGATCGACGAGGAGAAAAGGCCCAATGCACTAGTTTCGCCATCCTTATCGCATTGCGGCCACAGGCGGTTGGAGCGATGTATTGTGCAACATATAGACTATCTTAGAAGAGGTGGGGACATGACGAAAATCGAGGCAATCATTAAACCTTTCCGGCTGACGGAAGTCCAGGGGGCACTTACGGCTCTTGGCATCCAGGGAATGACGGTAAGCGAGGTAAAAGGGTTCGGGCGGCAGAAAGGGCATGTGGAATTTTACCGGGGAGCCGAATACACTGTAAATTTTGTGCCCAAATTGTACATCATGGCCGTAGTTCCCGACGACATGGCGGAGAAGAGCGTGGAAGCGATACAAAAAGCGGCTTATACCGGCAAGATCGGAGACGGGAAGATATTTCTTTCCAAAATCGACGAAGCTATAAGGATCCGAACGAAAGAAACCGGGTCCGAGGCACTGTGAGTCGGGCAAGTGGCCCTTTCCTTTCCGGAGAGGGCCTTTTTTGTATCATTGTGGAATCGATTTTGGAATATGGGAGAGAGTCGAGCGATTTTCAACGGTCAACTTCGGAGTTCCTGCAAATATGGTACACAAATGATACTCCAACGGGAGGGTATCGATGAATGGCGCCGCCTTCCACGGCAGCGTTCCTTACTCCAGCAGCGTGCCGCCTTTTCCGCAGCGGCGCTCTATTTATCTACGAACCACCCCGTCGTTATGACAATGGACGCTTGTACGGATTCAAACGCGGTATTCGCGACGTGGGAGATTTTCGAGTAGCTCTCGTTCCTTCATTTTTGCAAATCTTTCACAAAAACGTTTTGGAATCGTGCATTTAAATGATTTGGATACAATTCTGTACCACTTTTCTACTCTAAAGCCACCTTTGCACGCCCTTCCCCCAAGAGTATAATCCTGTATATTAAGCTCCTTAGATTGAAAATGAATAGCATCTGTATCCATTGGCATGTGCTTTGGACTGTTGCGGCTGTGTTTCTCAATGCTGGGAATAGCGATCAAAAGAGGACATTTCATAGACTAAATCCCCAAACAAAGAGGTGGAGGTAGGGAAGATGACCAAAATTGAAGCAATCATAAAACCTTTCCGGCTTACCGAAGTGCAAGAAGCGCTGATATCGCTTGGTATCCAGGGAATGACGGTCAGTGAGGTGAAGGGGTTCGGACGCCAGAAGGGACATGTGGAATTTTACAGGGGAGCGGAATACACGGTAAATTTCGTCCCGAAGCTGTTGATCCTGACCGTGGTCCCCGACGAACTGGCGGGGAAAGTGATGGAGGCCATTCAAAAGGCCGCCTATACCGGCAAGATCGGCGACGGGAAAATTTTTATCTCGCCCGTGACTGAGGTCATGCGCATCAGAACTAAGGAGACCGGCCCTGAAGCGCTTTAAGAGTTTAAGAGATAGAATTCTGGAAATGACCTGTTTCAAACCCGTTCCGGGAGAGAGGTAGTGATATGAAAAGATTGTTGGCGGCTTTTGTCTTAGTCTTTCTTGCAGTACTTGCGAGTCCTTGTTTTGCTGAAGAGACCGGTGGCCCAATACAGTTGACACAGGCGGCCCAGCCCGCTCCGGCCGAGGCGCCGGCGAAAATCGATTCCGGGGATACTGCGTGGCTGCTTACTTCTTCAGCCCTCGTTTTGTTGATGACCCCTGGCCTTGCGTTGTTCTACGGAGGTATGGTGCGGCGCAAAAACGTCCTGGGGACCATGATGCAGAGTTTTGCGGCAATGGGCATCATAACGATTCAATGGGTGCTTTTCGGCTACTCTCTGGGGTTTGGTCCGGATGTTGGACACTTTATCGGCAATCTTGACTGGATTGGACTTAGAAACGTCGGGCTCGAGCCTAACGCCGATTATGGTCCGACTGTTCCTCATCAGGCCTACATGATCTTTCAGATGATGTTCGCCATAATCACTCCGGCTCTTATGTCCGGGGCCATCGCCGGACGGTTCAAGTTCAGTACTTACCTCGTATTCATGACCGCCTGGGCATTCCTTGTATACGACCCGCTTGCGCATTGGGTATGGGGCACGGGGGGATGGCTGAAAGAGTTGGGGGCACTCGATTTTGCGGGAGGTCTTGTGGTTCATATAAGTTCCGGGGTATCCGCGCTCGCCTGCGCACTGGTTCTGGGGAGAAGAAAAGGATACCTGGTCGAAATCATGGCCCCGCATAACCTTACACTCACGTTGCTGGGCGCGTGTCTTCTGTGGTTTGGGTGGTTCGGGTTCAACGCGGGCAGCGCCATCGCCTCCGGTGCGCTTGCGACTTCCGCTTTTGTCGTTACGCACATTGCAACCGGTACCGCAGCCATGTCGTGGATGTTTACGGAATGGATCCACAGGGGCAAACCGACTGCTCTTGGCGCCGCATCCGGCGCTGTTGCAGGACTCGTTGCCATTACACCCGCTTCCGGCTTTATCGGGCCGCTTCCGGCCATGTTACTCGGGGTCTTTGCCGGTGCGATCTGCTACGGGGCGTGCAACCTGAAAGTGATATTAGGCTATGACGACTCGCTGGATGTGGTAGGCGTCCACGGTGTCGGCGGAACTCTAGGCGCTTTGTTTACGGGTTTTTTTGCTTCGAAACTTATCAATGCCGCCGGCGGGGACGGGCTCTTCTTCGGAAATGCGAGCCAGGTCGGCATCCAGGCTTTGTCCGTGCTTGCTTCCTGGGTTTATTCCTTTGGGGTGACCTTCATTATACTGAAGGTGCTGGATGCCACCATGGGCTTGAGGGTGAGCGAAGAGGATGAATCGGTAGGCCTTGACCTGAGTCAGCACGGTGAGGTCGGCTATACGTTTGAAGCATAATCTCAACCTCTCGGCTCCGATATCTCATGCCCTTGATCATTACGTGGGATGGGTGAAGCGGAGCGCAATCCACCGTGCTTTTTCGGGGGGCTTTGGAAACATCTCAATACTGTTACGAAAAGATTTGATGGGTTGCGCTCCGCTCCACCCATCCTACGGATCTTTCCATGGTTTCAGGGTGTCCCAAAAGGGTCGTGAAGAGCTGTCTCGAAAAGTTTCTCGCGAGGTGAAAATCCCCCCGGCCCCCCTTTACAAAAGGGGGGTGATTGCCACGTCTTTTCGTGGTTCCAGGGTGTCCCGAGGGGACGTGAGATACTGTTACGAAAAGACTTGATGGGTTGCGCTCCGCTCATCCTACGGATCTTTCCGTAGTTCCAGGGTGTTCCGAGGGGACGTGAGATATTGACTTAAATGTTTTGTGGGGGCAGGCTGGAAAGCCTGCCCCCACTGACTCAGTTCCGTGCTTAATTCAACAGCCGTGGGGAAGCATCTCCGCGCCCCAGTCGCGCCGTTCGAGATTTGTGGCAATACCGAGTAACGATCCCTTCAATCCCGTCCGCTCAGTTGAGGGGTGTATCGAGGATTTGGAGTTTCAGCACATCCTCCCTGGGAAGCGCCTTTTCTATGTGAATCCTCACCATCTCTCCCTGGTTGAACTTAGCGTTTTCGGGCACGGGCGCGTTGACCTCGAGCAGGAAATCCGGGATCAGGAGACGCGCGAAGCGGGCGTTTTTGTCCAACACCAAGGCGTTGATGTCCTCGATATCCTCCTGTTCCATGTACTTGAGAATCCAATACCTGGTCCATTTGCGCTGGATGGTGGAAACCCTGGACTGGGTTACGGAAAGACTCGTTATCAGTTCATCGAGTTGTTGCTTGGAATAGAGCCCTTCGCCGGTGACCAGGGCGTGCTTTAATTGACGCTGAATTACAAGGTCCGAATAGCGCCTGATGGGTGAAGTCACCGTCGTGTAATGAGCGGCTGCGAGGCTGCAGTGGGGTTTTGGCTCGGTGGCCAATTCCGCCCTGGAAAAGAGGCGCCTTTGGCGATAAATTCGAAACAGGTCGTGATCGCTCTGCACGAATTCAGTCTCCGGTCTGCATTCCGCCTGACTTCGAAAAAGTGCCGGTATCGTTTTTTGGGCAAGATAGTCGGCCGCGGCGGCATTTGCCCCGATCATCCACTCCGAAACGAGTATCTGTCCCGGTGTTTCCTTTTCATAGCGAGCGATCTGGATCATCCCCGCACTGTTCACGTAAACCTGTATCTCCGGAAGTGGAAGAATGACTGCGCCAAGTGCAAGCCGCTTCTGCCTCAGTTTCAACGCAAGCTCGTAGAGGGATGTAAGTCCACTGTATTCGTGGATCATTTTGTCAACGTCGCGGTAGGTGAGCTGCTTCCGAATCCTGACTACGCTGGGACAAATCCGCGTTTCCAGGATATTTGCCTCTGAATCCATTGTGATGAGAAAACTGAGAGCGAGGCGGTCCACTCCCGCCTTGAGGCTGAGTATCCCCTCGGAAAGGGACAAGGGCAACATTGACACACGTTCATCGGGCAAATAGATGGAACTCGCTCTTGCCTCGGCCTCCCGGTCCAGGGCCGTCCCTTCGCGGACCATTGCGGCTGCGTCCGAGATGTGAATCCCCACCTGGAAAAGACCGCCGTCGATCGTGCGCACACTGAGCGAATCATCGTAGTCGCGGGTCAAAGGACTGTCGACTGTGAAGACATCCAGGTCCGTGAGGTCCACTCGTTCATTTTTAGCCGGTTTGGCATGATTCGATTGCGCGATCAGTTGAGCCTCCTCCATGGCATCGGGAGGAAAGTCCGGTGAAATGCCGTGCTCGTGGAGCATCAGGTTTTCGTTTTCGCGCCATACCCCCAGCCGTACCAGAATACGAAAGGCGGACTGCGGTGTGGAAGGAAGAGCGGCCAACTTGAGAAGTTCCTTCACGAAAGCGCTTTCCTTCGCCTCCTGTCCGAAAAGAACGAAGTTTTTGAGTTCTTCCACCAGTTCTTCACGGAATTCGATGGGGGCGATATTTTGCTTGCGCGCGTGTACGGCCCCAACCCACTTTGCTCCCTCAGCAAGCCTGCGCTCTTTTTCAGCTTCCTTTTGTAACTCGATTCGGCGTGCATCGACGTTTTCAGCCGAGCGCGGGTAAAACTTGGAATCCTTGCTCTGGAAATAGAGCCTGTCGGAAAGCAGCACACGCCTGATGGCGGCGGCCTCATCATCGGAAACCGGAGCGCTGAAGATAAACTCGGCAATTTCTTCAGCTTCATAGCCGGTCTCCTCGGACTCGAGAAGCGACCATATCTGCTCCAGGTCGATCAGGCCCATGATCTTCCTTCGAAGATCGGAGACAGCCGCGAGCTTACGCAACAGTTCATCGCGGCCCATATCCAGGTTAAGGATGGTCTTCGCCCGGGAAAAGATCCGCGCAGGGGTAAGGCTTATTTCGCGGTTGCGCTCGGAGAGCGCATTGAATCGACCCTCTTTGATGGTGAGCACGACCCCACAAAGTATTTCCTTTGATTCGTAAAATTCGAACACGGCCCCGGGCGCAATTTGGACGCCCTCATACCGGCTCATAAAAAATTCTCCATAAAGTTCCGTTTCTATTGGCGCTAAGAGTTCAGGGAAAAACTATGGCTTACAGTTCGGTTCTACTGCGTGCGCGAAAGAGAGAATAGATTCGACGTCCCGCGCAACACCTGCGGCGCCTCCTTTAAAGCCTGCAGCCCGAATCGGCCGATTTTCTGAAACTGCATTACTGCGCGGGCCGTGAACCTTGGCGCAGTCTGGACTTCAACCCGCGCGTGCTTTTTTGGATGAACTTTTCCTGCGCTCCATTTCTCCCGGTCTGACCCCATCCTTTCGTAGAATTTCTTCCTTGAGAGCGTGGAGGGTCTGAAGGGCCGAGATGGGAGTCATGCTGTCCGGATCGAGTTCCACGATTCTTTCCCGCACCCAGTCTGCGGCCTTTTGAAAAAGCTGAAGCTGTATACCCGGTTCAACCTCTTTGGGGGAGCGGCATCCCTTCACCTTTAGATCGGGCATGCCGGACTCTACGATTGAACCTCCCGCTTCGAGTTGCGCCAGGATTTCGCCTGCGCGACCGGTAATCTGCTCGGGCAGGCCGGCAAGCCTGGCGACCTGTATGCCATAGCTTCTGCTCGAACTACCGGGGGTCAACTTGTGAAAAAAAATTATCTCCTGTTGCCACTCCCTGATTGCCACATTGAAGTTCTTTACTCGCGGCCGGTTGCGGGCAAGTTCAGTCAGTTCGTGATAGTGGGTGGCAAAAAGGGTTTTCACTCCCACGCTACGAAAATCGTGTAAGAATTCCGCAACCGCCCACGCTATGCTCATGCCGTCGAAGGTACTGGTTCCTCTTCCGATCTCGTCTAGTATGATAAGGCTTTTGGGTGTGGCCTGGTGCAAAATATTTGCAGTCTCCTGCATTTCCACCATGAAGGTCGAGCGGCCCCGCGAAAGATCGTCCGATGCCCCGACGCGAGTGAAAATGCGATCGACGATGCCGATGTGCGCCTCGCGGGCCGGAACGAAGGAGCCGATCTGGGCCAGAAGCACAATCAGGGCGGCCTGCCTCAAAATGGTGGATTTCCCGGCCATGTTGGGGCCGGTTATGATGAGCACCTGTTGGCTCTCCTGGTCGAGTTCCAGGTCGTTTGGAACAAAACCGCCTTCGGGCAAAAAACGCTCTATAACCGGATGCCTGCCGTCCAGGACTCGGAGGGAATCGCCGCGATCTGCCCGGGGCCTGGAGTAATCGTATTTTGAGGCAACCTCTGCCAGGGATGCGATGCAGTCCAGGGTCGCAATTACTTCGGCCATCTTCTGTATGCGTTCGCTTTCGAGCGAGACAGTCCGGCGCAGCTCGGAAAAAAGCCGGGCCTCGAGTTCGAGCCGCTTTTCGTCGGCTTCCAGGACCTCGACTTCGAATTCCTTCAGCTCCTCGGTGATGTAGCGTTCGGCGTTAACCAACGTCTGTTTGCGGAAGTAATTCTGGGGCACAGAGGAAAGGTTTGAGCGCGATATCTCGATATAATAGCCAAAAACCTTGTTGAAGCGGACCTTGAGAGAAGATATGCCAGTTTCCCGGCGCTGGGTGGTCTCATATTCGGCCATCCAGCCTTTTGCATCGCGGCTCAGGTGGACATAGCGGTCCAGGTCCGGATGAAAGCCCGGGTTTATGGCTCCGCCGTTGGAAAGGATCGCGGGGGGAGGGTCGCATAGAGCCGCTTCGAGGTGGGCGGTAAGATCGTCGAGATCGTCCCAGTTCGAGTCAATGCCCGACAAAAGAGCGCTCCGGCAGCCGGCAATCATCCGGTGCAAGGCCGGCAGGACCTGGAGCGATTTCTTCAGGCCGATCAGGTCGCGGGGCGAAGAGACTCCTGTGCTGTTTCTTCCATTGAGCCTCTCTATGTCATTTATGCCTTGGAGCGTATTTGGCAAGGCGGTCCTGAGGTCGCTTTGGGCCGTTAACTCCGCGATTGCATCCTGCCTCTCGTTTATCTCTTCGAGGTCAAGCAGCGGATATCGGAGCCACTGTTGGAGCTTGCGGCCCCCCATCGCGGTGCGCGTGTGATCGATCACATCGATGAGGGTGCCTTTTCTCCCCTGAAAGCCGGCAGAGTGAAATATTTCGAGATTTCTGACAGTCGCCTCGTCCATGACCATGAAATCGGAACAACTGTACGGGATGACCTGTTTGATATGTTCGCATGCGCCGAATAGATTTTCGTAAACGTAGGCCAGAACGGCCCCGGCAGCCTGAATTGCCGAATCCATCCCGCTTATTCCGAAGCCTTCGAGCGAGTGCACCTTGAAATGGGAGGTTAGCCGCTCCTGTGCCCTTCGCCGGTCAAAATGGACCTCCTCGATGTGCGTGAAGATCGTATCGATCCGGTTCTTCACGGACTTTATCCACTCCGGGAAAAACTCTTCAGGCAAAAGGACCTCTTTGGGGTTTATTTTGAATAATTCTTCGAGGAGACTTTCGTGTGAGTCCAGTTCCGTGACCCTGAACTCGCCCGTCGAAATGTCCAAAAAGGCAAGCCCGATATGTTTTCCTCGGTCCGAGACGGCAGCCAGGTAGTTCGGTTGGTCGGCGGTGAGGTTCTGATGATCGACGATGAGACCGGGCGTGAGGACCCGCGTTACCTCGCGGCGCACCAGGCCCTTTGCCTTTTTGGGGTCTTCGACCTGATCGCACACCGCTATTTTGAAGCCGGCCGAAACGAGCTTCGCTATATAGTTCTCCGCCGCATGGTACGGAACTCCGCACATCGGGACGGGATTTTGCGCCTGTCTGTCTCTGGATGTAAGAGCGATGTCCAGCACTTTGGAAGCGGTCACCGCGTCTTCCATGAACATCTCGTAGAAGTCCCCCATGCGATAGAGCAGGATCGATTCCGGATACTTCGACTTTATTTCGAGGTACTGCCGCATCATAGGGGTAATATCGTTCATCTTATACTTCCAGGGCAGGATGAGCCTATCGTACGCTCATCCTGAAAGAAATTCCGAACGCCGCCGGTTGGAGTTAAAATATGTTATAATTCGAGCTTAACTTTCGATTGTTAATTAATTGCACGTTCAATATCAAGAGATTAAGTTGCCCGAGCGGTGAAAAACGAAAATGAGCCCGGAAAACCGGCTGCACAAGTGCATCGTTGGAACGCCCCGAAAAGATCCGCAGAGTGGACTAAGCGGAGCGCACAGCGCTTTTCCGAACCCGAGGGCATCATTTAGATTTGGAGCTTAGTATTGGAGCAGGACGTTATCCGCCTACGAGGCGTTCGCCAGCACAACCTGAAAAACCTGAACCTTGATATCGCCTTAAACAAGCTGATCGCACTAACCGGGGTAAGCGGGTCCGGCAAGTCGAGTCTTGCCCTGCATACGCTCTACGCCGAAGGTCAGCGCAGGTATATCGAAACTTTCTCGCCTTATGCGCGCCAGTTCCTGGAGCGGATGGACCCGCCCGAAGCCGACCTGATAGAAGGCATTCCGCCGAGTATCGCGATAGAATCGGGGACCGCCGTTCGCAGTTCCCGTTCCACGGTCGGAACGATAACCGAAATTAACGACTACATGAAGCTGCTTTTTGCCAGGCTTTCCATCCCCTACTGCCCATCCTGCGGAAAGCCGGCAACCAGCGATACGCCGGAAACAATATACGGCAAGCTTAACGGGCTTTCCGGAGAAGACCGGGTGCTCATATGTTTTCCGTTCCTGTGCGCTCAGGACAGCCAATGGCGGACCGAACTCGTCTCTCAGGGTTTCCAGCGAATATTTGTCAACGGGGCCGTCGTGGAACTGGACGATCTCGGCCAGTCCGATTCAGCCAGGCTCGGCCGGCAGGAGATCCTTGTGGTTGTCGACAGGTTGCTCTGGGGGAAAGCCACGCGGAACCGTGTCTCCGATTCCCTCTCGACCGCCTACAAAATGGGAGAGGGGCGCCTGACGGCGGTCGTCCTACCGGACCGGATCATGAGGTTTAGCTCCGAGCTTGCCTGTGCCGACTGTCCGGACGCCCCGCGAATCCCCTTGCCGGACCCAAACCTTTTTTCCTTCAATAGCCCTATCGGAGCATGTCCCAAGTGCAGGGGCTTTGGCAGGACAATCGGGGTGGATATCGACCTGATCATTCCCGATCGGAGCCTCTCTATTCGCGAGGGTGCGGTGAAACCCTTCGGGACCAACAGGGAAGAGTACTTCGAACTCCTGGATTTTTGCAAAAAAGAAAAGATTCCTGTCGATGTGGCCTTTAGCGCGCTCGATGAGGCCGCTCGACAAAAAATCATAAACGGGTCCAAGACTTACTACGGGATAAAAGGATTTTTCGAGTGGCTGGAGACAAAGACTTACAAAATGCACGTGCGGGTCTACCTGTCGCGATACCGGGCCTATACTGCCTGCGATGCATGCGCGAGGGTCGCGCTTCCAGCCCTCGACTCTTGTCTACCGGCTGAGGGGGGTAAATATCGCGGAGATCGCCGCCAGCAGCATTGAAAGGCTGAGCCGGTTCTTTGGAGGGGAGTGGCCCGAGGCCTCCAAAGACCCTGCGGTCTCCCTGCTGCTTTCCGAAATCCGTAGCAGGCTCCAGTTCCTGATGGCTGTCGGGCTGCACTACCTTTCGCTTGACCGGCAGTCCAGGACGCTCTCGGGCGGAGAAGTCCAGAGGGTCCACCTTACCCGCGCACTGGGGTCTTCTCTCGTAAATGTGCTCTACGTTCTGGACGAACCGAGCGTGGGGCTCCACGCTCGCGATCAGAAAAGGCTCATGGGGCAGTTGAACCGGCTCGTGACGATGGGAAACAGCGTAGTGATGGTCGAGCACGACCCGGGAATGATCCGATTTTGCGATGAAGTGATAGACATGGGGCCGGGGGGAGGCGAAAGGGGGGGCGAAGTCCTTTTCCAGGGACCGCCGGGCGAACTCGGTCGATCTTCGAAGAGTCTTACCGGGGCTTATCTCTCGGGTCGCAAAACGGTGTTTCAGGGTCCCGTCGGCCGCAGGAGCCACAACCCGTCGAAAAAGATCATCATCAGGGGCGCACGCGAAAACAACCTCAAGGGAATCGACGCAACGGTTCCACTTGGACTTCTAGTGGGCGTAAGCGGAGTTTCGGGTTCGGGCAAGAGCACCCTCGTCGAAAAGACGCTTTACCACGGCTGGCTCAGGAAGAAGGGCAGGGCGGCGGAAACGCCGGGACTGCACGATGAAATCGCGGGGGCGGAAAATGTCAGTGAAATCGTACTGGTTGACCAGCAGCCCGTCGGCCGGTCTCCAAGGGCGAACCTGCTGACTTACACCCGTGCCCTGGGCCCGTTGCGCAAGATGCTCGCGGATACGCCGGAGGCGGTCGCAAGAGGATTTTCGACCGGGCACTTTTCGTTCAACGTGCCGGGTGGAAGGTGCGAGACATGCAAGGGCGAAGGGTTCGAGCGCGTGGAGATGCAGTTTCTGGCCGACGTCTTCGTGCGCTGTCCTCAATGTGGCGGGAAACGATTCAGGGAAGAGGTCCTCGAAATCAAACTGCGGGGCATCAGCATTGGCGACATGCTGGAGATGACAGCGCGGCAGGTACTGGATCACTTTCCGGAAAACCGGCAGCTTGCCGAGGCGCTCGAACCGGTGATAGCAATGGGTCTGGACTACATCCGCATGGGTCAGCCGCTGAGTACGCTATCCGGCGGAGAGGCGCAAAGACTCAAGCTCGTCCACCATCTCTACGGCGGCCTATCGGGCGGGGCAAAGCTTTTTGTCCTGGATGAGCCCACGACGGGTCTGCATCCCGATGACATTTCAAAACTGGTTCGTGTGTTGTTTAAACTGGTCGAAAAGGGGCATACCGTCCTGGTGGTGGAACACAATCTGGATTTGCTGGCCGCCTGCGACTGGATCATCGACCTGGGTCCGGAGGGCGGAGAAGGAGGCGGGGAAATCATCTGCGAGGGTACGCCGGAGACGGTGTCCGAGTGCGCCAATAGCATAACGGGCCGGTATCTGCGGGAGCGCCTTGCCGAGGCCGAACAGTTTGAGAGCAAGGCCGGACAGTTTGAGAGCGAATCCTTTGAGATAGAATCTGCGGAGGCGGCGGAACCGCAGACGGGATTTTCCCGTCTCGAAATTGCACCTGCCGGTTGGGTCACGGATCGGAGCGCTGAAGAAGCGGTCGGTCCCGGGGGATTTAAAAAATTCGGCCGTACGTGCCCCCGCCCGCGAGATCATTATACGCGGAGCGCGCGAGCACAACCTGGAAGTCGAGCAGATCCGGCTTCCACGCGGGAAAATTAGTGTCCTGACGGGACTTAGCGGGTCTGGAAAATCCACTCTGGCTTTTGACGTGCTCTTCGCCGAAGGTCAGCGCAGATACCTGGAATGCCTCTCGTCGTATGTCCGCCAATACTTCAAGATAATGGAAAAGCCCAATGTGGATCAGATCATAGGGCTGCCGCCCACGATCGCCATCGAGCAGAGGACGAGCCAGTTCGGCAGAAGGTCCACCGTCGGCACGATCACGGAGATCTATCACCTGCTAAGGTTGCTCTATGCCAAACTGGGCAGGCAGCACTGCCCGGGATGCGGCAGGGACCTGGAAACACTTACTGTTGACGACATCCTCTCCAGGGTTCGCCGGGAAGCCGGCGCTGGTCCACTGAGGCTGCTGGCCCCGCTTGTTCACGGGCGCAAAGGGATATACCGGGACCTTTTTGCCCGCCTCAAACGGACGGGGTTCGAGCAGGCCAGGGTTGACGGAAAGTACGTCTCCCTTGATCCAATCCCCGAACTGGCGAGGCGCCGCGAGCACGATATCGAGGCGCTTCTGCCCGGGCTCGATCAAAGCGGAATAACTATCGACGAGTTGCACGATTCGGTCACCCGAGGGCTTGCTATGGGAGGGGGCATCCTTTACCTGGACCCGCCGGCGGGGGGAACCAGGGTCTTCAGCCAACGTCTCTACTGCCAGGCCTGCGACAGTGGGCTTGCTCCGCTCGACCCCAGGTTATTTTCGTTCAACAGCAGACAGGGGTTTTGCCCGGCCTGTATGGGAATCGGCAGGGTAAGGCAAATCAATGAAAAGCGGCTTCGCGGCGCACCCGATATTTCGCTTAAAGACGGGCTTCTAAGTTTTCTTCAATCCACGGTGTGGCGCGGTTCGAGGCGGGAAGCCGAAAAAGTTGGACGTCTTTGGAGGATGGAACTGGGAATCGACCTGGAAAAACCGGCCTCCAGCCTCGACGATTCGACCTGGGAGTCGATACTTCACGGCAGGAAGGGAAAGTTTTCCGGAGTTGTCCAAATCCTTGACGCGGTTGCCCGGGAGGATGAAGCATGGAAAAAGCTTCAGACCATGTATGACGATATGCCATGCTCCGAGTGCGGCGGGAGCAGGCTGAACCGGCAGGCGAGGTCGGTCTTTTTTCGGGACCTGACTATCGACGCCATGAGCGCCCTGAGGGTATCCGAACTTGCCCAAACGTGGAAGAAGTTCAAATTTACCTCGAAAGAGGCGCCGGTTGCAGTGCCTATTCGCAGGGAAATCACTGAGAGGCTTGCGTTCCTTCTCAACGTGGGACTTGGCTATCTGTCCCTGGACAGGTCCGGTGATACCCTTTCGGGCGGTGAAACCCAGAGAATCAGGCTGGCCGCACAGCTTGGCTCAAATCTTCGCGGTGTCTGCTACATCCTGGATGAGCCCACCATCGGGCTTCATCCCGCCGACAACCGGAAGCTGCTGGAAGGCCTGGAAAGACTGCGCGACAAAGGAAACACGGTCGTTATAGTCGAGCACGATCCGGAGACTATGAAAAAGGCGGACCTGCTGGTTGAACTCGGTCCGGGGGCGGGAAGCAGCGGTGGAAAAGTGGTCGCCATGGGCAGTTTCGATCAGCTCGTAAAAATGCCTGGGACCCTTACGGGGCAGTGGTTCGGAAATTCACTCGGGGATCTCTTTTCCATTCAGGCCCGAAAGAAGGCGGGAGAATTCGGCTGGCTCGAATTTAAAGGGGCCAGGGCGAGAAACCTCAAGGGAATAAACGTCAGGATTCCGCTCGGGCTCCTTGTGACCGTCACGGGGGTCTCGGGCGCGGGAAAGAGCACGCTCGTAAACGAGATAGTCTATCGAGGACTTGGCGAGGCGCTGAGGGGATCCTGCGAGGAGGACGGCGGGCGGGGCTTCGATTCCATATCGGGGTGCGAAAAGATCCAGCGGGTCCTTGAGGTTGACCACAACCCGATAGGGCGGACGCCGAGGTCCATCCCGGCCACCTACATCGGCGTATGGGACCAAATCCGAAAGTATTTCGCCCTGCTTCCCGAATCGCGGGCGCGGGGGTTCGGTCCCGGCAGGTTCTCGTTCAACGTGAAAGGCGGCCGTTGCGAGGTATGTAAGGGGCAGGGGCAGGTCAAGGTCGAGATGAATTTTTTGCCCGATGTCTTCGTTCCCTGCGAATCGTGCGCAGGCAGGCGCTTCAATGCCGAAACCCTCGATATCAGGTACAAGGGCAAAAACATCGCAGAGATTTTAGAAATGACGATCGAGGAAGCCGTCCAGGTCTTTTCCGGTATTCCGCTCATTTGGCGCCGGTTAAAAATCCTGGGCGACCTCGGACTCGGCTATCTCAAGCTCGGCCAACCCAGTCCGACACTCTCCGGAGGCGAGGCACAGCGAATCAAGCTTGCAGGCGAATTGGGCAACAGCAGAAGCGCCACGCTCTATATTCTCGATGAGCCTACGACGGGATTGCACCGAGCCGATATCAGGCGCCTTTTGGACGTGCTGAGGGCGCTGAGCGATCACGGCCATACGGTCCTTGTAATCGAGCATAATACCGACTTCGTCTGGGCAAGCGATTACGTGATAGATCTCGGTCCGGGCAGCGGCGATGAAGGCGGCGAAATAGTCGCGCAGGGCGAACCGCCGGAAATAATCGCGTCAAGTGAAAAATCTCTGACCGGCCAGGCCCTGCGCCCCTACCTTGAGAGCAGTGACGAGTGAGCGGTTAGCCAAAAAATCCATTCATATTTTCGAGAAGCGTGATCATCGTGCCGTTAATGCTTAAAAAATTCTCCTTTCTTTCCAGGATGGCGTCCGCTGACTGGATGTATTCGGCATCTACAAGTTCGCCGGAACAATTTTGAATCAGCGTCCGTATGCTTTCGACCGACGATTCCAGGTGAAATTGAAGTGCGAGGACCCTGTCCCCGTTGGCTGAAAAGGCTTGGGCCGGGCAGGCCTCGCTCTCTGCCAGCATGATCGCTCCGGGTGGAAGTGAGAAGGTATCTCCGTGCCAGTGAAGCGCCGAGAACTGGTTCGGAAAGCCGCGGAAAGGCACTGACGCAGGTCCTTCGGGCGTAAGATTTACCGGAAACCAGCCGATTTCCTTGTGCCTGTTGGGGACTACCCGGCCACCGAGGACGTCTGCGACCAACTGTGCGCCCAGACAAATGCCGAGCACAATTTTGTCATCGTCTATGGCCTCCGCGATGAACTTTTTTTCAGCGGCAAGCCATGGGTATTCCTTTTCTTCATATATGTTCATCGGGCCTCCCATTATCACCAGCCAGTCGAACTCATCCTGGGCAGGGAGCTTTTCCTGCCTGTAGAGGTGGGTGCCCGATATTTGCCAGCCCTGATGTTCGGCCCAAACCTGGATATTTGCAGGTCCTTCGAACGGAACGTGCTGAAGATAGTGCAATCGCATTGCGGCCTCTTTTCTAAAGTCAAGTTTCACGGGGATTATCACCTGTCACCCGAAAGGAATTCAATGTAAGCCCACTCACTGGCGGGTTTCCGCGTCGCCCGCGCCGGCTGCAATCCATTTTTCGATGAGATTGATCTCATTTTCAGAGAGCCAGGGGGGGCCGTCTTTGGGCATGCGGGGTTTGGAAATTCCCTTGATGCTCTTCATAAGTTGGCTTTTATCCGGATGGCCCGGGACGATTACCGGCCCGTCTTTTGCTCCAGCCATGATAGCGCTGTAACTATCCAGATGAAGGCCCTCGGGGGCGCGCGTCCCACTGTGG
The DNA here is from genome assembly GCA_963826655.1 of uncultured delta proteobacterium. Classification (GTDB taxonomy): domain Bacteria; phylum Desulfobacterota; class Syntrophobacteria; order Syntrophobacterales; family Syntrophobacteraceae; genus SbD1. The sequence continues at coordinate 20,072 of CAWGZP010000048.1, forward strand.
CACTTGACGCATCGGGCCTGAAAAATCTGTTGGACGCCGGGGAATAAAGCGTCGCCGTCTGGGCGAAGGCCCGGGGATTGGAGACTATCAACGACGCAATAATCAGCGTAAAGATAGCCGGTAAAATGGCTTTCATGACAATCCTCCCGGTAGTGAGAGCATTTACCGCAAAGAGCAACTTTTGGTGACCGAAGGCAGGATTTAAAAATACGAAGGGGAACACTTGCAGAGGCCGGCAATTTCGTATGCGTCCGCGCTTTTCCTCTGCGCCTCGACATTGAATGTTGAGGACTTGGCCGTGCACCCTCCGTCGGACTGGCCAAGACGGACCGCACACCTTCAGGCAACCAGGCCAGATTAAACCGCGACACAGCCGGGGGTACTTACCGCTGCTTCCTTCCGGACCTGACGGGGTTCGTACTCGTCTGTTGCGTGGCGTCCAACCGGCGCCGGAATTAGATACAGCCAGCTCAGCTCCGGGCCCTTCGAGAGGGAATTCAACCCCGCAGAAGCGGATCTCGGGCTACAGGGCACCGCTAGTTCCCCGTCTAGCACGGCCAAGAGATCAAATGCTAACATATCCGGCAGAGAAATGCAAACTCGACAAAAAGCAATCAGGACACCGGCACAGAAGATGCGAAGATAAACGGATGCTAACACATTACCCGTCGGGCCAAGCGCAGTGTGGGCACAGTTTAAACGTGCCCGCCGCCTGCAAATATATGATGCTAGAGGAGAGACAGGCCCTACTCCCTACCACGCTCCTTCGATTTACCGATCCATAGACGAAACAGGTAGGCGAAACGAACCGACGCCTCTCTTAACAGCCTGAAACGGCTGGTGCGCCAGTCCGCGCAGGCAACCGGATAGACCTCTATTCTCAACCCCGCCCTCTGTGCCCTGCACAGCAGGTCCAAAACGTAGTTCGTGTCGTCGCTTATCCCTCGCAACAGGGGCCGGACCGAAGAGACCCTGTAAGCTTTTGCGCTGGTGGAATAATCGTCGTAAGGCAACCGGAGAAGGACCCTGGCGCATAGATTGAAAAGCTTGCTTCCAAAGAGACGCAAAGGGGAGCGGCGTTGTGTGCCGCACTTTTTTGACCCGACCACAAGGTCACATCTCTTAAGCAGTTCCAGCGCCCTGGTAATGAAACCGAGAGCTACCGGGAAATCGATGTCCATGGAGATCATAAGAGGGGCGGACACAAGTTCGGCCGCCTTTTTGAAGACCAGTCCGAGGGCGCCCCGGCTGTTCACGTGGAAAAAGCCGATACGCCCCGGCAGGACCGATTCGATAATCCCGCATATCTCCAAAGTCGCATCTGTGGAACCGTTGCTCCCGAGGATGACCTCGGCGTCGAGTCCCTCGTCCCGCAGGAAGAGAAGCAGTTTGCGAAGGTTCGGGATGAGGGTCTCCTGCTCGTTGTAGAGAGGCACAAGTATGGAGAGGGCAGGGGGCATCTCACCGCCGAGAGGCAGAGAAGAACGAGCTGAATAAACAGACGAACTAAAGGCCAATTATCCTACTTTCTTCAGGAGGAAAAAACAAAACCAGTCAACTCTGCGCCTCCGCGGTATCAGTGTGAGTCCAGCCCGGCCCAATTCAGGAATCGTACGATAAATCCGGAGTCGCCAGGCGAGGCTGCTCCAGGCTCCGATCCGTTCAGCCATTCCTTGTCCCGGGCGATAATGGTCTGACATTGCCTGAAGGCGGCCTGGACCCTGACGGATTCCGGCGCCTCGAAATTATTGTTCAGCCACTGCAAAAAAAGGTCCGAGGCCTCCTGGGTCCTGTTCATATCAAAAGAACAGTACGCAAGGGAAAGTACGCTTTCATCCCGGACATTCTTATCTCCGGACAAAGCGAGCGCCCCGTAAATGCTATAGGCCTCGAGGTACTTACCGGATTCCAAAAACCCTTTGGCCTCCTTAAGAAGGGGTGCGGTTCCGATCATTTCCACCAGGCTCAAGCCAGCCTGTTTTGTAGCGTTATTCGGGGGCCATGAAAAGAGCGCGCGCCGGAAAAACCCTTCCGCCTCGTCTTGCCTGCCCATCTCAACAGACGTTTTTCCTAACCACATAAGGCTTTCCGCGTAGACCCTGGTGTCGGGATTATCCCTCAAAAAGTCCTCCAGCATCGAACGCAAGCTAGCCCACCTTTTCAGGGCGTACATCGAGGAAGCCTTATCGAGCATGCAAAAGTCCAGTACCGAGGAATGACCGAATTTTGCAATGCATTCGTTCAGCAGGTCGATGTTTCGTAAGTTCTCCGGGGTCGGGGAAAACGCCGGCACGTCCGGAGGGGCTTGCCCGTTTTGGGCGGATGTTTCCTCATTAATCTTTACCACCCTGCTGTTTGCAAGTTCGTATAGAAGAGACGAGTCACGGTGGTTTCTTACCGATAGCGTTGCCGTGATGATTATTGCCATCACGGCAAACGCGAAAAAGAATGGAGCGGGAAGCGGGAAGCGAGAATTGGGAATGAAGACCCGGGCAAAGAATGAAGCGGGAATAAAGACCCGGGAAACCAGTAGCGCCAGTGTTAAGAGCGACAGGATTTTTCCCCAGAGATATACCCCGGCGCGGGTGTCGAAAGTGAGGACCACCCTGGAGGTCCGCGGCACGAGAACCATAAAAGCGGGAGAGGCCTGGTAGAGTTCCCCCGCTCCTTCGCTTATTCGCCAGTCCGGATGGTACGAGACCTTTATCCAGAGCGGGTGACCCGGCTCGGAGGTCTCAATCGCAATCTTGCCGTCGTCCAACCGGGCCGACGCCCGTATTCCCGGAACCTCGGCGCAGTTCTGATAGGGAACTTCCGGAATATGCCCGGGGTCCCCGTCATAAGGCTGTAAGTCCCTCCAAAAATTACCGGGTGAAGTTTGCGACGCCACGATAAGTGGTACTCTCAAGGAAGATTTGCGGAACCAGTCGAACTGAACTCTTTTCCAGTCTTTGGGAGGTATTCGCAGAGGTTTGAATCTCAGCGGCTCGACGTAAGAATCGGCGGCTTCCTTGAGGCGATAGATCCTGTATGGCGGAAAGGTTATGCCAAACTCGTAATCGGGCGAATAGTCGAGTGCACTGGCGATATCGCTGGAGGCCGCTATGACTTGGCCGACGTTGAATAGACGCAGGTGGGCGGCGGCTCGGCCGGGGTCGGGCCGTGAGTAGTAATACCGTGAAAGAGGGGTGGATGGAGTCTGGGTCAACTCCGATTGAATATAAAAGACGAATGGGGCGCTGATGCTTGATTGCAGATAGAGCCCTTCGAGGGTGGATCTCCCTGAATAGTAAGGCAGCAGTTCAAACGCCCTGCTGGTGCCGGCTGCGTTTGTTATTTCGTTGTGTTCGTAAACCACCCTGGGGCTGTTTTGATCCCCCCTCAGATATTGATTGACCAGGCGATACGAGTTCGAGAGGGGCTTGGAATCCATGCCGGAATAGTTCCACTGTATCCAGGTGTTGATGGCGGCGACCCTGGTCAGCGACAGTGCGACAATCCCGGCCGAGAATACCGCAAACCACAGGTTGGGGCGTGGGAGACGCGACAGGAGCCTGCCCCATCCGATGGCGCCGAGCAGCGCCGCCATGATCTGGGCAAAGGGCAAAAAACGGATATCGACGAGCCCGGCGGAAGGGGCCAGGCTGAAAGCCAGCAGCGCGACCGCAAATTGCCAGAACAGGTAGAGTTCGGGACCCTCGATTGACTCCTTGAATATTGCGGCAAACCCGGTTTTGCGTCGGAAGAGGCTGTCTATGCCCAGTAAGGGGACCATCAAGACCCCGGCAAAAGAGGGCCATAGAATGGGTGGCGCGAATTCCGTCCAGGTTTTGAAACCCCACGATATTGCAACGGCGGAATTCCAGGGGATGCGCCAAAGGACCGGGAGCAGCCAGAACGCGGCAAGCCCGAAAGCCGCGGCATGCAGCTGGAGTAGGTATCGCAGCTTCCCGCCCCGCACCAGGAAATACGATGTGCCCATCGCGGATTGAAGGAGGGGATAACCGCTGCTCAGAGCCATGAGGGCCTCCAGGGCCGAGCTGCCCCACAAAGATTTATGCTCGGAGATGTCGGCGTATAGTTTTCCCGTGAAAATGACATAGAGAATAAGTGAAATCCCGAAGGCGAACTCGCCCGCAAGAGTGCTGTCGATATTCCCTCCCCACATCGAATTTTCGGTCATGAAGAGGAACGGCAACGACAAAACAGCTCCGATCTCCGCGGTGTTTTGGGCGTAGCCAAGGCGGCGGAGACACAGGTAAGCAGCGGCGGGCAAAGGCAGGATTGCCAGAAGCGTAACGAGTTTGAATGCGACCTGGAGGGAAACTGCCAGCGAAATAAGGGCCATTATGGCAAATGGCAGGGGAAAGTACTGGAGGAAAAGGGGAAAACCTCCATACGCGCCCGGGAGCCAGGCAACGGGCGAAAAGAAGGTCCAAAGCCCTCTGCTCATGGCAATGGCTGATATGAAATGAGAGGGCGTATCGCCCCCGGCGGTCACATTCGATTTAAAGATAAGGGATGCGGGGAAAAGGCCGATCAGCACAACTTCAGATATTAATAAAATCAGGATCGGCAGTCTAATTCTCTGGAATATCTTCATTGAGATGCTCGTTGAAGGCTTATTGCACTTTCAAGGAAATGCCTTCCTCCAGCAGTTCAAGACATACACCGGGGATACGTGCCAGTTCAGCTTCGATCTGAGCCCTGAACGGAGGTTTCAGGTGTGATATATAGATTTTTTCCGGAAGCCTTGGCATCTTGCGGATCTCGGCCTCCAGGAGGGATGGCGACAGATGGCCTGTGGCAAGAGCACGGGCACTCAGTTCGTTGGGAAATGAAACCTCGATGATGAGGGCGTTGACATCATGGTCCCGCGTCCTTTCCCAGATTGCCTCGGTTGGGCCGGTATCGCCGGTGTATAGCAGAGATGCGCCTGAAGTATGCTCAATAAGGTATCCGTAAGCCGGGACCGAGTGGTTGACTTTCGTGGCCCGGATTACGTAGTCGCCTATCACCATCGGTTTGCGCGTCGAGATCACCTCATAGCGCATTATAGGGTTTCGAGCATCCGGAATTGTCGTAAAATCCGGCCAAATCCTGTTGTTAAATATGTGTTTCCTTATATCGGAAATCACTGGTTTACCGCTAATGATCACAATCCGGCAGGCAGGGTTCATCGAGTTGAGGTTGTCGAGCAGGAAGGGTATGCTCTTTAAGTGGTCGAAATGGGCATGAGTAAGCAATATGTGCGTTATGGAGCACCGTGAGATCTCGTCGAGGGTGAGCGAAATGGTTCCCGCGTCCAGCAGCAGGAAATTGTCGATTAGAAAAGCCGGGGGATTTAGCCCAAGGGCTTCAGAGCCTGCGGATCCGAAAATACTGACTTTCATAGGTCCCTTCACAAAAGAAAAGCCATCCATCAAAAGGCCCTGAATTCTAAAGCGTTTTGTGAATATTACAATGAGGAAAAGCCTTGGGGTGTTATTTAATGCCTGGAATCGGGGTTTTTTTTGTATGGTTGTAAAAATGGACGCAGGTGTTGGACTATCTGGTCTCGGGGCAGAGCACCGACCATGCGGTTGACAAGCTGGCCGTTCGCGAAGACAAGCATTGTAGGCACACTTAGCACCTGGTATTGCGAAGCGAGGCCGGGACTCTTGTCCATGTCGATTTTTATGAATTTTACGAGCCCCGAGTACTCGGTGGCGAGTTGGTCGATAAGCGGCATCAAACGCAGGCAGTGGGTGCACCACGGCGCCCAGAAAAGTGCCAGCACCGGGCCGGGGAATCTGAGCACCTCGGCGCCGAAGGTGCGTTCGTCGACGTTTATGGAGCGTTCGGGATATGCCGCGGTCAAGCTGAGAGGAGTTTTGCACTTGCCGCAAACGGCCTTTTCGCCTGCCCGTGAGCGTGGAATGCGATTTTTTGCGCCACACCGGCTGCATCGGACTATAAAACTGTCTTGAACCATTGATTTGAATACTCCATTTAATTTAAAATCGGGTGCTCGAATCCTGTGGAGATGACCAACGGATAATCACTATATTTTTTCTGTGCAAGCGATCTCGGATGTTCCGACTCAAGCTCCTTTACTTTTCCAACTCGAAGAAGACTCCGATCTCGAACGGCGCTCGACCTATTCTACGGCGCTGAGCCCCGTTGAATTTAACGCCTTCAACGAAACGAGGAGTTACAGTGGCTAGGATAGACGATTACAAGGAGTCATTCCGTTTGGCCTCCATCGAGCTAAAAAGGAGGGATGCAGCGGCGCTCGCCAAAGCAGCCGGCGTGGAACTCGCCGAGGAAAAGTGCTGGATCGTTCCCTACCTCGGAAATAAGTACACAGTTGAAACTCACCTTGAAACCGATATTCGCAGGAACGGTTCGAGCGAAGAAGTTTCGCTCCCCGACAAAATCCTTATTGCGCATTATTTGCTGGGCGCTTCCGGGAAAAAAAACACCGGTAAACTTGTGACCTTCCGCCAGATACCGGATGGGCAGTTTTACTTCGAAGCATTTCAGAAGCGGGCCAGAGACCCCTTCGTGAATTTTTTCGGCAATAATGGGAGGCTTTTCGTAAAATGTGCCGCGATGATAGGGGGGGCGCCCGTGGAAAATGGGGATTTCGGCATGGAATTTCCCGTCTTTCCCCATGTCGGCATTCAACTTGTTCTGTGGAGTGGGGATGAAGAGTTTCCTGCCGACGGCACAATCCTTTTTGATGAAAGTGTCCAATGGCGCCTCCCCGTCGAAGATATCGCCGTGATGAGCGGGGGGCTGGTCTATAGGCTCATTGGCCTCGGGAAAAAAATCCTGTCCGAATCTTGATTCGCTGTTTTAGCGAGCCTTGAGAGGACTGTTTTGAAAAGTCTCAAGCGAGGTGCAAAATCCCCCCTGCCCCCCTTTACAAAAGGGGGAGGTGGGTGCCGCGTCTTTTCATGGTTTCAGGGTGTCCCGAAGGGACGTAAGATACTGTTTTGAAAATCGCCGTATTTTCTGTGAGTTTGGGGAGACTGAGTTGAAAATTGCCGTAACGGGAAAAGGCGGAGTCGGGAAAACCACCTTGTGCGCTTTTTTAATAAAGTGGTTTGCCGGGCAGGGGAAGCGTGTCCTCGCCATCGATGCCGACCCGGACGCGAACCTGGCGCACGCCCTGGGGATCAAAAACGCTTCTGAAATTACTCCCATCTCACAGATGCGGGAATTAGTCGCCGAGCGCACCGAGTCTGTTCCGGGAACTTACGGAGGCTTTTTCAAGCTGAATCCGAAGGTCGACGATCTGCCCGAAAAGCTTTCCGTTTCCCAGGGGGAAAACATACGGTTGATGGTCATGGGCGGAATTAAAAAAGGTGGAACGGGATGTGTTTGTCCCGAGAGCATTCTTCTCAAGAACCTTGTGCAACACCTGATATTGCGACGCGATGAAGTAGTGATAATGGATATGGAGGCAGGGATCGAGCACCTGGGCCGAGGAACCTCGAAGTTCGTAGACTGGCTTATCACGGTCGTGGAGCCCGGGCAGCGCAGTATCGAGACGGCTTCCCGCATACGTGAGCTTGGCAGGGATATTGGGCTGACCAGGGTCGGCCTGGTGGGAAACAAAGTCCGCAACGAGAGGGATAGATCGTTTTTGAGAAAGGCCCTGAGCGGCCAGTTGATTCTTGGGTTCATCCCTTACGACGATCTTGTCATCGAGGCCGACCTCCAGGCGGAATATGCCGAGAAAGTGGGCGACCGCACCAGGGCGGGTCTCGATAAAATAGTGAAAAACCTGCTGGAGGCAACTGCTGCGGCCGGATTCCAGGGGTGACGAACGAATCCGGATTTCATGGCCCATTGTGTTGCATGGATAGGGGACTTTCCCTTACCGTAACTTAGCCCCTTGCGGGCGTTCTTTCCGAACCAGGACGGTTCACATGATCGATGTTCAAAAACAGTCCGACAACAGGAACATCAGCATAGATAAAGTAGGCGTAAAAGATATTCGCTATCCTGTCACCGTGATGGACAAGGTGAACGGGGTCCAGCATACGGTGGCCACCATAAACATGTATGTGGATGTGCCTCGGGAATTCAAGGGCACACACATGAGCCGATTCATCGAAATTCTGAATCAATTCCATGGCCACTTCGATATAAGGGAATTCTCCACGGTCCTGGGAGCTCTTCAGGAGCATCTCCAGGCCGAATCCGCCCATATGGAGCTAAGCTTTCCCTATTTCATCAGGAAGCTCTCCCCTGTGACCCAAAGCGCCGGTCTGATGGAATACCGCTGCCGTGTAGCCGGGACCCTGGACAGCCGGAAGGGCTATGACCTGGTGCTTGAAGTAAACGTTCCCATTACAACCGTTTGCCCCTGTTCGAAAGAAATCAGCGACCATGGAGCGCACAATCAGAGGGGTACTGTACGCCTCGCCATTCGTTTCAAACGTTTTGTCTGGATTGAGGATCTCGTTCAGCTTGTGGAAAGCGCCGCATCCTGCGATGTCTTTTCTGTGCTGAAAAGGCCCGATGAAAAATATGTTACCGAATACGCCTTCGAAAATCCCAAGTTCGTGGAAGATGTGGTTCGGGATGTGGCTCGCGGCTTGCAGAGCGATCCGAATGTCACCTGGTTTTTGGCGGAGGTCGAAAATTTCGAGTCGATTCACAACCACAGTGCTTATGCCTTTATCGAAAGGCAAAAGTGAGGTTCGGACCGATGCCGGCGCCGACGCGATTTTTCCCTTCTGCCTTGTCGAAATAGATCCCCTCCGTGCGTACATTTAAGCCCGTTGAGCGCCTTTCGGAGAAATCCCATGACCGAGTTGGAAAGATTTGATCAGGTGTGCGCCGCGATGGCCGACCCTGCCTTTTACCCTCATCCGGTCTCGAAACTGGAAAAGCGGGTCACGCATATATCGGCTGTTTTCCTGACGGGTGATCTCGTCTACAAATTGAAGAAGCCCGTCGATTTCGGTTTTCTCGATTACACCGGGTTAGAAGCCAGGCGGCGGATGTGTGAGTTCGAAGTCGATCTAAACCAGCGGCTGTCCCAGGGCGTATACCTTGGCGTGGTCCCAATATGCCTGGCGGGGGACGGGCTCCATTTCGGGGACGACGGCGAGGTGGTGGAATATGCGGTCAAGATGAAACAGCTTCCGGATGAACTTTCACTTACCAGCCTGATAATGAGTGGAAAAGCCTTGCCCGATGAAGCGTTGCGCCTTGGCAGGCTTCTGGCTGATTTTTATGCCACGATCGAGCGTAGTGAGCAGATCGACCGCTACGGCAGCCCCGAAGCAATAGAGGTCAACACCGAGGAAAATTTTCGCCAATTGGAGCCCTACATTGGAAATTTGCTCAACAAAGATCGCTTCGACTTCGTAATGGAAGCCGGACGCCGATTTTTCAGGAACCATGGCGGTCTTTTTCAGCGCAGGGTTGCCGAAGGCAGAATCTGCGACGGTCATGGAGACCTCAGGGCCGAGCATGTTTACTTCCTGGATCGGATCCAGATAATCGACTGCATAGAATTCAACCGGCGTTTCCGGTACGGGGATAGGGCTGTTGACCTCGCTTTCCTTCACATGGATTTGGAACGGCTCGGCAGACCGGATTTGAGCCTCGCCATGTTGAATGGCTACATGGAATCCAGCGGCGATTACGGTATATTCGCGATGCTGGATATCTACTCCTGCTATCGAGCAATTGTGAAGATGAAGATATCCTGTCTTAGCGCAACCGAACTGGGGGAAGGTGCGAGGTGGCGATTGATGCAGAGCCGTGCCGTAGAATGCCTCGATTTGGCTTTTCGGTACGCCGTCCAGTTTTCCCGGCCCACACTCTGGGTCCTGTGCGGACTGCCCGGGACAGGGAAGTCAACCTGCGCGAAACGACTCCATGAGATATTCGATGTTACCCTTCTCAGGTCGGACGACGCGCGAAAGGGGCTTGCGGAATACGCGCACAGTGGGCCGGCCCCTTTCGGCACCGGTATATACAGGCTCGAAAAACGTGGGTGGGTTTATGCCAGGCTGCTCTCAATGGCCCAGGACGCGTTGAAAAAGGGACGCTCAGTGATTCTGGATGCCACCTTTTCAAAGCAGAAATGGCGCGAAGAAGCGATGAGACTGGCTGAGGACCTCGACGCCAGCATTTTATTCTTTGAATGCACCGCGTCGCAGGCCACTATTTTGGACAGGCTCGGCCGCCGCCGTGAAGGTGAGGACGGACAGTCGGATGCCAGACCCGAACACCTGCCCGGGTTTCTCGATGAGTATGAGAGTATGCATGAACTCTGTCCCTGTCTGCACACAAGGATCGACACGGAAAATGATGTCGACGCCAACCTGAGGATAATTCTGAGCAGCGCCTATTCGAACAAACGCGCACAGGTGGAGCGGCTAATCGCGAGGCTTTAATAGTTTTTAATTTATCAGTACTGAAAACTAAAAACTGCATTTTTCACTTCTCCAGTGCAAGTTCGATCAACCTGTCCAGGAGTTCGGGAAATCCTATGCCAGCCACTGCGGCGGCCTGTGGGAAAAGGCTTGTCGCGGTCATGCCGGGTATGGTGTTTGTCTCGAGCAGGAAAAGATCGTTGCCGGAAAGAATCATGTCGGTTCGGCTGTAGCCTTTGCAGTAAAGGGCATTATGCGCGCGCTTGGCGTATTCGCGAGCCTTTTCGGCAAGATCCGGCGCAATCCTGGCGGGGCAGACCTCTTTGGTGGCTCCGGGCGTATATTTAGCTTCGTAATCGAAGTATTCGTACCGCTCATCCGGACAGATCTCAATCAGTGGAAGAGCCAATAAATCGTCGTTTCCGAGAACCCCGGCGGTGATCTCTGTCCCGATTATGTATTTTTCTACGAGGCAGCGCCTGTCGAATCGCCATGCTTTTTCAAATGCCGTCCAAAGATTTTCGGCCTCTCTTACGATTGTCAGGCCAATGCTGGAGCCCTCGTGTTCCGGCTTGATAACAAGCGGCAGACCCAGTCCGTCGATAACGGCCGAAGCCCGGGGCGGGGTCGACCTGTCCGCCACAATGCTCGGAGCGGTTGGCAGTCCAGCCTGGACATAAAGCTGCTTGCTCAAGATCTTATTCATGGCGATCGCGCTTCCGAGCACGCCGCTGCCCTGATAGGGTATTCCCAAAGAGTCCAGCATTCCCTGAATGGTGCCATCTTCGCCCATTCGTCCATGTAGAATTATGAGGGCGACGTCTATTCGTTTCGCCTCACTTGCCAGCAAGGGAAGGTCTGTGGCCGGATCGTAGCGCAAGACCTCGTAGCGCTCGTCGAGTGAACGGAAAACCTGTTCACCGCTCTCCAGGGAGACCTGGCGTTCCTCGGATTTCCCTCCAGCCAGTAAGGCGACTGTCAGCTTTTTCGTTTCCATTATCTTAGGTCATACTCCTTTGACGACGTCAATCTGATCCCCATAATTTCCGGGCCACGAGGTACTATGCTTAGATGAGAAAAAATGGTCTGTTCAAGCTCGACGTAGAGATCGAGTCTTTTCCGCAGGAATTGCTCATGCGAGAAAGATTTCGCGTAGCGGGCAATCAGGTCCTCATAGCGTTCCTCGATCGAAACCACCTGGTCGTGCCGGACTCTTTTGTCCGAGTAATTGACGAGCAGGGATTCCGTAATTGGACCGGCAACCTGCGAGCGGTCGAGGGATATGTGGTCTCTAACGATGTCGGCTATGGCCGGGGCAACTGTGCCATCGAGCATTGTGGCCCCGAGGACGGCGTGGTCCTCACCGGTTTCGATGCTGTGTATTTTCCCTATGTCATGTAGAAGCGACGCTGCTTCTATCAGGCTGGGATCGAGCCGGCATCCGTTGCCGTTGAGCCTGGCGGCAAGAAAGAGAGCCACTTCGGCAACCAGAAGGCTGTGCCTGCGTATGTGCTCGGGCGTACTGAAGCGCTGGAGCAGCTCCAGGCATTCGTTACGGGACGAAACGGGCATCCCTGCCTGTGCATCGTTTCGGTGCTTTGGTGAAGTGGTCGTTAACAAAATCCGCTCCGGCAAGGGGGTAACAGAAAAAAAGATGGCCCCCCAAGTGTTCTATCCCTTTCTGTAAAACTCGATCCAGGGTTGACGCCCGGTTCTCCTCAGGTCGCGCAAAGTCAAAAAAACGGCAAAGCTTACCCTTGTTAATATATCCTTTTTTACCCGATTTTTAAACATGGCCGATGAGAGTCCGGCTAATTTAGCTCATTGACCGATAAGATTCAAAAGAATAAGTCCCAGGACATTTGCGTATATTCCCGCAAGGATATCGTCGGCCATTATCCCCAATCCCCCCTCCACACTCCTGTCAATTAACCGGATCGGCCACGGCTTCCAGATATCGAACAACCGAAAGAGCAAAAAACCGCTCAGAATGGATGCGAAGCTGACCGTATGCCCCGTCATGGCCACGAGATATCCGCACAGTTCATCGATTACGATTTCGCCGGGGTCGGAGCACCCCAGTTCCCCTTCAGCCTTTTCGGAGGCGCACCATCCGATCACGGCCACAACTATGGCCAAAGCCAGTTGAACCTGCCAGGAAAAGCGCCCTGCAACAAGGAAACAAGGTATTCCGGCAACCAGCGTCGCCACGGTGCCTGACGCCACAGGGGTTTTACCCAGGCCGAAAAGGGAGGCTAGCCACCAATTAATGGAGTGATTTTTATGCATTGTCTTTCGATGCCGGCAGCCGGGACGGCGCCATTGGAATATGCAAGTCGGGTTCATCGCACTACAAAAAGACCTGTAGCGTGGGTGAAGCGGAGAGACTGTGTCTCAATTTCTGAATTGCGGCACAGTCTCGGAGTGCAACCCATAAATCTTTTCGAGACAGCTCTTCACGTCCCTTCCGGACACCCTGAAACTACGGAAAGGTCCATAGGATGAGTGGAGCGGAGCGCAACCCATCAAATCTTTTCGTAACAGTATCTCACGTCCCCCCCGGGACACCCTGAAACCATGAAAAGACATTGCAATCACCCCCCTTTTGTAAAGGGGGGCGGGGGGGGGGATTTTCACCTCGCGAGGAACTTTTCGTAACAGTATCTCACGTCCCTTCGGGACGCCCTCAACCATGAAAGATTCGCAAGGTTGGCTAAACGCCAGCGCAGGTCCATCGTCCTCGCCATATCGAGCCCCGCAGGCGTTCTTTTCAAATCGGAACTTTTGGAACGCAACACTAAAAACTTAAAACGTTCTCTCCAAGTCAGCCCGACCGGTTCATCCCTTTCCCTGCTGGTATACTCGATACCTTACGTTCTGGCGGATCGGAGCCAGGTTCGATTACTTTGACGTCCACAGTCCCGGTGCACTTCGTAAGGGTTTTAAAAAGTTCGTCTACCGGGATTTTCTGCTTTGGTCTGGACGGGGTGAGGGTAAGTGCGTGAATTCCGCAGATGTGAATCTCTACTTCAAATTTGGGTGGCTTATACTGGAACGACGGGCAATCCTCCCCCTGGACGTAGAACAATTCGAGGTAAACGGAGTTGCCCCTGTCAGTTCTGAAAAACCCCTGCCCCTCTTTCACAAAAGGCCTTATGGGACCGTCCAGTACCATCTGAGATTCAGCAGCTTCCTCCAATTCGGTTTCGACGGGACAGGATTGACTCTTTAACCGGCATTGGGCAAAAAGGCGCAAAGACTCCAGAATGGACGGTTTGATCCACACCCCGAAGAGTTCGCCAACATCGGGATAAATCCTGAGAATATTTTCAAAATCAGTCTGCAGGCCGGCTGGGAGCTGGAGCATCAGTTCATGGAAATTGGATAGGAGTGGTTCGAGCACAATGCGCACAATCTCTGCGGGGATTTTGCCCAGAAGCATTTGGTCTCTAAAATTCGATAGGAGGAGGTCTGGAAACTTCTTGAATAATGCCTCGGGGTCCACATTGATCTCCGAAAAAACTAATTGGCGGCAGCCGGCATGCCGGCCTACCAAGCTGATGGCAGCCGCCGACACTTAAATTCTGACAAAAAAGCTACGGAATTACACCATGCCCAGGTACCCACCGCACCGCGGCTCGATGCGGAACAGCCTGGCCAGCCGGTGAATTGTGCCGGTGTTCGAGGCCTTGGGCTGCTCCCCGGTAACTATCTTCTTTCCGTGCCGGGTAGTGTTATTTGCAAAACAGATTCATAACCTGGGCTAATACGCATTTCCTGTGGTCGCTCCGGAGGCAACGATTAGCATGCTCAGCTTTGTTGTCAAGGTTGAATTGACGTTTGAGTTTTAGAACGAATTCCCTTCGATCCTCGCCCTGGAGCCAGCCGAAAAGAGTTGTCTCCCACTTTCCGCCTTCATACCCCGGCATCCTGGAATTTTCATCTATTATGGTTCCATCGATCGTATGGCCGATCAAATCCCTGAATTTATTCTTGAAGTATTCCAAACCCTTAAGACAAACCAATCGTTCAGATAATAAAATGTCGATTGCCAGGTAAACATACCAGATCATTGACCTGAAGCGCATTGTCCTGTCCTGGTCCGGGTTCGATTGCGCCTTTTCGCGGCTAAAAAGATGCAGGTAGCAGAGCACATCTTTTTGGTCGTGCGGTACTACTTTGCGGAAAAGGCATTGAACTATGATCTTCAGCGCTTCACTCTGATGCGGAATGGCGATTTGGTCCAGTTCGGCGCCGGGTATGACTCCATAAGAGTCTTCCAGGATCACCTGGACAGTCTCCTCTTCACGGAAAATGGTAAAATGGTCCGCAGCGATTGCCCCCGCCGAATGCTCGAGTGCGTATCGAAGCAGGAAAAGACGCACGACGTCGCGTTCACTCTGGCCTTTAGGAAGGCCTCCTTCGGTTAAGGATAAAAGCTGTCTCGCCAGTACATGCCTTTCTTCTCTGAGGACTTGAGCCAGCGGGACGAAAGAAGGCGTGGAGGACCAGACATGGATGTGATTATCGATAATCGTATTTATGCGTGTTTCTCGTTCGGACAGAAGCATTAGCGTTTTATACGACTAATTTGTGTTCAAAGTGAAAAAAAATGCGGCGCCCGAACCCGGGGCAGCCTCGGCCCAAATTCTGCCGCCATGTCTCATAATGATCCGGTATACGGTGGCAAGGCCGATGCCCGTTCCCTGGTATTCTGCCCCGGAGTGAAACCGCTGGAACGGCTGGAACAGGCTCTCCGCTGACTCGGGATCAAAACCGACGCCGTTATCTTTAACAAAAAACGACGTTTCACCGTTCAGTTTGTTCACGCCGAACTCGACATGGGGGGCTGTTGCTTTGTTGCTGAACTTCAAGGCATTGCCAAGCAAGTTTTCGAGGGCAACCCTCAAAAGTCCTGGATCACAAGAAGCCGTGGCTTCTTCCGGCGCTGTGAAATCGATATCCTGCCTGAAACCGTTGGCCTTTAATTCCGAAACGATTTCTCTGGCCATCGCAGCCAGGTTGACCGGTTCCCTATTGAGAATTCCCCTGGTCGCACAGGACAGATCGAGAAGATCGTCTATCGTCTTTTGACACCGTCCGACAGAGCGACAGATGCGCCTTATATAATCTTTTCCGGTTTCATCGAGGGTTGTGGAGTATTTCTCCGCAAGATAGCGGGTGAACCCCTCAATTCTGCGCAAAGGGGACCGCAAGTCATGGGATACGGTGTATGAAAAGGCTTCGAGTTCATTGTTTGCGGCTTCAAGTTGGGCCGTCCGGTCCCGGACCCGCTGCTCGAGTTCCGAATAAAGCTGCACGTTCTCCATCGCAACCGAGGTGGTGTCGGCAAGGGCCTGGAGCACCTTTACCAATTCGGGTTCAGGTTTGTGCTGAAAGGCCCAATAGTTTCCAATTGCTCCGATAGGGTCGGATCTCCTGATGGGGACCATGACAAGGCTTTTTACGAAGGTCGGTCGATAAGCTTCAGCCGGAATGCGATCGTCGGGGTAGATGTCTTCAATAACGGCAGGCTGCTTGTTGCGCATCACCCAACCGCTGATGCATATGTTCATTGGAAAACGCCTGCCCTTCCACAGAGGGCTGATGGCATTTTCTTCTGCATAATGGCACAAATCCCCATCTCTTAGGACAAACGTGGCGCCGTCAGCGCCCGTGAGTTCCCTCGCGGCAAGCCTCACGGTGGACATGATCGCTTGAACGTCGCGGGCCAGAGACAGCTCCTGGACTACACCTGCTAACTCCTCCATCGCCTGGCAGTAGTCATACTTTTGCAAAGAACGGCTGCTGGGCATGGGTATCCTCCATCGGAATCGTTCGGCGCCCTGTCGATTGCGCTTTGAAGCGAATGAGTATTCTGCGAGCGTCCTTACAAGCTTGGCCCCGAAATTGCCGCCGGCTTCGGCGAGTTTGCCCATGAACCGCTCGGCCTTCCGGTGGAATCAGCCCTTATATGCAGGATTGGCAGTTTATCGTTCATGGGATGAATCAATTTTCCGCCAGCAAAATGGGTTAGGTTCGAATACAATAAATCCGGGTTGCGAATCAAACAAAATTGGGCTCCAAAATAACCTAATGATCCGAAAATTAACAGGTATTATGTGTGCTCAGCGGCCTGTTATTTCACTTTTCGGAGTAAACCGGCCAAGGGCTTCGGCAACAGGTTTATAATATTGTTCCAGGCCGAGCGCCTCCGCCACGGGTTTGAAGGTGATATGGCCTTTATACATGTTCAACCCGTTCATCAACGCGGAGTCGTTTTGGCAGGCTTTCTCGACCCCACGGCAGGCCAGCCGGAGGCCGTATTCTCCCGTACGGTTGCTGAGGGCGAAAGTGGAGGTTTGTGCGTAGGCCCCGGGCATATTCGCGACACAATAGTGAATCACGTTTTCCACTGTGTAGACCGGGTCGGTATGGGTCGTGGGGCGAGAGGTTTCCGCACAGCCACCCTGGTCTATTGCCACGTCTACCAGTATAGACCCCGGTTTCATCATGCCAAGGTGCTCGCGCCTGATTATCCTGGGCGCTTTCGCGCCAGTCACCAGTACCGCCCCGATAACGATATCCGCCTCCCTGAGACCTTTTTCGAGGGTGTAGGCGTCGGCGTAAATTGGAGAAACGTTGGGTGGCATGACATTGCCCAGATGCTCGAGTGTGTCGAGGTTCAGGTCGAGCAGGGTAACCCTTGCGCCAAGTCCGGCAGAAACTTTGGCCGCATTGCTTCCAACCGTGCCGCCTCCGATTATGAGCACATTGGCAGGCTCGACTCCCGGTACTCCCGTGGGCAAAAGCCCCTTGCCTCCATACATTTTGCCGATGTAGAAAGCCGCCATAAGGGGCGCCATCCTCCCGGCGACCTCGCTCATGGGTTTGAGCAAAGGCAAGGAGCCGTCCGGTTTTTGGACGGTCTCATATGCAAGGGCCACTATCTTTTTTTCCAGGCATGCACGGGTAAGCCCTTCATTGGCAGCGAAATGGAAATATGTATAGATAAGCTGCTCCGGTTGCATCAGATCATATTCTGCGGGGAGAGGCTCTTTGACTTTGACGATCATCTCAGAGGCGCTCCAGACCTCCTGGGCTGTCTGACAAATGCGTGCCCCGGCCTGTTCATATTGCTCATCCGTTATTGCGGACCCGGCGCCGGCCGATTTCTGGACAAAAACCTGGTGGCCGCTTTCCACATACGCCTTGACCGTGGCAGGGATAAGTCCGACCCTGAATTCCTGGCACTTGATTTCTTTCGGACAGCCAATTTTCATTGAAAGCCTCCTGGTTTGTAATCGGGACCTTATACCGGGTCCAGTGCGGTGGATGCCGGATATCGTTGTTAGTATATATCTTTTAAAAGATTAAAGGTATCGCGGTAGTGCCTGTAGGCATCGAAGTGTGTTAATTGAAGAGTACGGGGACCGGAATTTGCCCTAAGGCTAACAAATAGCACTTCGACAGGATAGCGTCAAAGCATTAAGGGATATAGGGATCAAGCCTTTCAACAAATAGCGTCAAAGTATTGAGGAAGATAAGGGACAAGCCTCTCAAAACCTCTCCTTGACCGGCAGCCGGACCGGTGCTATATAGGATAGTTTCCGTTCGGAAACCGGTGGTATTTTATTCGGTGTTCTCGTAATGGACACCAGCTAAGTTCCCCATTTACCTCAACTCCTTGCTCCCTTATGCGTGGGGGGCTATTTAACCCGAGAGGAGATCTATGCGTAAGTATGAGACCTTTTTTATCGAAGACCCTGATCTGTCTGACGAAATAATCGCGACCCTGGACGGCAAAGTCCAGTCTATCGTTACCTCGAACGGGGGGGAAGTCCTGACCTATGTTCCCTGGGGTAAAAGAAAGCTGGCTTATGCTATCGGTAAGCGCACACGCGGGCTTTATGTCCTGATGGAATATTGCGGCGGGTCGAAGCTTGTTGCCGAACTGGAACGAAACTTGCGGATCGATGAACGTGTGCTCAAGTTCATAACCGTGATGCTCGAAGACCGGTTCGACCCTGAAAAGGAAAGGGAGCGCAAAGCTCAAGCCGCTGCCGCTGCCGCCGTTGTCCCCTTCTCCGAAGAGGAAGAGACCGAGGGCGCCTTGCTGGGCGAGGGAGACGAAGAGGAGATGCCGGAGGACCTCGAGGTTGAAGGTCTAAAGGGCAAAGAAGAAGACGAAGATAACGAAGAAACAAATAATAAAGCATAATATAAAGATTCGAAAATCTCAAAATATGGAAAGAGGGCGGGAATATGAATACTGTCAGACGTAAGAGGCGCACATTTGCGCGGCGAAAAATCTGCCGTTTCTGCGTGGATTCAGATCTGAGGATCGATTACAAAGATTCCAAAACGCTCCGTTACTTTGTTACTGAACGCGGGAAAATAGTTCCGCGAAGAATATCGGGCAACTGCGCGAAACATCAGCGCGCGCTCACACTTGCCATTAAGAGGGCGCGCCAGATTGCACTTCTGCCGTATACCGCCCTGCACATGCTTTAGCAGTGTGACCCCCTGAAAGAAATGAACGTGACGCAGGGAAATTCGCCGGTTTTCCGGTTAGGTTCCGCGGGAAAAGAGTTCTTTTTCCAAATCGTGCTGACGGTTGCACTTTTTCTCTCGATCTCGTTCGTACCGGTGGCCGGATTTTTTGCCGGGGCGCTGACTCCTTCACCGACATCGGTCGCGGTTATCAGGCGGGGGGTCCCAACTGCTTGGCCGGTCCCATTGTGCTCCGCGCTCTTCGGTTCGCTGATCCTGTACGTGCTGGGGTTGTACAGCAGCATCCCGTACCTTTTGTCCCTGATCGGCATGGGCGCCATCATGGGGTACGGCATAAGGAACCAATGGTCCACGGAAAAGATTGTCGGGCTTTCCAGTCTGCTCGTTATTGGAATCGCCGGCCTGTTTGCGCTCCTGGCTTTCATGGAGACAAAAGGCGAGATGGTCCGATTGATCGAGCAGGATCTTCGGGAGGCGATATCGGCCTCTCTTAAGCAACTCGGAGTTTCTTCCTCCGAGACGTCGGAGATGGAGACT
>CAWGZP010000049.1:0-4445 GCA_963826655.1 uncultured delta proteobacterium
CTCTGTGGTGAACGCTTACCAAAAGCGTGCTGTGTTCACGGTGGGCACGTTACCAATGAAAAAGGCCCGGGGGTCACCTGAGCCTTGTTATTGAGAATGACAACTTTTGATTGTCAAGCGTGCTTGATATAGCACCCCTCCGGGTAAGATTCATTACCATCAGGTGAAGATAGCGTTAAAAATATGTGAAAAAGCGTGATAGATATCCTTTTTTAGGTTTTGGTTTTTAGTAACTGAAAATTCAAAACTCGGAACTAAAAACGTCCCCTATTCATTGCTTCCTGCTCCCCGCTTCTCACTCCCCGCTTCCCGCCCCTAACTTAGCCGGTTTCCAGTTGCCGGCCATGTCCTGCGCCGTTTCGAGTTCGTTCCGGGACAACTCCGACGTCATGAACCTCAATAAATTTTTCGCCTCCCCATTTCCACGGGATGCCGCAAGGGTCACCCACATGCATCCCGTGACCCGGTCACGGGCCATCCCTTCCCCATTGAAGCACATCGTTCCAAAAATCCGCTGAGCGTCCGCAAATCCACGATCAGCCGCCATTCCCAGCCATTTGGCCGCCTCGCCCAGATTCTGCCCCATGCACTGGCCGCTATAGTACATCCGCCCGACATTGTATTGAGCTTCCAAATATCCCTGTTCGGCAGCCTCGCGATAACATCTGAGAGCCTCAAAACAGTTTTGGGCCAGGCCCCGCCCCTGCTCGTACCTGACCGCGAGCCGCACCTGGGCGGCCGGGTCGCCCGACTCCGCCGTTTGCATGTCTTTTTGAAGCGCTTCCGGTTGGGCATCGCCCGCCCGGGAATCCGCCTGGACGGCTGCCTCGGTGCCCGGAGCAATCTGAAGCTCCCTGAAGTTGGGACTCAAACCGGCAAACCGTTCCACCGGGATGGCGAAGTTCACATCCGGCTTGCCAACAATAGCGGCGGTCTCGACCCCGATCACTTCTCCCTGGGCGTTCACAACGGGGCTTCCGCTCGACCCCGGAAAGGAGTGTGCGCTATGTACGATGCACTTTCCCAATTTCTCCACTTCCAGCACGGCATTCACACTACCCTGGCTCACTACCTTGCCGACCCCGCATGGACTGCCGATCACCATGACGGGATCACCCACGCTGGGGGCGGCATCGGCCGCAATAAGACAAGGCGCCGAGCCGTACGGGATATCGACAAGTGCTTCGATCAGATCGTCGGGCTCGTCCTGGGCCTGGATCGATTTGACATTGAACTCCTTTCCATCGGGAGTTCTCACCCTGGCCATCGCTGCCTTTCCGAGAACGTGGTAATTGGTGATAACATGTCCGGAGTATTTGAAGAAGAAACCGCTCCCCTGGGCCACCGGGTTGCCGGTCGGATCGCAAACATAGATTATGACGGTTGCGAGTTGAACTGTTTTCACCAAATCATCCGAGCCGATATCGCCCTTCGCGGGGCAACTCCATAGGATCGCAAAAAACAGTGCCGGGAAAATGGTCCATATCACAAGATTTTTCATGCCCCTCCACCTCGCAGGCGTTAAATAGGACTGCTCCACTTTTTCCGATGACCTTCGCTCAAGTTAATATCGTCAGATTGTGGAATCGCCATGAGAAAAAGAGGCCTCACTTTCCCAGGACGGTGGCCACGATGGAGCTGTGCGGATCCTATGCTTTCCGCCTTAATTAAGTAACCGGACAGTGGCGCCTTGATGTCAACGACAATGCGCGGGACGAGAAGCTTAAGAATAAGTCGAGCAAACGACTCCTCCCGGTTCACCCGAATCGACGGCAAGAGGCTTAAAATGAGAAGAAAAGGGGCGGTCTCAACGTCTCTGCCTGCAAGGAGTAGCAATGTCGGTGAGTACCAGCGTATTGAGATCGCCCCCTCTATGGTCCATCCACACTGAGCAAAAAGATCCGCCTCGAATAATCCGGGCTTTGTTTCGTTCCAGCCGGCAAATGTCAGAGTGGGCCTCGCTTTTTCAGCAAGTACCGGATCTGGTTGTGCCGATCCCTTCGGTTTGTCCGACAAGAAAGGGCGCCAGGCGCCTGGAACCGATGTAGCTGTAGGCGGCCCGAACCACCCGAAATGCATTTTGAGCTTCGCTTCCGTAGACGAGCTTCCTTTGGTCTGCCGATGGGTGCAATTGCAGGTATGAACGGCATCTCAAGCACCCGGGTGGCATATTTTCTCGCATAGCCGTCTAAGTCCGACTGCCATCAATGCCGGCCTTCTGTCATGACGTGCGAAGGTTTGCCATCCGGCAAACGAAGAAACAGAAAACAGATTATCAAATGCAGCAAGTTGGAGGCGGTAATACCGCCTCCTTAGGATGCTGTGCGCCTCTCCGGTAAAACGCATCACGGTGAGCCGTGGATGTCCCTATGATGTGGAATGATATGTTAAGAAACCGGCTCGGCCTGACGTAGGGACAGGCAAAAGAAAGAAAGGAGAAGGTTAACGCTCCGCGACTATCGTTACCCGCAACCCTATGGGAAAGCGGAAAGCGGAGAATGATAGTCTGCGGTCCTCTCTCAATAATTGTTCGGTGACGAAGGCCGGCCGGTGGAACAGCAGCGATCAGCATACGTGTTAAAGAATGCGCCGCTGCCAGGAACAATCGACAAGGCCACCGTTAAAATCGGTTTCTTACTCACGTTCGGACTCTGTCTGAAACCATCGATTATTCGTGGGGTGGATTCAGATCGTCCCTCTCCCACGTATTTTCACCCTTCAAATCACCATTATTGCCCTCTGTCCTTAGATCATAATCCCTTGAAGGTTGGTCCATACTGGGGGAATCATAATCGCTCGAAGGTTGGTCCATGCTGGGGGAATCATACGTTGTCAAACCAGAGGTTTGCGAACTGGAATCCGCGTACGCATAGAAAAACGCGCCGCCGCCAAGCACAATCGATAAAACCGCCGCGAAAATCAGTATTTTGCTCATATCGATCTCCTTCCAATTATATTGATAAGCACTCGCTTAAATAGCGCAACTACCTAAAATTATTCAGTATACTAGCCAATTCAGGCGACCTCTAATTCCGATTCTTCGTCGTCAAACTCCATGCCGTCCAAAAGCGCGGAACTGCTTCTCATCACGGCGCACCACCGCGATTTGGCCCATGCCTGAATGGCTTCCGCGGCGCTCTTTACCACGGGGCCGGAGCCTTGCATCGATTGCACGCCACACGATAAAGAGGTCAACAGGCGTGCCCGTCAGGGTTCGCAGCGCCGTGAATAAAAAGTTGATTCTCGTCCGCGCCGCGGAGCTTGCAAGGCGTTTCTGCCGCTTGAATATGGGGTTTCATCGGATCGGGCGGGCGTTTTGCTCCACTTGGCAAGGGGGCGTCCCCGTTGCATCCTCGAAGAAAAAAATGTTGCGCCACTTGGGGCGCGAAGTTGTTCAATATTGAGCCATGACAAGCGCGGGGGCTACGCTGTACTGTGCTTCGACTGTACACGTGGTAAGGGTGGTTTGTAATCGCGCCTTGGCGTCCCCGTGGCTTCTGCCGAATATTACCAGCGAGTAAAAAAGGTAGTAGAAACAGAGCGCAAAACTGGACAGTTTCTTGTACTGTACGTAATGACAACACCTAAATTATTTTGAGCTAAACAGCTAACAGCCTAGATCATTGTAAAAGCTGAGAGGCAAAACTGTGAAAAAGCTTTATGTACCCGAAAGTGAGTCTGAGCTTGCAGTAATAAGGAGCCTGCTTGATGCTGAGAAGGTAGACTACTTCATCCATAACGATCACTTTGGAAGCCTAGAGATTGGGCCAAGGATCGATCTCTATAATGTGAAGACGATTATGGTTGCGGACGATCAGTATGCTTGGGCGGTTAAGGTACTTAGCAGCTTCGTTGAGACTAGAAGGAGCTCAGGTAGGGTATATCGACCCAATTTCTCAGCGATAGATAAAATCCGGATGATCTTGGAGGTTTTTTTCTTCGCATGGATTATGCCTGGTCGGAGGATGAGAAAAAGGGAGTAAAGTACTTGATAGATTGTCCAACATTACACGAAAACACTGGACAATAGAGCGTCATTTTGTCCATATTGCGAAATCACGTTCTGAGGATTGGCGCGGGTTTGCGCCCTGTTAAAAACCCCGGAAACTGGACAAAATGACGAACGACCGAAAACACATCACCACGCGCGAGGTTGAAAAGCTCATGGCCGCCACCAAGGGCAGCCGCTTTGAAGCCCGCGACCGTTGCTTATTGCTGATGATGTTCCGCCACGGCTTGCGCGTGTCGGAGGCCTGCGGACTCGAGCTTGACCACGTGGACACCGAAAGCCGCGTGATGCACGTCACGCGGCTTAAAAAGGGACTGTCCACCACGCACCCGCTACGCTGCTGACGAGCTGCGCGTTATCAAGGCATGGCTGGCCGACCGCGCCACGATGAAGGCGACCTGCAGGGCTTTCTTTGTAAGCCAGCACCGCAAGCCCC
>CAWGZP010000050.1:0-17743 GCA_963826655.1 uncultured delta proteobacterium
TGACCCCTGAAATGATCGTTGCCGCAGCCGAGCAGGAAGACGCCGACGTTGTCGGCATGAGCAGCCTCTCCGGCGTTCACAATTACTTTTTCCCAAGAGTCGTAGAACTTTTGAAGGAGAAGGGACTCAATGACGTGCTGCTGGTTGGGGGCGGCATTATTCCCGAGGAAGACTACGATTTTCTGAAAAAATCAGGCATGGCCGCCATTTTTGGACCGGGCACGCCGACCGAGGAGATCGTTACTTTCATTCAGAGCAACGTTCGGCAACGCTAGGAAACGGTTCGGGTCGAGGGATTGTTTGTTCGCCTGAATGTCGTTATAACCACGGGGACCCGTCCGCAAACGCGGGCGGGTTCCAAAAGTTCTCACCTGGACAAGGAATGACCACTATGCCCTTTGATTTGGCGGCCCAAATCCTGGAAGGCTCTCCCCGGGCGGCCGCGCGTCTTATCTCCTGGCTGGAGGATGAGGATGCCAGGAGTTACGAAAATATGGCACACCTCTATCCGCACACGGGAAAAGCGTACGTAATCGGGATTACCGGGTCGCCGGGGGCCGGGAAAAGCACTCTTACCGACAAGCTGGCGCGCGCGATTCGCAAAGAGGGCCTCAAGGTCGGAATCATTGCCGTAGACCCTTCGAGCCCTTTTACCGGGGGTGCATTGTTGGGCGACAGGGTCCGAATGAGCGAACTCTGCAACGATCCCGACATTTATATCCGAAGCATGGCAACCCGAGGATTTCTCGGAGGCATGGCCAGGGCAACGGGGGACGTGGTCAGGGTCCTGGATGCCTTCGGCAAGGATGTGGTGATAATAGAAACTGTTGGCGTCGGACAGGATGAGATCGACATAATTGGTATTGCCGATACGACCTGTCTTGTCCTGGTGCCCGGTCTTGGGGACGCTATACAGAGCATGAAGGCCGGCATCATGGAGATAGCCGATATATTCGTTGTGAACAAAGCTGACAAACTGGGCGCCGACCAGTTGTGCAATGAAGTTTGTTCGAGGCTTGAAATCGATGCCCATATCAAGCCGCGCGCCTGGACGGCCCCGGTAAATAAAGCCATTGCGGTCGAAGATGTGGGCATAGAGGAACTGTGGCTCTCCATCGAGTCGCACCGCAAATATCTGCTCGATTCAGGCAAGTTTTACGAAAAGAGGCGCGAGCGCACTTGTCAGGAAACGTTGCGGATGATCCACGGTGAACTTTTTCGGGTCATTCGAGAGCAGTTGGAGCAGGACGGAAGGCTTGACGCCGCTGTCGAGGAGTTGATGTCGAAGAAGCGAGACCCATATACTCTTATGCGCGAAATCGTCAGCGAGTGGCTTTCCAATTCCAAATCCCAGAAGGAGACGTCATGAAGGTACTCAAAGTTGACCACATCGGTATTGCTGTAAGTAGTATCGCAGAAACAAAAAAGCTATACGCAGATATACTCGGACTTATTCACCAGGGAAGCGAAACTGTTGCGGAGCAAAAGGTTACGACCGCCTTTTTCCCGGTGGGAGATACCGAATTGGAGCTTCTCGAATCCACCGCGCCTGATGGCCCGATCGGAAAATACATCGAAGCCAAGGGGCAGGGAATGCAGCACATTGCCTTCCGCGTGGAAAATATCGAGGAAGCCCTTGAAGAACTGAAGGCAAAGGGCGTCAGGTTAATCGACGAAAAGCCGAGGAAGGGCGCAGGCGGGGCAAAGATTGCCTTTTTGCATCCCAAGTCGACCTTCGGGGTATTGGTTGAGCTGTCGGAAAGATAAAATGATTCGTGAGGGAGCCCCGGCCGGGTGTAACGGTTTGAGTCAAACCCGGCAGGTTTGAAGGACATCGGACCCGGATCACTGTGGCGCAGACTGGGGCCGGTGAGTACTGCCGTCTTTTCGTTTTGCCTCAGCAGACATAAAAGGAGCGCTTCCAAGGCGCTCCTTTTATGTCTGCGAGAGCGAAACGCTTTGACATGACGCTATTTTTTCGGTATTTAACGTATGGTTCTCCTTTCCGTTCAGACTCAATCCGGTGAAGGAGAGGCGAAATGGGCAAGTTTACCTTAACAAAACAAACTTCGGGTTTTTAAATAGTGGACGTCTCCGCCCTGCCTAACGTCATGGCTCCCGTTCCGGGAAACCTTAAAGAGAAAATTTACGCCGAAGTCGGTCCCGACATGGTGCGAATCGAAAAAGAGATAAGGCGCCTGCTCGACTCGAATATTCCATTGATTTCGGTTGTGGGACGCTACATCATGAATAGCGGGGGCAAGCGGTTGCGACCCCTTCTCATGATTTTGTCCTCCAGGCTCTGCGGATACACCGGGAGCGATGACATACCGCTCGCCGTAGTGTTCGAATTGCTGCATGCGGCTGCTCTGCTGCACGACGACGTTGTCGACCACGCCGAATTTCGGCGCAGCCAACCGGCGGCGAACACAATTTGGGGAAATCCGGCGGTAGTGCTTATCGGAGACTACCTGTATTCCAAGTCGATACAGATGGCGGTCAGATACAACGACATCAGGATCCTGGATGTGCTCCTCGGGGCCACTACGAAGATGTCGGAGGGTGAGGTTCTTCAACTCATCAACTGTGACAATCTCGAGGTAGGCGAGAATGACTATCTCGCGGTAATCACCAATAAAACCGCCGTTCTGATAAGCGCTGCCTGCCAGACGGGCGCCATCCTCGCGGGTGCGGGCTCAGTCGAAGAGAATGCGCTCAAAGCCTACGGACATCACGTCGGCATCGCCTTCCAGTTAGTCGATGATACCCTGGACTTTACCGGGGAGGTTGAAGAACTTGGGAAACCGGTTGGAAACGATCTTCAGGAAGGCAGAGTGACCCTGCCGCTCATCTATGCTCTGCAAAAAGCAAAAGCAGCCGAGCGGTTCAGACTCAGGCAGCTTTTCATCGCCGACCAGGTTCGTGCAAAAGACATGGCAGAGATCAGAAGCCTCGTGTTGCGTGCCGGTGGTATCGAATACACGAACAACAAAGCCTGCGAGCATTCTATGAGTGCTAAAGAGGCGCTTAGGATATTCCCCAAGGGTCCGGTAAAAGAAATTCTTGACGATATCGCCGATTATGTGATCTGCCGGAGAACCTGAGAAATTTCCGAATTTAGAGATTGGGGAATTTAGGAATCAAGATCCCCGATCCATCGATCGTCTCGATCCCTCAATAGTTCAAAATTCAAGAATTCAGTCCCCAGTCCCTCGATCACTGCAATACTTGTTTAACCAATCCATCAATGTTAAATTGAGCACGTTCGGGTGCAGACATAACCATACTCTTGAAACCGTACTGTTAATGGAAAAAAGCGCAACGACACCGGTCCGCTACTATCCTCTTTTTCTGGCCATCGAAGGGCGGATTTGCCTTGTGGTGGGCGGAGGGGCCGTAGGTGAGCGCAAGATCAGGACACTGCTCGAATATGGCGCCAACATACGGCTTGTCGCCCGTGAGCTTTCTGCGTGGATTGCCGGGAAGCATGCGGAAAATCTGCTGTCCTGGGTTGGGACGCGATATGAGAGGTCACATCTTTTGGGGGTCAGTCTGGCATTTGCCGCTACAGACGACATGGATTTGAACAGGGCCATTGCGGAAGACGCGCGCAAGCTTGGCGTCTGGTGTAATATGGCCGCGGAACCGGATTTGGGGTCGTTTATCGTTCCCTCTATCGTTGAGCTGGGGGCGCTGAGCATTGCCATATCGACCTCGGGGCTTAGTCCCGCTGTCGCAAAGGTGCTCAGGCAAAAGCTGGAGATAGAATTCGGCCCCGAATGGGATTTTTTCATCCGGTTGCTGGGGCAGTTGAGAGAGTGTTTCAAATTCAGGGGGGTAACCGAAAAGCAGGCCAGGGCGATATTTACCAGGCTTGCCGGGCTTCCCGTCCCTGAATGGCTGAAACAGGGCCGGCGGGAGCAGGCTTTTGCCGAAACCTTCGAGATCTGCAGCCAGGTTATGTCTGAGTCCGAAATAGAGGCTGTCTGGGAAAGTCTATGGAATCTCTTTTCCTGGTAATTGCGACTCTTTGCTACCTAATTGCGACGGCTGGATACCTGGTATATCTTTTCAAGGACCTGCAGCAGCTTCACCGTATCTCGTGGACGGTGATGCTGGTTGGCGCCCTGTTCCATGGGGCCGCGGTGGTAATGCGCGCGGCGAGCACCGGGCGCCTGCCGGTGACAACGATCCAGGAAGCGATTTCCCTGTTTGCCCTGGTGTTGGTGGCAGCCTATCTTATCCTTCAAATCCGGTTGCAGCTTCGCATACTTGGTTCGTTCGTGTGCCCGCTGGCAGTAATTTTTATGCTTTCAACTTCACTTCTGCCGTCACATACGATGCTCAAGAGCGAGTTTATCAAAAGCGGTTGGGTAATCGTTCACGTCAGCAGTCTCTTCGTGGCTAACGCGCTATTTGCGCTGGCCTTCAGCGTTGGCATAATGTATCTCCTCCAGGAAAGATACATCAAAAAAAAGAATTTCGGGTTCCTCTATGCGAGGTTGCCCTCGTTGGAGCGGCTCGATTCCATCGCTCATTTTTGTCTCCTGGCGGGATTTCCTCTCATGACGGCCGGGCTGATAACGGGCTTTGCCTATGCGGCCATCGTCTGGCACTCACCCTGGAATTGGGACCCGAAGGAGATATTGTCTACAGTTACATGGATCATCTATGCCGTCCTGGTCCATGAGAGGCTGGCCGTTGGATGGAGGGGTCGCAGGGCAGCGTGGCTTTCGATCCTTGGCTTTTCGGCGGTCCTTCTGACCTTTTTCGGCGCCAGTCTCCTGTTAAACGGCCATCATTCGGTTCTTGCGGGTAAGATGTGATGTCTAACATCGTTCTTGTGGGCATGAATCACAAGACAGCTCCCGTGGAAATAAGGGAGTTGCTTGCGGTGGCCTGCCGCATCGATGAGAATCCTCTTCATATGCTGCCGTGCCTGAGGCACGTGGAGGAACTGATTGTGCTCTCCACGTGCAACCGCGTGGAACTCCTGTTTACATGCGACTCCGTCGCCGATGGCGTACGGGAGATTAAGGCGGCGCTCAGTGCCCACTTCGGGCTGCCCGGGTCTATTGCGCTGGATTCGTACCTTTACGTTCATGAGGATCTGGCAGCTGTCAAGCACTTGTTTTTGGTCGCCTCCAGCCTGGATTCGATGATTGTAGGGGAGCCGCAGATACTGGGCCAGTTGAAGAAGGCTTACCGTGAAGCGGTTGAGTGCAGAACGGTGAAAGTGGTGTTGAATCGACTCCTGCACAAATCGTTTTCCGTTGCCAAGCGAGTTCGCACCGAGACCTGCATCGGTTCGTGTGCCGTGTCGGTCAGCTATGCGGCTGTCGAACTTGCACGCAAGATTTTCGGTGATCTGGGGGGCAAAAGGGTACTCCTGATCGGCGCCGGAGAAATGGCTGAACTGGCTGCGGAACACTTTCTCGGGCAGGGCGTGCATCAAATGGTGGTAGCCAACCGGACGCTCGAGAGGGCAATGGAGTTGGCCCGCAGATTCAAGGCCGAGACAGTTGCCTTCGACCACTTTCTCGATGAACTCAAGACAACCGATATAGTAGTCTCGTCGACCGGGGCGCAGGAGCCGATCATCGGCTACCAGGATGTCCGGTCCAGGATGCGGGGACGGCGCAACAGGCCTCTATTTTTTATCGACATCGCAGTACCCAGGGACATCGATTCGAGGGTAAACGAGATAGATAACGTTTATGTGTATGACATAGACGACTTGCAGGGGGTAATCGACCTCAACAGGGAAGAGCGGCTTCATCACGCGCAGATAGCCGAGCATATCATTGACGAGGAGACCATCAAGTTCAAAAAATGGATGAACAGCCTGAGTGCGGTTCCAACGATAGTCTCCTTGCGTGAAATGGCTGAGACGATAAGGCGAAATGAGATCAGGAAGACATTTGCCCAGCTTCCGAACTTGAGCGACAGGGAAAAGGAAGCGATCGAAATCCTTACTGAATCGATTATAAAGAAATTTCTGCACGGTCCTACCGTCTTTCTGAAAAAGAAGGCGCAAAGAGATGCACAGGCGGTTTACATGGATTTCACTCAGCAGCTTTTCAATCTGAACGGTGGAACGGGCGGGGCGGATACAGCTTCCATCAGTTCGGAGGGCGAGGACCTTGAGGACCAGGGCTTTCCTAAAACTGCAAAGAACGAGGGTCAAAATGGCTAATATCATCGAATTCTGCAAAAAAGCCGAGCACATGAAGTCTGAGCGCGAGACCTCTATCCGTCAGCGCAAGATCGAAGCCCTGCGCAAGATCTTTCAGTGCACGCGGTGCATGGTCAAATGCGCAAAATGCGGGGCACAGATAGATTCTCAAGCCGATGAATGCACGAGGTTTGCCGCGCCGTATATTTTTTGCAAGTCCTGCCGGAAAGAGTATGAAGAGTACCGGATCAGGGCTGACGGAAACCTGGCGGATACGGACTGTTACTGGCAAAACTCCACGTGGTTGCAGGTATGGGAGACCTGGCTGCAACATCAAAAGGCGCTCGACCAGTACCGGCAGTCAAAGGAATTCCTTCAACTGCTCGATGAAGTAGAGCACCTGCTTAAAAAGCAGTAAACGGCGGCCCTGGAGCCGCCCCATTAAAATTGAGTCTGGAGACCGAATGCAGGGGCCGAGTTTCACAAAGACTCGAACAGCGTGTCACGCTTAGCCCACCCCGGTATCTTTACGTATTTCCAGTGTGTCCAGCCGGGACATGGCAGACTACTGCCGCCTATTTATCATCACCCACCCGGGTTAGAAGGGGATGTCGTCATCCGGAGCCCCGCCGGAGTTCGGGGGCAGTTCTTCCACCGCGGAGCGCCCTGCGTTTCTCGTCCTGCTCCGGTCGCCCGCAGGCTCTGGCCCGGGCCCCCTTCCCTGGCTTTGGCCCTGACCTTGCTGGCCCTGACCTTGACCCTGCTGACCCTGTCCGTGGCTCTGACTTTGATTTTGACCTTGACCCTGTCCGTCTGCGCTTCCGAGCATCTGGATTTCCCGAGCTATAATTTCGGTAAAATATCGCTTCTGGCCCTGAGGGTCGTCCCACTGGTTAGTTCGAATGCTGCCCTCGACATATACCATGCGGCCCTTGGCGAGGTAATTTCCGCAGAATTCAGCAGTCTTCCCAAAAGTAGTGACCCTGTGCCACTCGGTTTTTTCCTCCCATTTACCTTCCCCGGCCGGGACAGAATCATTTGTTGCAAGGTTGAATTTGGCGATTGCTACTCCGTTGGGGCTGTAGCGAATATCCGGATCCGCCCCCAATCTGCCTACCAATATGACCTTATTGACCGTCCCTTTAGACATTTTTGCCTTCCTTTTCTAACGTAATAAGCGCATCGGATTCCGTGCGGTTCCCAAAATACCATATCATGAAACGCGGGTCCCAAGGAATCGGATAAAAATCGTTTTCCCGGTTTGACGTCGAGCATCCGGAGCGCCATCAGCCTTCCGGTTGACTACAATTTGGAAACAGTTTAGAGTAACAGATTGAAAATAAGCCGGAAAATTATTTCCGATTCATTTATTCGCGCTCGCCGCGAGATGGTGAGAAATGAGGCTGTTTGGGTCGGTTTTCTTTTACGTCGTTTTGTTTCTTTCTTCCATAATTCTGGGGACTTCGGCAGTAATAGGTTCATTTGCCAGCCGAAACTGGCCGGGTCTGATGGCCAGGGCTTGGGGAAACCTCAATCTTTGGGTAGCCGGAGTAAAGGTTAACGTTTCGGGTGTTGAAAATCTCGACGGCAATGGGCCTTACCTGTTCGCAAGCAATCACCAGGGATGGTTCGATATTTTCGCAGCGCTCGGTAAAATGCCGGTACGCTTTAGCTGGCTCGCGAAAGAGGAGCTTTTCAAACTTCCGGTCCTCGGGCTGGCAATGTCCAGGGCGGGTTATATACCGATCGACCGCAGGGACCTCAGGAAGGCGCTCGCCAGCATGAACCGGGCGGCGGAGGCAATTCGGCAGGGGACTTCCATATTCATTTTCCCGGAAGGCACCAGGAGCCTCGATGGGGTAATTGGAGATTTCAAGAAAGGCGGGTTTGTCCTGGCTGTGAAATCCGGGCAACCGGTCGTGCCCATCAGTATAAGCGGATCTTATAGTATCCTTCCCAAAAAGAGCTGGAAGATTCATCCCGGTGAAATCAAGCTGGCAATCGGCAAGCCTATCCAAGTGACGGGCAGCGACAACCGAAGCCGCGACCTCCTGATGGAGCAGGTACGGGAGGCGATTCGCGCCAATTTGACAGCCTGGGAGGCGGGGAGTGGGTCCAGAGTCCAGTCGGAAACCCCAGGAACCGATGCAAAACGGGGGTAACACCTGAAGCAATGTCTGAAAAGCAGAGCGAACCCACTTTAAAGGTCATCCCCCTCGGCGGTTTGGGCGAAATTGGGCTCAACATGATGGTCCTCGAATACGAGGACACGATAGTCGTTATCGACTCCGGGCTGATGTTTCCTGAAGACGAGATGCTGGGAATCGACATAGTGATTCCCGATTTCAGCTATCTTCTCAAAAACAGGGACAAGGTGTCCGGCCTTGTCGTAACCCATGGCCATGAAGATCATATAGGGGCCATTCCCTTCCTCGTGCGCGAACTCGCAATACCCATATACGGCACGGCCCTGACCCTTGCCCTGATCAAGGCAAAACTCCTGGAACACAATCTGCTCGACCGGGTGGACCTCGTCCAGATCGTGCCCCGCCAGGTCATTGAAATCGGGCCTTTCAGTATCGAATTCATCCGGGTCTGCCACAGCATTCCGGATGGGGTAGGACTTGCCATCCGCACCCCTGTCGGGACGCTCATCCATTCGGGCGACTTCAAGATCGACAACACGCCGATCGATGGCAAAAGGTTCGACATCGCCAGGCTCGGCTCGTATGGCGAAGAGGGCGTACTGGCGCTTTTTTCCGATTCGACCAACGTGGAGCGAGAGGGATACACGGTATCCGAGAAGAAAGTGGGCGCCACTCTTCGGGAAATCTTTCAGGAAAAGCAGGGGAGGGTGATAGTCGCCGTATTTGCGAGTAATCTGCACCGGATTCAGCAGCTTATCTATATCGCGCGCGAATTCGGGCGCAAGGTGCTCTTCAACGGCAAATCGATGATCTCAAACGTGCGGATCGCACGTGAACTGGGCTATCTCGATTTTACAGCCGAGGATGAGATATCTATTCAAGACGTTCAGAATATGCCCGATTCGAAGGTCCTGATGCTTACGACCGGGACACAGGGCGAACCGATGAGCGCCCTCAGCCGGATGGCTTTCAACGATCACAAGAAACTCAGGGTCAAGGAAGGCGATACGGTAATACTTTCATCGAGTTTCATTCCCGGAAACGAGCGCTCCATTCAGAACATCATAAACCACCTGTGCCGGAACGGGGCCGATGTTATCCACGAGCAGGTAAGAGATATCCATGTCTCGGGGCACGCTTATCAGGAAGAACTCAAAACACTCATAAACATGGTTCAGCCCTGCTATTTCATACCCATCCACGGCGAATACCGCCACCTCAAGAAGCACAGGCAACTGGCCATGTCGCTCGGGATGTCTCCGGCAAACTGCCTCCTGATAGAAAACGGCGCCGTCATAGGTTTTAGCCGGGACTCTGTGTCTACGAAAGACAAGGTTGGGGCGGGCAGGGTCTTTGTAGACGGCAAGGGCGTCGGCGACGTAGGGGGCCTGGTCCTTCGAGACCGCCGGCAACTGTCCGAAGACGGGCTCGTGATAGTGTCGCTTGTCGTAAACAAGGAAACTCACGAACTCCTGAGTGGGCCCGATGTCTTCAGCAGAGGATTCATACACGAGGAAACGAAGCCGGAAATTTTGTACGAGGCCAAGTGTGTAATATTCGAAAGCATCGACCGGCAACTGGAGGAGGACCACCAGCTGGACTGCGCGCTTCTGCAGGATCAAATCCGCCGGGAACTCAAACGCTTTTTTAGCCGGACCCTTGACAGAAGACCGGTCATATATCCGATTGTGGTAGAGATTTAATAGTGACTGGTGACTTGTCACTAGTGATTAGTGGATAGTGACTAGCGAAGAGAAAAAAGCGTCGAAAGTGAAACTCTTTTCCTGCTCAACGCTCAATGTCCTATAGAGGCCGAGAATGGATCGAAGAAAGCGCGAAATATTGGCTTTATGCATTTTGACGATCTCGCTCCTGGTCCTCTTCAGTATTTTGTCTTACCATGAGTTGGACCCCACTGTTTTCCTTCCCTCGAAACATTTAACCGAAAACTGGGTAGGCGCCTTTGGCGCCAATATTGCCCGGCCGCTTCTCACGTTGCTTGGAATCGGGGCCTACGGGCTTGTGATTGCCGGTTTGTGGGCAAGCTGGCGTCTTTTCAGGGAACCCGTATTCGAACGGGCGTGGCTGCGGTCTTCGGGCATCACCCTGCTCATCTTGAGCATAATGACTCTGAGTTCCCTGGATATCGATACAGTCGTATTCCAGGGCCGGGAATTCGAAACCGGCGGAAAAATCGGTCAAATACTGTCTGAATTTCTCGATGATCGTCTTTCTTCGCTGGGTTCCCATACGCTTCTGATTGGACTGTTTCTGATAGCCCTTCTACTTTCCACGCCATTTACGCTGAAAGCCATGATGGATGGGATTTCGGCATTCTGGGGCAAAGCAGGCCAATGGCTTCTGGGAGGGCGGGAAGAAGAAGGCGGGGAACGGGGGCTGGAAGCGGTCGATTCGGCCCCGGTTCGAGCGAGAAAAAAAGAAAAACTCACTTCGCCGCTGGTTCAGGCAGAGCTTTTTCCAAAAAAGCAGGGCCGCGCGGAACCCGTTTCGCCCTCGACTCTTCCCTCGGCGCAGGGGCAGTATGCCCTTCCTGTGCTCACAATGCTCGACACCTATGAAATGGAAACGGTCAAACCCGACTGGAAAAGGCTCGAACAGGACGGGGCGGTTCTCGCGGAAAAGCTCGCGGATTTCGGTGTCCAGGGAAAGGTGGTGGGCATAAACCCGGGGCCGGTAATTACGATGTACGAATATGCACCTGCGCCGGGAATCAAGATCAGCAGGATCGTGAATCTCGCCGATGACCTTTCGATGGCGCTCAAAGCTACCAGTATACGCGTGGTTGCACCCATTCCAGGCAAGGCGGCGGTGGGGGTCGAAATTCCCAATGCCAAGCGCGAAGTGGTCTCCATAAAGGCCGTGCTGGAATCGGAGATCTTTACCCTGGCGGTCGCCTCGCTCACGATCTGCCTTGGCAAAGACATAACCGGGCAACCGGTAGTGACCAATCTCGGCAGAATGCCCCACCTGCTCATAGCCGGGGCCACGGGGACGGGGAAAAGCGTTTGTATCAATACCATTTTGAGCAGCCTTCTGTTCAGAAACACGCCAGAGGATCTGCGGTTGCTGCTGATAGATCCCAAGAGGATCGAGCTGAGCAGTTTCGAGGGCATACCCCATTTGATTCACCCCGTTGTGACCGATGCAAAGATGGCTACGAGAGCCCTGCGTTGGGCCGTCGAGGAGATGGAGCTGCGCTATAAGCTGCTGGCCGACAAAAACGTGCGCAACATCGAAAGCTATAACCGGGTATTGGCCAAGGAAAAACCGCAAAAGA
The DNA here is from genome assembly GCA_963826655.1 of uncultured delta proteobacterium. Classification (GTDB taxonomy): domain Bacteria; phylum Desulfobacterota; class Syntrophobacteria; order Syntrophobacterales; family Syntrophobacteraceae; genus SbD1. The sequence continues at coordinate 11,621 of CAWGZP010000050.1, forward strand.
GCAAAGACGGGCATAAAGAATCGGAGCCGGAGGCATCTTCCGGCGAAGGCCTTCAGCATTACAAGCTCCCTTACGTAGTGATAATAATTGACGAGCTTGCCGACTTGATGATGGTGGCTTCCCGCGATGTGGAAGAGTCGATTACCCGCGTTGCGCAGATGGCGCGCGCGGCGGGCATCCACCTGATACTCGCCACCCAGAGGCCCTCGGTGGACGTTTTGACCGGTATAATCAAGGCTAACATCCCCACTCGAATATCGTTCCAGGTTTCGTCCAAGATAGATTCGAGAACGATTCTGGACGGCTCGGGCGCAGAGGCCCTCCTGGGTATGGGTGACATGCTCTTCCTGCCGCCGGGCACTGGAAAGCTCCAGCGCATACACGGAGCTTTTATCTCGGATGCCGAAATTTCAAGGCTTACCGAACACTGGAGGGCGCAGAAGCTGCTGGAAGATCCGCTCAGCGGCAGAGTGGACCTGACCGACGAAGGAGCGGCAGCGGAGGCCTCTGAAGAGGAAATGGACGAAAAGTACGAAGAAGCGGTTCAGATAGTTCTGGAAACCAGGCAGGCCTCGATATCCATGGTGCAAAGAAGACTGCGGGTAGGTTACAACCGCGCCGCCCGAATGATAGAAGTGATGGAACACCAGGGGATAGTCTCCCCTTCGGATGGAATAAAGCCAAGAGAGGTCCTGGGAAGGCGACTAACCTAAAAGGGAATTTTATGGCAAAAAATGGGAGAAATGATTCTGCTATGAAGATAGGCTTCTGCGGGACCGGATTTATTGGCATTTTTGTAACGATTGGTTTTTTGCTTTTCGCAGGCCGGGTTTCAGCCGCCGGTCCCCTGATGCTTGGCGAAATCCTGAGCAAAACCGAAACAAATTACCAGAACGTCCAGTCTTTTACGGCGATTTTCCACCAGGAGACCACATCGGCTGCGGCCGGGACCCTCGGTTCGGGGCAGGCTTCCGGAAGGCTGTACTATTCAAGGCCGAGGCAGATGCGCTGGGAGTACGACAAGCCCGAAGAACAGGTCTTCGTTGCAAATAACCAGTTCGCATGGCTTTATACGCGCGCTGAAAACCAGATCACCCTTTTCGACGCAGACAAGCTTTTCGCCTCTGCGCTGGCCCGGACCTTTTTCGACGGCGCTCTTGGCCTGAAGAACTATTTTGACGTCACCCTCGAATCAAGCCGCTCGACTTCGAACTCGGCTGTTCTAAAACTCGTTCCGAAGCAGGAAGACCCCAGCGTCCGACTTCTTTATCTGTGGATCGACCTCGGGAGCTACCGGATCTCGCGCATAGAGAGCCATGATATCCTTGAAAACACAAACACGATCATAATCGAGTCTTTTGCGCCGCACTCGAGCCTCGATCCGAAGCTGTTTCAACTGGATGTCCCGCCTTCCGCGAAGGTTTTCGACTCCGAGGGCCGCGATTTGAGCCCGGTCCAAATCGAACAGCTGAAGGCCAGGATTTCTTCCGGAAAATGAGCGGGTGATGAACATCAAGGGCGTGCTTGAAAACCTCCTCGACTTTTTTGACAAAGAAGAAATCGATTTTGCGTTGATCGGGGCATTTGCGTTGCAGGCATATGGCTATGTGCGAGCTACCCAGGACATTGACTTCGTGGTGAGGGGTGAAGGGCAGGAAAGGGTCGTCCGGTTCCTGGAATTACTCGGGTATGAAACCTTGTATCGCTCCAAAGGGTTTTCAAATCATGTTCACCAGCTCGCAAGTCTCGGCCGGATAGATTTTTTATATGTCGAAGCGGAAACTGCCGGCAAATTATTCTCCGGGACCAAACCTACACTTATTTTTGAGGGTCTTTCAGTCCCCGTGGTCAGGCCGGAGCACCTGATCGCACTCAAAATCTTTGCAATGAAGAACGACCCCGAGAGGTCTTTTCGTGAAATGGCCGATATTCAGCAACTCCTGAGTCTGGTTGAAATCGATGTCGACGAGGTAAAGGGTTATTTTGAAAAGTATGGTCAACTGGAGAAGTTTTATGAGCTTACAGGGAGAAGGTAAAAAGCCTCTCAGTAAAGAGTTTCAGAGTGAGAAACTCCTCGATTTCGAATCGGGTTTTGCTTTGACCCCGGGAGATTTTCAAGCGATGAAGAGGCGCTGGGGTGGACAGGATTTGGACCTTGCGGGCTATATAATGTGGCTGGAGGAGATCGGCGCTTTCAAAACAAGGAAAGCCGATGCGAAGATATACCGGGAACGGTTCGAGTTGTAGCTTGCAGGATTGTTCGACGTGTCTGAAGCGAGTCTCCGACGATCCCCGCAGTATCGGCAGCGCGTTGCATGGGGCCAAATTTGGAGAGTACCGGAAATATCGTGTGGGCGACTGGCGCTTAATTTGTAAAATCGAGGATGAGAACCTGGCAATATTGGTTCTTCATATCAGGCATCGAAGCAAGGCCTACAGGCCATGAAAAGCCCCGGCGGATGGTTGACCGGGGTTTATCCGGCAGGGACAAAGAGAGGAGAGCTGCAATGCAGAAGATAAGGGTAAAAATCGGCTACGAACTTGAAATCCCCGACGATTGGAAGGTGGTCTATCCCAGTGAAGACGGAGGTGAGCACCTGATGATCAATGGGCGGTATTTCCTGCCGGATATTATGTGGATGGAATATAAGGGCAAGAATGCGGAAGGACACGAAGAATGGGAGAGCGTTGACGACGAAATGTTTGAACTTATAGCAGATCACACAAGGTACGGGATAGAGTGTTCGATAAAACGAATAAGGCGATTTTCGGTGAACCTTGCGGTGAATGAAGAAGAATCAAGATCTTAGCGGCGCCTCACGGCCTTATTTGGGCGTGGGTTGCTGTCAATAGTAATCACTTGAATTTGATCGGAAATCCTTTTGTCCGCAGCTTATACCAGACATGGGACAACTTGTCTGATGGCGGCCCTTCTCGTCCAAGAAGGCACTGTTGAAGGTGTGTCGAGCGCCATACTCACGAGGAGTTTCTGAATTTACCGAGTGCTTGCGGCTGGAGATTTGATGCCTGGGCTATTGAATGTTAGCGTCTTTTTGAAGTAGATCTTCAGCTTCGATTGGCCAGCAAACCCGAATGGTAGTCCCTTCACCCGGAATGGACTCGATTGAGAAATACCCTCCGGACAGTTCGGCTCTTTCTCTCATGCTGGTAATTCCAAGACTCCTGGCCGTGTTTGTCTGAAGGATTAGCTTCAGGTCCATTCCTACGCCATCGTCGGAAATGACTAAATCAATCCCTTTACCATCTCTCGAGAGGGATATGTCAATCCACTCCGCTTTGCTGTGTTTGGCAGCATTGTTCAATGCTTCCTGGACAATTCTGAATATGTTGATCTTCAGGCTTTCCGGAATTTCCTCTTCCGCAACTCCGGTCTCAAGCTCAATGTGGCGTTGGGGGTAGAGTTTCATGCATTCCCGGCGCTGCCACTCAAGTGTGGCCAAAAGTCCCATACTGTCAAGCATCGAGGGCCGCAAACCCATATAGATACATCTGGTTTCCTCAATCGAGCGCTGGAGGATCGGAATAAATTGCTCCAGGTGGTTGAATACAGCACTGCCATTACCTTCGCTACCGAGCTTCAGGAGTAGCTCTATCCAAAACTTGACAGCGGCAAGGGTCTGTCCGATGCTGTCGTGGAGTTCGGACGCAAGCCTTTTCCTCTCCTCTTCCTGGACAGCTATGAGCTTTGAGGGGATTTGCCGCAGTTCCTCATTGGCTTTTTCCAGTTCCGCCGTTCGCTCCTGTACCCGCAATTCCAACTCGTCGTGAGATTTTCGGAGCGACTCCTCCATCTGTTTGTGCTCGGTGATGTCTTCCGCCAGAGACATGAAATGGATGGGGCTGCCCCCTGCATCCCGCACCATCCGCACGGAAATAGATACCCAGATAATAGAGCCGCCTTTCCGGATATACCGCTTTTCTATCCTGAAATGGTCGATTTCGCCCGTAGCCACCTTTTGCTGGAGCGCTATATTAACGTCAAGGTCATCGGGGTGGGTAATATCAGTAAACCTAAGCGAGAGGAGTTCTTCTTCGGAGTATCCAAGCATTCGACAATATGCCTTATTGACCCGATTCAGGCGGTAATCCAGGTTTACAAGCACCGCCCCTATAGGAGATTGATCGAAACTCAGCCGGAAATGCTCTTCGCTATGGCGCAGTTCCTTCTCCATCCGCTTGCGCTCGGTTATGTCCCTGGCGAAAAAAAGAGCCCCCTCGTGTTCCACATAGCAAAAGGGTACAGCTGAGACCTCTACGTCAATGCTCGTTCCATCGAGTCGCGCGTATTTCTGCTCAAGTGTTGGTACCGGAATCTTTTTCTCTTCGAGCAATCGAATACGTTCCTGCATTGCGGCATGAAAATCCGGGTGGAGCCGGTCCATAGCAGCTTGGTTTAGCAACTGTGCTTGCGATGTTGCCCCAAAAAGCTTGAGAGTTGCTTCATTTACATACGCAAAGCGTCCTCGTATCTGCACGAAAATTGCGTCCGGCGCATTATTCACCAGTGTGCGGAATTTTTCCTCACTCTCCCGCAACTCTTGAGCTGCCCCTTTGAGCACGATAAGATAACTTGCCAGGATAGCTGTGAGCAGCAGCCCTGCTGTAAGAACCTCCCAGGGTTGCCAGGTTTTTCTGGCGCCTGCGAAATCGGGTGTTGATCTCATCAGAATCAGCCATTCCCGGTTCGCAATATGTAACGTTCTAACACTCGCCAGATGCACCATTCCGGCCGGCCTCTCCGTTAGGCGTTGAAGAGAGCTGGGTTTTTCCGGTTCGTGACGAATGGAGATAGAGAAAAGATTCTTCCTGAGAGGCAGCAGATTTGTCACGGAGATAGATGTCGATGCCCTCTCGCTTCAGATGCGTTAAAGATTTTTCGACAATATCCCCAATCCTGAAGACGCCGAGGGCAAAACCTTTAAGGTTTTCCCTGCGGGCACTTGATGGAATCCACTGTCACACCTTTGCGAAAGATGGGAGCAAAGGCCAGGAAGCCAAACTGACCATGTAGTTTCTTGTACCAGCGTTATTCTTCCGGTTGCGACCATCTCTCCTGTGTCTCGCGACTTTTCTAAAGCTTCCTTCCGCATAGAATTCGATGCAAGGTCAAAACCAAGGGCGATCTCATTGCCCTTGTTCGGTTCAACGAAATAGACAGGGAAATACTCTCCACGCTCAGCCGCTTTTATCATGTTCCCCTGCGTTTCCCGTTCGGTTATTTGAAAGTCGGATAAACCATTTTGCCTTGCCGCAGCTTCAAAGGCCATGCGCTCGAAATGAGGAACACAGGGTATCCATTCAATTGCTTGAACAGAAGGATTAATCGATAAATGAGGCCCCACGAAGTCCCTAAACTCCGTTCTGTCGACGTCCCCGGTGCTGTCAAAGAAAGCCTTTAGCGACACCACTGCATTCAGGTTGGATTCAATTTCTCTCTTTATGGTCTCAAAACGATTCTCCGCCTCCTTTTCGAATTCAGTCCGTATCATTTGCCGATCCAGGTTCAATGCCAGCGCAAAACCAAGAAAAGAAATTATAGTGCCGGCCAGAATAGTCACTACTGCGGACAAATAGCTCTGCGCTTTAATTCCCGGGCCGATAATTCTCCTCAAATCCATGCTTGTCTCCCTTGAGAGAATTCTACTCAGGAGTTATCTTGCGGACACATTGTTTGTATACCGAAATCTGCATGCCAGGGACAGAGCACTTTTGAGAGTCGACGGCTTGTACGACTGAGACACAATCTAATCCTTACGATGTTCATCGTCATCAAAGAAAAATTAAATCTCTTTTTCATATTCTAATTAGACTCTCACGAACACAGTCTGAAGGTCCAGTTATCACACTGCCAAGATGTTAATAATTCAATAATTGTTTAGGTTGAGGCATCTTTGCACCTCTGCTCTCTTGCTAACTGCGAAATACATGAATTGCATGAGATGTCACAGGACAGAATTACGTGAACTTTCAGCTTCATGTGCCCTCCGGCTTCCGCCGGGGCAGGCTTTGTGCTGTTTCCAAATTTTATCAAGGGTGGTACATTAGTTTAAGTTTTTACTACAATTCGGAATGGTGCCAGGCATAATGCCAGGACAAACCGAT
>CAWGZP010000051.1:0-7631 GCA_963826655.1 uncultured delta proteobacterium
AGAACCATGAAAGGATCGGATACGCTGCCAACTGTTGCCATAACAATGGGAGATCCTTGCGGGGTCGGGCCGGAAATCATCGTTAAGGCCTTCGATTCGCCCGGGTTTCCGGGTGAGTGCGTGCCGGTGGTTGTTGGAGACAGGCTCCCGCTCGAGCGCGCAATCAAAATCCTCGGTTCGCCCGCAGTGGTTCAGCCGATAGACGACGACATGCTGAAGTCGTTTCGCTCAGGCGTCTTAAGGGGGCGTGCGGGTGTGATTCCGCTTTTGGCTCCGGTAGCCGAAGACGGAAGTTCGATGAGGGGGCTCTCGCCGGAGGACATAGAATTCGGCAAACCTTCACCGGCTGCATGCGAGATGGCGGTGTCCAGCATACGGACGGCAGTCGGGCTCGCCGGCGCCGGATTGGCCGATGCTGTCTGCACCTGCCCCATAAACAAGGAACAGCTTCACAGGCAGGGCTTTCCTTTCCCGGGTCATACGGAGTTTTTACGGGAATTGACGGGCGCCGAAGACGTGGTTATGATGCTTGCCGGGCCAAAGCTCAGGGTGGCGCTCGCGACTATTCACGTGTCCCTGGCCGACGTCCCGGGCCTGGTCACAGAAGAGCTGCTGCGGAAAGTCGTTCGCATCACGGCGGAGTCGATGTCGCTCGATTTCGCAATCAAATCGCCTCGTATTGCCGTGGCGGGCCTCAATCCGCATTCGGGAGAAGCCGGAAAGTTCGGGCGCGAGGAGATCGAGGTTATAAGGCCTGTAATCGAGGAACTCGGCGGTCATAAAAGTGGCTTTTACGCCCGGATAAGTGGACCATGGCCCCCCGATACCGTTTTTTATCGCGCACTCTCGGGTGAATTTGACGCAGTTGTCGCCATGTACCACGACCAGGGGCTCATTGCAGTGAAGCTGGCTCATTTCAACGAAGCCGTAAACGTCAGCCTCGGGCTTCCAATTGTCCGCACCTCGGTCGATCACGGGACGGCCTACGACATTGCGGGCACGGGGACAGCCCACCCCGGAAGCCTCGTGGAAGCCGTGAATCTAGCCGCTTCCATTGCGCGAAACAGGGAAAGACGAGAGAGCAATTGAGGGATTGAGGGATTAAATGCGAATTTGAAGAACGACATTAAGGGATTTGAAAATTTAATTCCTAAATTTCCCCAAATTCCCAAATTCCTGGATTGTTCCAGCCACCGGCATCCATAAATGGCAAACGAATCGATCTCCATACGGGGAGCACGCCAGCACAACCTCAAGAACATCGACCTTACGGTCCCTCGAAACAGGTTCGTCGTAATTACCGGGGTAAGCGGTTCGGGCAAGTCTTCGCTCGCCTTCGACACTCTTTTCGCCGAAGGACAAAGGCGCTACCTGGAGGCCCTTTCAACCTACGCGCGCCAGATGGTCGGAAGGCTCAGTGCGCCCCTCGTCGATGAAATCGAGGGTCTCAGTCCCTCGATTGCCATCGAACAAAAGGGCCTGCCGCACAATCCCAGGTCCACGGTGGGAACACTTACCGAGATCTACGATTACCTGCGGCTTCTTTTCGCGCGGCTGGGCACGATCTTTTGTCCAAACTGCGATTTGCCCGTGCGGGCCTGGACGCTCTCCGATATCATGCGCGATCTTTCGGAAACCCTGGCCCCGAAGAGCCGGTTGCTGGTTCTTGCTCCACTTGGCGAGATCGTGGAAAAGGAGATGCCCGATCTTCTCAAAAGGCTGAGGCGGGACGGGTTCGGCAGGGTGCGCGTAGATGGATCGGTCTATGAACTGGACCCGCTTCCTTTGCTGTCCCGCAGGCCTGCGCGCCGGGTTGAAATTGTGGTTGACCGGCTGGTGCTGGATGAGGAAAGAAACAGGCGGCTCGTCGACTCGCTCGAACTTGCCCTGAGGCTTGGAAAAGGGAATGCCGGGATCGCTACTGCCGAAGGCGAGGAAAAATTTTATTCCGAATCGGCCCGGTGCCCATCCTGTGGATACGTGGGCCCCGAACTCACGCCCGGGCTTTTTTCTTTCCAGGGGGCATCCGGAACGTGCCCTTTATGCCGGGGCCTGGGATATCCCGGAACAAATGAAGAACGGGCCGCTTCCGAGGACCATGCTTTCGAATGGAGCGGAAGGCGAAAGGGCTGAAGTCCTGCTCTTCAGCGCCGAGCTTCCGCCCTGCCCAGCCTGTTTGGGAACGAGACTGAATGAGGCCGCGCGGTCCGTGCGGCTTGGCGGTCTCTCGATAGACCGGGTTTCCGGAATGAACCCGTCCGCGATAACCCGATGGCTGGAAGAACTCGACCTGGATGAGTCCCGGCGCAAGATTCTCGATAGGCCTAAAAAAGAGATCCTTGGCCGCCTCGCCAACCTGGTTGAACTGGGGCTTCCCTACCTTACCCTGGACCGTGCCTCCAATACGCTTTCGGGGGGCGAGGCCCAGCGGGTCCGCCTTGCCCACCAGATCAGCTCTACACTTTCCGGCGTGCTCTACGTTTTGGATGAGCCGAGCGTGGGCCTTCACCCGCGCGATCATGGAAAACTTCTGGACCTTCTGATGCGGCTGCGGGACGCCGGGAACAGCCTGGTCGTGGTGGAGCACGACCGGGAGACGATCCTGCGCGCCGATCACCTCATCGATATGGGGCCGGGGGCGGGCACCCAGGGGGGAGAGGTCGTCTTTTCGGGTCAGCCCAATGAGATCGGGAACTGCCCGGCCTCGCTTACCGGCCTCTATATATCGGGCAAAAGAGAGATTCCAGTCCCCAGGCGCCGTAGAAAGAAAACGGATTTCTTCCGGCTGACAGGGGCCACCGGGCACAATCTGAAGAACGTTTCCGCCGATTTTCCCTACGGATGCATGACATGCGTCACGGGAGTCTCCGGTTCGGGGAAAAGCACCCTGGTCCTGGATTCCCTCTATCGCGCCCTGGCTGCGAAAATCTACAATATCGAGACCCATCCAGCCCCGTTTTTAACCCTGGAGAATGCCGGGCGGCTAAGAAAGGTGATCCTGGTCGATCAATCGCCGATCGGCCGGACGCCACGTTCGATACCCGCAACCTACACGGGAGTTTTCGGCCTCATCAGGCAGCTTTTTTCCAGGGTGCCGGAAGCCCGCGCCAGGGGATATTCCCCTGCCCGCTTCTCGTTTAACGCCAGGGGAGGCCGGTGCGAGCACTGCCGGGGGGAAGGCCTTCAACGGATCGAGATGTATTTTCTGCCCGACATTTACGTTACCTGCCCGGTCTGCGAGGGGAGCAGGTACAACCGGGAGACCATGGACATCACTTACAGGGGCTACTCGGTGGCTTCAGTCCTGGAGATGACGGTTTACGAAGCAGCGGCCTTCTTCGAGAATTTCCGGGCGATCCGCCACAAGCTCGATACCCTGGTAGAAGTCGGGATGGGCTATATACGGTTGGGGCAGGCGGCCACAACTCTTTCGGGAGGAGAGGCGCAGAGGATCAAACTCGCCTCCGAATTGAGCCGCCGCGGTCAGGGAAGCGCCCTCTACATACTGGACGAACCAACGACCGGCCTCCATTTCGAGGACATCAGCAAGCTCCTGCATGTCCTCAACAGGCTGGTGGACCAGCAGAACACAATTATCATAATCGAACATAATCCCGAGGTGATCAAATCGTGCGATTACGTGATTGATCTCGGTCCCGAGGGCGGAGAGGGCGGCGGCCGTATTGTCGCCGCAGGGACCCCGGAAGAGGTGGCCCGCTCCAAGAATTCCCATACGGCTCGCTACCTCCGGGAAGCGCTGGGGATTAATTTTGCCTGACGGCTTTTCAAACCCTGCCTTTTGCCCATAATGTCTTTCTGTCCGGGCTTGCCTCAAGAATACAAGAATAAAAGTTAGTGTTAACTATCGTCTCCGATTTTGCCGATATCACCTTAGGCCAAGCCATCTACACGGGAGCAATTCCTGGATTCCCAGCGTCCCGGAATGCTAGTTACCGATGGGATTTTTGCTTTTCCGGATTTCAGGGCACATCAGGTCGGGAGGATCAGGATATGACGAAACGCAATGTGGGGGTTGGAAGCAAGGTTTTCATAGGCTCGATTGCTCTGATACTGATAGGGGTGGTCATCGGGGCCGTCGGGTTTTTGAGCCTGGGGAAGGTAACGTCTGCCGGGAACGTGAATGTGTCGTCGGAAGAAGTTCGGAGCAAAATCCTGGAAGCAAGAATCCTTGAGAAAGAATATATCAGCAAGAAGGACGAAGAGAGCTACAACAAGTTGCTGCGTTGTCTTGACGAACTTGCCGCTTCAACCTCCGGCCTGCAGGCCAGGATGAGGCAGGACGGCTCAGTGGCGGAAATCACGACCGCCCAACAGGACTATAAGCAGGCAATGGCCGAAGTTAAAAGGCTTGAAGAAGATAACGTTAAAGTTGTGAAAGAACTCCAGAGTACGGGTGAGAGCATTGCCACTGTGGCGGAAGATGAAACCGCCGGGGCAACTTCGGCCACAAAGAGCAAGGTCCTCGATATCAATGGAAAAGTCCTCAAGGATTACTCGCAAGAGGAGATCAGGGGCATTGTTGCCCTTGGATACAATATACTCCAATTTTATCATGACCAGGGTATGTCGAAAGAAGTGGCGCTTGAACTTGTCCGAAATCTTCACTTCGACACGACAAATTACTTTTTCGTTGTTCAGGAGGATTTGATCCTCGTAGCCCATGGAAGCGACCGGTCTCTGGAAGGGAAAAACTTCGGAGAGATCCAGGACAAGAAAACCGGCAGGACATTCATGAAAGAGGTCGTGGGGGAAGCGATCAAAAACGGGGAATCTTCCACGGAATACTTTTGGAACAAGCCGGGTATGGGGGATGCCATTTTCTCAAAAGTCACCTGCGGAAAATACTTTGAGCCTTGGAGACTGGTGATTTGCGCGGGCATATATACCGATGATGTGGAAAAACAGCTTGGCAAAACCGCGGAAGCCATCCAGGCAGGCCTTGATAAGCTGCAACAGGCAAACGATATAAAGACCCTTTTGATGCAGGCCAGACTGGATGCTGCAAATTACTTCCTCTTTGGGAAAAATGAACAAAATGTGTCAAAGAACATTTCGCAATTGAAGGGGCTCGCCATATCGAGCGATGGACTGAAACAAAAGGCCAATGCCTACCTGGAAACTTTTAATCACTGGGTGCGCAACAATGAAGCACTGCAGAAAAATGTCATTCAGATCGATACCCTGGCCGGAGCAACCATACGAATCGCCAATGAAACAGGGCGTAGGGCGATGAGTGCGTTGATGGACAGTGTGGCCTCAGGACGGCAGTTTATCCTGGGCTTCATGCTGGCTGGCGCGCTTGTAGGTCTTCTTTTCGCAACTTTGATGACCAGGGCGATAACGGGTCCCATCAGGCGAATAGTCGACGGGCTGGCCGAATCCTCCCAACAGGTTTCTGCAGGGTCGAACCAGATTTCAGGCGCCAGTCAGGAATTGGCGGAAGGGGCCTCGCAGCAGGCCGCCGCCATCGAGCAGACCTCCTCTTCTCTTGAACAGATGTCTTCGATGACCAGGCAAAATGCCGATAATGCACGCCAGGCCGAGGCCCTGATGACTGAAACCGGCCAGGTGGTCTCGATCGCTAATAATTCCATGAGTCTGCTTACAGCCTCGATGACGGAAATTTCGAAAGCAAGCGAAGAGACTTCTAAAATAATCAAAACGATCGACGAAATCGCCTTTCAGACAAATCTGCTGGCGCTGAACGCCGCGGTGGAAGCTGCAAGGGCCGGCGAAGCAGGGTCAGGATTTGCCGTGGTTGCCGACGAGGTAAGAAATCTTGCCATGAGGGCGGCTGAGGCGGCAAAGAATACCGCCGACCTTATCGAGGGCACGGTTAAAAAGATCCATGAAGGAGCTGAAATAGTTGAAAGGACGAGCGTGGAGTTTTCACGAGTAGAGTCCAGCGCTGTAAAAATGAGTGGACTGGTCGGCGAGATAGCAGCGGCATCCAGCGAGCAATCTCAGGGGATAGAACAACTTAATCGGGCCGTGAGTGAGATAGACAAGGTTATTCAGCGCAATGCATCCAACGCTGAAGAGTCTGCCTCCGCCTCCCAGGAGATGAAAGCCCAGGCGGCTCAAATGACAGGATTCGTCTCAGGCCTCGTGGCCCTCGTGGACGGAAAGACCGATGGCGCCGCATAAATCTGCAAATCCGGCATAGCGCAAAACCATGGATAATGAAGGCCTCGTTAACAGCTTCTAAGTGCGAAATCAAAAGCTCTTTTTCCAAGACCTCTCAAAGTCTTTACCATTGGGAGGTCTTTCTATATTCACCGCCCTGGAAAGGTCAGGGGTAAGGGGGGCATCGGAAACCAAAACGCGGGGGGTTCTATCCGTGTCGTAGAATTGGATGCCGGCTCGTGAAAGTCACCCGGATAAGTGTTATATGACCGAAAAGTATCGCTAAGCCATCTTCGGCGAGCTTAATATTTCTTTGCAAAAGTGGTTTGCCATATCGGCAGCCGCTTCTGCTAAGATACAGTGGTTTTGGCCGTAATTTGCAGGTTTGACAGGGGGGATTCAATGAGCCGCATTTTGCTGATAGACGATGATACCGAATTGTGTGAATTGTTATCAGACTATCTCGGTCCGGAAGGTTTCGAGGTCACCCCAGTCCACGACGGCGGGCAAGGTTTGCAAACGGCGATTTCCGAAGAGGGACAATACGACCTGATCGTGCTCGACATTATGCTGCCGGGGATGAATGGCTTTGAAGTCTTGAGGCGCCTGCGCTCTCAATCCGATACGCCCGTTCTCATGCTGACGGCCCGCGATGAAGAAGTTGACCGCATCGTGGGGCTTGAAATGGGTGCGGACGACTACCTGGCAAAGCCGTTCAACCCTCGCGAACTCATTGCGCGCGCCCGCGCCATTCTACGCAGGACCAAAGACCATAGCGACAGGAATGCCGCCCTTTTTGCCCCTGCCAAAATCATCGTCGGCGATATCGAGCTGGATACCGGGACACGTGTTGTGCAGCGAAACGGCGAGCAGCTCGAATTGACTTCCGTCGAGTTCAGTTTTCTGGAGATGCTGCTGAGGGGCGCCGGGCATGTGGTGACGCGCGAACAACTGGCTGAGAGCGTTCTGGGCCGCAGCCTCACCGCTTACGACCGAAGTGTGGATGTGCACCTGAGCAGCCTTCGAAAGAAACTCGGACATAAAGTGGGTGAAATCGAACGGATCAAAACAGTGCGCGGCGTGGGATATATTTATGTAAACCCGTCTCATCCCGACAAGAATGCAATGCTGCAGTGACCCGATCCATTGGGCAGGGAATTTCAATGCGAAGCCTTTATGTAAAAATTTTCCTCTGGTTCTGGGTGGGAATGGCGCTGGTCAGCCTTGTTTCCTTTATATCGGCAATGGCAACTGAGTCATCTCCTTTCTTCACCTTTCCCTGGCTCAAGTTTCTTGTGCGCCCGCCGGTCGAGGGCCAACTCAAGATGGAATCCGGGTCTTTTGCCGGGCATGGCCATGCGTTCAGCATTATGGGCAATTGGCTGAGACTCTCAGGCCAAAGTGCGATCGAGATCTACGAACGTGACGGAAAAGCGGCCCTTGAGGATTACCTCGACAAATTCGAAAAAACTGTCCACGTCCAT
>CAWGZP010000052.1:0-18581 GCA_963826655.1 uncultured delta proteobacterium
TAAATCGCCAGAACGTTTTGCCGGCAGCAAGAGTGACAGAGGACTTGCCCATCAGGTCGAAGGGAACATTTATCAGGCTGTTCCCACTGTTATTACCTCCCGGAATGGGGGTGGTGAGCTTCACCGTGGAGGGCGAAAGTGTGACTCCCTTATCGATTACGGTGCTGACGACACTTTGCAGGCTGATCTGCGTGAAGCCGGTATTGTCCAACTGGTTCTGACCCAGCACAAGGCCAGGAGTGAGATCCTCTGTGTTTTGTGGCGTTGAAGACGCCACTTCGATATTATTGGCATGCAGGGTAAGGCTCCCGCCATTGCTGCTCTGAAGGGAATATGCCCGCAAATCGCCGTCCAGGACGATCCCGGAGCCCTGGATATTCAATGAGCCGGCACTTCCACCCGTTACCGTTCCCTTCTGATTGATGCCGTATCCTCCACTGACATCGATAAGGCTCCCGGCAGCCGAGATTACCCCATTTCCGAAATAGCTCTGGTTCAGTATCGAAACCGAACCGCCGGCAAGGTAAGCAACTGACGCCGAGCTGCCTGATCCGTTTGCAACAATGGAATTATCGACGTGCTGCCCCGCCGCGTTGATTTGGCTGCCTTTTTCCAGATAGATTTGCGAATCCACGGGCACATATCGAGAATTCCCATTGATTGCGGTCAGGTTGTCCGCGACGATAAGGCTTACCGTGCCCGAGGGAGCCTCGATTTCTCCGCGAACATCTATAGCCCTGGCCGCCAGTGACAGAGTTCCACCCGGGTTCAATGAAATATCGGCGTTCGCAGTGACAGTGAGAGTTGTATTGGCGGCGATCTGCAGATTGCTCAAGCCTGCCGCGCTAAGCGTCTGAGCAGAGAGATAAGTGACACCGGGGTCCTGGTCATTGACCTGGTCACCAGGACCGTACAGAACCACGGAATTGACCGTGAAGTCCTGCACCTCGACAGACTGGACGCTGTTAGGCTGCACTCCGATGGTTAAAGTCCCCCCGGTAGGCGCCTGCACTCCGAGGGTATTCTGGTTTCCCATTGTATCGGTCAGTTCCGACGTCCTGGTCTGATAAACACCTGCCGTCGCAGCGCCCCGGATATTTCCATCGAGCACAATTTTCCCGGCCAGCAACGAAAGAGAGCCCGCGTTAGCGCCTTCGACATAGCTGTTCATGTACGTCGAAACATTCACTATGCCGTCATAGTGAAGGGCTTCGGGAGCGCTGTTGATGGCGTAGATTTTATTTCCGGAGATCAGCCCCGTGGTTGTAATGTTTCCGGCACTGTAGTTCGTGCCTCCACCCGAAAAATTGATCGTAGCCCCCTGCTTCACAATCACTTGGCCTGTGTAGGGAGAATTGATGGAGATAGGCCGCCCGTAAGGCTTCTCTCCTGCGCGGTTTCCTGCTGAGTGTCGAGATAACCGGAGATATTGCCGATGGATGAACCGAGGAGATTATTTACGGTAACGGTCGCACCCTTGAGGATGCCGGTTTTCTGATCGGGGAAGTCGGCGCAGCTCCACACTGTTCAATTGAATTTCAGTAGTATTGGCTGACGCAGGCTTGTCGATCCACACGCCGCTAACATCGATGCTGCTGCCGCTTTCCAGAGAGACGCTGTTCTGGGCTTGCATAGTGACTGTGCCGGATTGAGCCTCTATGAGTCCCTTATTCACGATTTCTTGAACGCCAACCTGCGGCTGCAATGGATTGGACGGGTCCAGGCCTAAATGTTGATCACTCCCCCACTGAAAATTAAACGATTGGTCGGCCGTGTCCGTTGAAGTGGACACGGCGTAATGGTGATGCTGTCGGCCCCGGTCGTGACCGAATTGGAGGCCACAAGTTCAATCTCTCCGCCTACCTTGAGCGCAGTTACAGCAGTGATCTCTCCATTCTGATCGACATTCGTCGCCATACATGCCAATCAAGACCGGTGTTGGCGGTCATTTGGCCATTATTGACCGCATAGCCGTCATTGACAGCCTCTCCGGAGGCTTGCCCTACGACGTTAACGATCTCCCAGTCCGCGTGCCCGGAGAAGATCATGGTAAAGATCAATATCATTCCCTGCTGCCAGGCCTATCTGACCGGACAGGGTGTTAATCGATCCCGTCATTCTGGACATTGGGGCGCCAGCAGGAAAACCGAACCCAGGTTATCGGTAGTAATGGTCCCCTGGTTTATGACGGAAGCATCGAGATAATTGGTATTGCCGGTTAACTGGTAATCCTGGGCCTGGAAATTGAGCGTCCCGCTCAAGAAATCGGAATCGAGGATATTGAGCGACGACGCTATCATGGTGTGGACGTTCACCTGCGATCCCTTGCCGAACAGGATACCGTTCTGGTTGATCAGGTATACCTGGCCGGCGGCCTTGAGCGTCCCGAGTATCTGACTGGCGTTCTGGTCGAAGATGCGGTTCAGGCAGACATAGCTCGAATTCTTCTGGACGAAATCGACCTCGTCCTTGGCGCCGATATTGAAGGAAGTCCAATTTTGAATCGCCTTCTGTGCACCCTGAGTGACAACCATTTTGTCCTGGTTCGAATCGACTGTGATACTCGAGATGCCCTTACCTAATATGATGTTCCCGGAATTGTCCATGACGGCCACGGGAAGAGTGTCGGAAGAAGGCGAAGCCGATGAGACGGTTAGAGGCGAAGCGGTCTTGGGCTTGCTCTTCGCAGCCACTGTCAGGTCAAGTGCCGGCTGCGCCCTTCCCGTTCCGTTCGTTGGTTTGGGCTTGGGTATAGGAGGCTCAAAGGATTTATGGAAGCCGGGGATAGTCGTGCGTGCTCCCGCATGGCTCATTGCCGGCAGGAATGCAATACAGAAGCACAGAAGAACGGCCAGTCCTTTTTTCATCGTTGGCTCCATGAAGGGCAGAAAACCGGTTTTTGTTTCCAGTTGTCAGTTTCGAGTAAAAAAATAAAAACCAAAGGCTACGAAGTTCAGTCTTGGTTGTTAGTTTTGGTTTAACTAAAAACTCAAAACTGAAAACTAAAAACTCTTTCAGTAAAGGTACTTCAACCTGAAATGGACCATGCAGTCACCGGCCTTGGTATGATCAGTGCTTGCAAGCGCGGTCGCGTAGCACGTTTCATACTCGAGGCACTTATCCAAAAGACCTCTCACACCGAAGCCCGTCCCTTCGAGATCGAAAGTCGACTCCTGCCCCGGCAAGGGATCCAGCACAAAAACGTTCGCCTGATCGTAGAAGATATATGGCGTACACTCCACTTTTCCGTTACATATGTTGTGAGATTTGATCATTTCGGGCCCACGCAGTTCGACGGTGCAATGCACGGCGCTATCGCCCAGCGCCTCGGCCTCCCTGTATCCCCTCACGTTATCAAGCCCCCCTGCTGCATATTGCTCATTGTTTATGAGCGGCTGATCCGAAACCTGGCCGTCCGCCTTGACAAACAATTTGGCGCCCGCAACCAGGTCCTGGGTCCTTTGTACACCACCCGTGGCATACATGTAGTCGCCTTTCGCATCGTACCGGTTCTGGGCGAATGCCTCATCATTGGAGATCATTCCGCGAAAGGCCATGTTCAAGCCGGTGGTGAATTGTGTAACCCCACGCGGGTCGGTAAGGTAGGAGGTGTAGACAAAGGAAAGGGGAAAATAGGTAACGGCCGGGTAAGTCCCGGCGCTCTTACCACCCAACTCCAGTGTGTTATTCTGGAATACCTTGTAGTCCACACCGGCAATCAGGTTCTGCGAGTAGGTCGGAAAACCCGGCAGGGGCATAACGTAGCGCATGCCGAACACGTGACCCTGGCCCACGGTGCTGAATCCTTCACCAAAGGCAGTATTACTGTCGTTCCATATGGCGGAAAAAAGAAGGGTTTGACTGGGGTTCCAGGGAGCCGGCAGCGAATATGCGGCTGCTCCGACCTCGACCTGGCGCGGGTCCAGTGGGGAAGTCTGATATTGCAAAGAAAGGGAATGATCCAACTGCCAGAGATTATCGTAATGAATTACGGCGTTAAGCCTCATCCAGGTGGTATTGAGACTGTAACGATTGCTCATCTCGAGGCTTGCGTGCAGGGGCAATGTATCGTCCACTTTCACGGCCACATCAACCGTGCCCGGTTCCTCCCCCTGGGATAGCGAAGGAGTCACCTTGAGGTCGGCGTTTTCATTTACCTTGGTAACTTCCTTTTGAACCTCCGGGGTGTAGAGGACCTCGCCGGGCTTCATCGATGGAAGACTTTTCAGGACCTTTTCCGATGTTACGTAGCGGTTTCCAGCGGTCACGACTTTTGCGATTTTGCTCTCGACCACGTCGAGCCGAATGATCCCTTCCTGGACCTTCTGTTCGGGAATGCTGACCTGAACTGTAGGATACCCTTTCGAATGATAGAGTTTCTCAAGGGTTTCCCTCGCCGTTTCGACATCGGATGCTTTTTTTTCGGGACCGATCAAGCCCTCGATTGTGTCCTGAATGACTTCCGGCGGCAGAAGCGTGTTTCCTTCGACCAGAAAGGCTTGAATCGGAAAAGTAAGTTCCCGGGCCTGCTGCTGTTTAACCGATTGCTCAGCCGGTTGTTGGGCAGCTTGCTCAGCCGGCTGTTGGGCGCAGCACCTGCAGGCGAACCACGGCAGAACGCATATGAGCAAGACTGCAGTGCATATGCAGATTTGTTTGGCTCTATTGAAAGCGCCCATAGTTTCCATCAGCCGCAATAGACGCTTTTTTGACCCGGATGGACACCAGTCGACAAAAAGAGATAGATACGAATTCATAAGATCACCATTGATCCAGCCCCACTGCACACCATGCCCGATTCTCTGATCCATCCGTGTTTATCCGCGTCCATCCGTGATCTCAAGTGTACTAAAGGGCCTTTGAAGTTTTGACCAACTCGTCACGTAAGGCCGCCGCATCCTTGAAGCCGTCCATGCGATCCAGCGGCTGCCCGTCTTTGTTCAGAACAACGATTAAAGGAAACCCCTTCTGTGCGTACATGTCTTTGTATTTCTGATTGGTGTCCGAGTTGACTTTTATCCAGACGAACCGTTCATTTAAGGTTTTCACACGCGGGTCTTGAAGAGTTTCGCCAAAAAGCTTCTTACAGAAGCCGCACCAATCGGCATAGAGAACGACGACCGCGGGTTTTTGCTCCTCCCGCGCCAAAGCGATACCCTTGTCATAATCTTCGACCCATTGGATTTGAAGGGAATCCAATTGGGCGGCCCTCGTTACGGAAGCTACCTCGAGGTCTACCGTTACGGGCATTCCCGCAAGAGGGTTATTGCCGTCCACGGTAAATGTGGTCCCGTCGGTCTCCACTATTTTCCCCTGCTGCCCCCCCTCCATGGGGAAATTCGATCCAAGATGAGGGGTCAGGGTCATGGTAATATTCTGCTCATCAACCTTTATCTCAACCGGACCGAAGCTCTCTTCAAAGTGCTCGCCGTCTTTGGCGTGACACTCAAGGATTGCGAACTGTTCCGAAATTTCGACAACGGCCGCTTTGAAGTAAGGTGTAATGGCGACCTCTTTTCCAACGATCGGAAACGAATGAAAATCCCCCACGTACTGTTGAGGGGACATCTGGATCTTTTTAGGCATGCTCCTTGCGCAGGGCATTTGTTTTCTTTTTGCCGGGTCTACCGGTCCGAATGCTTTATCAGGCGGTAAAACCACCCTTTTCTTTTCGCTCGGCGCCGCTCCCATCACAGCTTCATCCAAGCCGGGGATGGAAGCCGAATGTCCCACCCAGACTTCCTCCGGCACATAGTCGGCAGCAGCGAGAAAATCGGATGACTTCGTAAATTTTGGATCGTTGGCAACTTGAGCGTCCGTAGTGCGGAGGATCTCGCCCTTCTCGTTGGACGCAGTGAAATTAAGCTTCACCAAATCGCCTTCCTGAACTTTGCCCGTGTCCCCAACAACCGTGGCAACTTCTCCGCTCCCTTTCGCTCCAGGAGCCTGCGCTTCCAGGCCTCCTTCGGCAGGAGGAGCGGAGCCTCCCTTTTCCATTTGAGCACAGTGGGCGGGTAAAAGAGCCGGCGAAGGCGCTGACAAAAGAGACAAGGCCGACACAAAGCCAATTAAGGCTACAATTCCTGTCCTGTTCATCGTGACATTATTCCTTTCCACTCGTTGCATCGGCAGAAGGCGCAGGTTCGACCTTGACATCGCACGTAAGCGCCTCACCTCCGAACGGATGACCGTAATCCACGACTATACTCTTGTCCTGCACCTCCGAGATGCGACCCACTAAACCCCGGGTCCTGACCAGCCTGCCTACGGGCGCGTCGATTACGATCTCTAGTTATTTTCGTTCTCCCTGACGGTTCCTTTTCCGAACGGCGTGTCGATCACCGATCCAGGCTGTGACTAAAAAACCGGATCACGCACTTCGTTTTCAGAAACTGAAGCCACTTTGCCCGGTATAACAGGATCCACTGGCGCATTCCGCGCCTACCTCGGGGTCCTTGCCGTGCGTGATTTGTATTCATCCCTGGTCATCCTGATTTCTTTTGGCCGCTGTCTGACTCGAACAACTTCCAGGAATTGATCCTTTTCCGGCACATTAGCAGGTCTTTCGGAATGAATTTCTATGGTCCGTGTCTTCCCCATTGTCATTCCAGGAAGAGATGCCGAAAGCGGGCGACTATTTCATCCAGGAAAGGGACCGGGAAGTTGGATATGTTCACATCGCGGGCGCTCTGCCCAGCTACAGCCTCCAAGGGATCGTCCTTGGACCTGGGCAAAAAAACGGCGGATTTACGCAACGATGTATCCGCAGCGACCGCGCTCGAAGTACTGGCGGCAATCTCTCCATTCTTGAAACGGCAGGTAAACTGAATCCCCACTTTATCCCCGGGTTTTACGAGACCTGTCTCTGCCGCCGGCAGGTTCGGGCAATGCAACGCAAAAAGCATGTTCAAAAAAAGCGTTAATGCGAAAATAATTTGGCGCCGATATACCATTTGAGTATTCCCTTTCCTTCCTTTGAGAAAATCAGCCTCTTCAGCCGCGTGCCGGTCGAAAAGAGTTGCACCCGCTCGGCCGAAGCATCACACAGTCCCGCTGTGAGGACCCATTCCAACCTGCCGGTAGTTTCGCCGGTTACAGATCATCCCGAGCCATCTGGCCAGGCCCTTGGCAAAATGCTCCGATTAGCAGGTTATGTCAATAGCATATGACGCCTAGATCATAACTGGATAACGATTAGACCGACAAGGGGGACCTTCCCCGAAAGGGAACATGCTACAGATAGTGTGTTACGTATTCGTTGCAGTTTTATGAAGTTTTGGTGAGCGAATATAAGGGGGGAAGGCAATGAGGGGCGGGCAGCAAAGCTTCCGGCCGGTTACGCCAATTGCCGCGATCTTGTACAATACAGGAGAAGTTACTGTTTGGTATGAACCGGATTATTCAGGCGGGCTGCGTAATCAGGGTCCAAGTCCTTGATCCTGGCATATTCCCGCATGGCGGATTCCCGGTCTCCGATCGCCCGGTAGGCTGTCATCAAGTTGTAGTGGGCACCAAGATAATCCGGCTGGGAATCGACGGCCCGCTTCCAGGACAGGATGGCTTCATCGCTCCTGCCTTCCTGCATGAGGAGAGTTCCCATGTTGTTCAATGTTTGGGCGTCCCGCGGGTAGAGGCGCAAGGCTTCACTGTAATGTTGCATCGCTTCATCGGTCTTACCCATTAGAGCGAGTTCGACACCGAGGTTGTAGTGCGCTCGCTCGCTTTCGGGCATGATTCGAAGAGCTTCAGTGAAGTGTGCGATAGCTTCCTGGTGCTTGCCCTGCCGCGACAGGTTCGACCCTACATTGTTATGTGCCAGGGCGGATTCGGGGTTCTTGCGCAAGGTATCGTTCCACAGAGTCCAGGAGTCTGCATAGGCGTATCCCTGGACCCATGTCTTACTCGCCAGAAGGAGCAGCACGACGGCGGCAGCGGCCAGGAAGCACCTTCTTTTCCTCGGCGAACATCCGGAAACGATTCGATAGGCCGCTGCCGCAATGAAAGCGATGGGGCCGATACCTGCCAGGTACTGAAAATGGTCCGCAACGTAAGAATAACGAAATGGAAAAACGTTGACAAAACCTAAAGCCGGAAAGAGAGTTACGGCAAAAAAAAGCGAGGCCGCCAGGGGGCCCCGTCCGAAGCGGCCCCGTTTCAACCAGAGAATCAGAAACAGGGCGGCAACCGCAACTGGATACAAGTACTGCCACCATACGCGGTCATCGACGTTCCAGTGCGGGTAATTGAAAATCAGGTTTAAGGGACAGAGCATCTTCCACAGGTAGAAGCTAAGAGCCCTTCCCGCCACTAGAAAGCGTCCAATTATCGAAAGCCCCAAATTCACTCCCTGCGTCCCCACGTGCGAGTGTTCCAGCCAGGCGGTCAAAAGGCCCATGGCCGCTCCCGCAATGAACGCCGGGACCAGCAAGGATGCTTCTTTGCGGGTCACCCGCCCTCTTTTCCACCAAAGCACCACGATCAAAGCGACAGGCAAGGTGCAAGTCACCGTTTTGCTCAAGAGGGCGCAGATAAAAATCGCCATCCCGGCGAAGTAATACCGCCATTGCCCATTTTCGCAGTCGCTCCCAGGAGAATCTCCCGCCCTGAAAAACTTGAGGAAAAAGAGGGCCGAACTCATGTAGAATAAGCCGGAGAGCACGTTTTTCCGCTCGCTTATCCAGGCCACGGTTTCCACGTTAACGGGATGCAGCGCGAAGACCAGGGCGGCCAGCCACGCCCCCGGCAAGCCGAGATACTGAAGGATATAGAACAGAAAACCCGCCACACATACATGAAGCAAGACATTCACAACATGATAGCCGACCGGGTTCAAGCCCCATAATTGGCGCTCCAGCCAGAAGCTGGTAAAGACAAGAGGATAGTATTGAGGACTCGCCTCAGGTTCAAGCCATATGCGGACAAGGCCTTGCGGGGACCGTAGCGTATTATTCTGAGTCACATACTGGTCGTCGTCCCAAATATAGTTCCCGCAAATGGCCGGTATGTATGCAAAAAAAGTGAGGGCCACAAGTATTAGGAGCCTGCCTGCATTTTGCCTTAAGAAACCGGCAGGGACATCCGCAACCGGAGAGGGCTGTTCCCCTGTCGAAGCGCCGCCACTAGCGCTTCGGCCACGAACAGCGGCTGATTCATTTTTGGGCCGTTTCAAACCCTTGTTCCTCTAATGGCATTAACGACATTTATTCCCTGACCGAAAACTGTGCTAAAAGGGGAAAAAGCCCCGCAGGCTAACGATCGCAAGAACTGAAACGAATGCAAGCGCAACGTTTCTATAATCTCCCCTGAGTTCTCCCAAGACCACCTCGTAGCCAAAGAAGAACACGATGATCTTTGCCGCAATCAGACTCATGTGATAACTTTTCACAGGTCCACCAGGCAGATTCGGCACGATCAGCGCAACAAACAGAACGATAAAATCCATAGGGGTTGTTTTGAACCCTTTGCTGCGCCGCGTGAACTTGAGGGTCAGGAAAATGAATACGACGAGCACTGCGAACGACAAGTTGTAGACCTCGGTCAATCTTGTGCCCAACTGGGCGACCGCATCCATTTCGCTCAGATAAACGGCATAGGGGACGAAAAAGTAAAACCCCAGCCTCAATGCCGCACCTATCCATTGTTTTCTCATAAACCAGGTCAAAACAATGAGCACGGCGAGCACGCTCGAGAGGGCGGAGACATAAACCGGCACGTCAATCGGCAGCACGATCGTGAGAATAAGCAACAGTGCAAGCCCTGATTCGCAGACTTTGAAGGATGTCTTGATAATTACGTAACGGTTCTTGATGCTATGGGTTAGAGCTTCCAGCAAAGGATGCCGTTTGACCAGCCACCCGGTTTTTTGCGCCTCGGCCAGCGCCAGCAGAACGGTTGCGCCGAAACACAGGCATGAAGCCATAACGAACCACTCGGAACTCGCACGCATCAGGTAGGCCGAAATCACCAGGCAAGCCTGGAGTGAGTACATCAGGAAGACCGTTTCGGAATGTGAAAGACCGAGTTTCATAAACCTGTGATGCAGGTGATTTTTATCCGCCACGAAAGGAGACTTCCCATTTGCGATTCTTCCAAGCATGACGGAAATGGTATCCAGGATAGGCATTCCCAGGAGCATAAGAGGCAGCAGCCTATTAAACCCATGGTCCGCCTGGGTGATCTTTAAAGCGAGGCTTACGGCCCAGAAACCCAGAAACTGGCTCCCGGCATCCCCCATGAATAGAGTGGCCGGATAGGTATTGAATCGCAGAAATCCAAATATGGCCCCTATCATTGCGATTGACAGGAAGACCACTACGGATTCGCCTCCAAGATAGGCCAGGTAAGCGATGCAGATAAAGCTCATTATGGAGGTCCCTCCCGCCAGTCCGTCCAGACCGTCGGAAAGGTTGATTGCATTCGTGGCGCCCACTATCACTATGACAGTCAGTGGAATCCCGATCCAACCGGACAGATGCAGCCCTCCAGGCAAAAGAGCGCCGAAATCATGGATCCAGACATCCCCATAGCAGGTAACGATAATGGCCGCTGCGATCTGTGCGGCGAATTTCCACACATACGACAGTCCCAGCGCATCGTCTATAAAGCCAAAAAGAACGACGATTGCAGTTCCTAAGACGATTGCTTTCAGGGAGTTATCGAAGGGGAGCCAGAGAACGATGGGAATAAGAGCGCCCAAAGCCATCGCAAGTCCGCCGCTCCTTGGAATCGGGCGTGAATGGACCTTGCGCTCATTAGGAATGTCCAGAATCCGCAGGTGTACCGCGAGACTGCTGAAAACCGGAATGAGGGCGATAGTGGTGAAAACCGAGATAAGCAGGGTCGAAAGGAGAATCATAGCAGCACCCCGGCGCTATTTGCCGGATATATACGTCATCCAGGTTAGGGGTAGTTCTAAAAGTTGAGCGGAGCCGTGAAAATAACCGCGATCCGGGAGGTTTTTACTCAGCGCAGTCCATCAGCGCTTTCCAGATTCTTTCCGATGCCTTCCCGTCCCATTTGGGAATCGTTTTTGATTTGACTCTTCCGTTGAGACTCTTCCCGTAAGAGTCCAGAATCCCCTCCCTGCTTGTTCCCGCCAGGATATTGGACCCCATTTCCAGGGTGATCGGCCTCTCCGTATTCTCTCTGATCGTAACGCAGGGAACTCCTAAGGCTGAGGTTTCCTCCTGAAGCCCTCCGCTGTCAGTCAGCACCATCCGTGCATCCTTCCAGAGGAAAAGCGATTCCTGGAAGCCCAGTGGCTTCAAGAGATGGATATTGCTTGATAACTTGATTCCAAAGTCAGCTATCATCTTGCCGGTCCTGGGGTGGACGGGGAAAAGAATCGCCATCTCCGAAGCTATCTGGTTCAAGGCCGAGGCAATGGCCTCGAAGGTTTCCCGGTTATCAACATTGGATGGTCTATGGAGGGTTAGAAAAATATAGTCTTTCACCTCTTCCTTCAGCGCGAATGCAGGAAAGAGCTTCGGGTCTGTTTTGTCCAGTTTTTCGAGCTGGTGGAAAAGGTTATCGATCATGACGTTGCCGACAAAATGAATACTCCCGGGGGCCTTTCCTTCCCTGAGAAGATTTTTTACAGCGGTCTGTTCCGTGGCAAAGAAGTAGTCCGAAATAGAATCCGTAACCATCCGGTTGATTTCTTCGGGCATCGTGATATCGAAGCTGCGCAGCCCTGCTTCCACATGAGCCAGCTTCGACTTCTGTTTTTTGGCAACGATACTGCACGCAAGGGTCGAGTTGACATCGCCGACCACCATCACAAGGTCGGGAAGCTCCTCGCGGCACAATTCCTCAAAAGCGGTCATGATCCCGGCCGTCTGAACGGAATGAGACCCTGTTGCGGCCCCCAGGTGAAAATCCGGCGACGGAATGCCCAAGTCCTGAAAAAACGCTTCGGACATTGCATAGTCGTAATGCTGGCCCGTGTGCACAATCCTGCAATCAACCCGTTCATGATTGAGAGATTCCCGGTAGATGGGCGCAATCTTCATGAAATTGGGCCGCGCCCCAGCCACTAAAAAGACCTTCATCTTGCTGCCCTCATATGTTCCACACCAGCGCTTTTGCCTTTGCAGTCAAGAAAGCGAAGGCAAAAAAGGGCAGGATATATTTCCGCCCGATGCGCGCCAGTTTGGAAATTAGAAAGATTTAAACCACGGAGGATGACCATGAATAGAAGATTACAAACAGAAAAGAAAAACCAAGGTCCACCCCTGACCACGGATATCGCGAATGATGCGAATAAATATCCGAAGAATAAAGAACTGTGCTAGAGATCGACTGTAGCCTCCAGGAGCAGATTACAGGTTTTTTTGAATTGTCGAACGTCGTCTGCGGATTATCGCGGTTGAAGCGATTGGTTGCGCCTCGCTCCAGGCGCTACGAACGGCCGGGCAAAAAATCCTGCAATATCGGGAAAATCCTGCTGGTGAACTCCTGCAATCTTTTATCACCGAGTTCAGCATCTTCGTACTGAGACAGGGGAGTGATAATGCGCACCAGTGCCCCGTCTGTGCGCTGCATTGTCACCGCATCCCAGAAGTTAAAGAATTTTACTTGCCAGAGGTTGTGCACTATACGTCCGCGTAGCGGAAACCAATAATATGCGACCTGTTTTTCATTCAACTTTTCGATAAGCACCCGGTTGACGGTGGGCCCGTTTTCTTGTTCCACCCCCGGCAGGTTTATCAAACATGCTTTTGTGAAAACCCAGCCACTCCCCGGAAGACACGATTCAGGCGAATGAATGGATTCCCCCTTGCGTTGGCTCTGGTAATAGGAAACGTACAGGCTTATAAGCTTTCCCTCGGGATTTACATAATTGATCATTGTATAGTCGCTTAAATGCAAGCCTGAAACCATATCTGCGTCCAGGAACCCCCGCTTGCCATGCCAAGTCCCTACATCCAGGGGAAACTGGGCAAATGGCTTTTTTATTGGTGGCGCTTCACGAAAATTTATCCCATTGCCGAGAATAAGAGTTGCCAGCAACAGGGCAAGCACCACCACACTTTGAGGTTGCCAGGGGAAATTCCTTCTCTTTGTAATCCCCCCCCGATGGGGGACGGCATCGACTTCGCCATGGTTCTGTTCATCCGGCCGGGGATCGTTTGACTGGGGCGGGTCAGCCGATTTGGTAAATAGTTTGCCGATTTTTCCCAGCACTATCACTTCCCCTGCAAGCAAGCCGAAGGATGCCATAAAAACTACGAACCCGGAAAAATCGTGCAGGATGCCCTCAGCGACTTCAGGCCTCAGGAATGTTGCAGACAGCGCCGCAAGGGCGATACGCGACCCATTCATGAAAATAGCCAAAGGAATGGTTGAAAAAACCAGGAATATTTTTTTCCAGAGCGAACCTTTGACAAAATAGGCAATTATAATGCCCAAAACTATTAGCGGCAGGAGATAACGAATTCCGCTGCATGCCTCCACCACCTGTAATTTTCTGAACCCCAGGTCGATGATATTGCCTTCCCGATAGGCGGGCAAACCAAAGACCTGAACCATGGCAGTTCCAAGTCGAGACGAAATAAGTTGAAGATTAACGGAGAGATTGTTGTAGATAAAGGCCGGAAAGGGGAACATCAACGTCATCAGTATAAATATGAATGCAAAACTTCTTGTCTTGGCACAGCCAATATGGAGTATGGAAATTCCGGCAAGAATGACCACGGCGGATAAGTAAATCGTGTAAAATTCACCACCGAGTTCACCCAGCCAATACAAAAAGATGCCAAGCAAAAGAGGTACAATCCCCAGCCATTGATGCGTAATGGGAAGTTCCGAAATAATTTTCCTTTTTTCATAAATCATATAAGCAATGATTACCGGGATGAAATAACAATAGGTATAATCGGGATTATCCCATTGCAATATCAGTTCCGTCAGTGCTGTATGAAAAAGACTCCATCCAAACAGACAATAGACAAGCACCAAAACCAGGCTTGCCAAAGGCAATGAGATTCTCACGTTTTTGTAAATAGCGGTCATCGAAGCCTCTTAGAAACAGTTAAGAGTGAAGAGCCGAGAGCAGTGGAGGGTGAAGAGAAATCTCACTGGTCCCTGCAAATACAGGCCGAATTCAGGGAAGTGAATAGACAACGAGATCTCACAACTCACTCAATCCTACAATAGTATAGCATGGGAAAGTTTAGGCCTGCAAAACGGCAATAGAAACGGCAACCAGGAGTGGCACTAGAAACGGCAATACAAACGGCAAAAAAACAGAAAAACACCGCACGGTGATCTTAAAGTCACATACCTCCGGCCAAGCCGGAGGCCTGGAAAACCGGTGGCCGCTCAAAGCAGCTGAAGCGTTCGCATGCTCCATATTTATCCACGCGGATAGTATACTCGACATACGTCACCCCGGCGGGTTTTTAAGCCGGGGTCCAGCGTCCTTAAATCAAGATATTCAAGGACGCACGGGTTCCGGCCAAAAGCATGCCGGAATGACGACATCGGAGCCTGACGTTTCGTGGAGCTTTAAGCTGCCCTTAAGGCAAACCTTCGTGCATTCCCGGAAATGTCGAACTCTGCGAGTCCGCCGGCAAAGCCCGAGGTTTACCTGTCAATAGGGAATCAAATCCCTAAATCCGTATCATGTGCGTTGCTAAGCTCTCAAAAGGAGTGACAGGCTTTGCGGGATGCTTTTTCTTGAACACCGCCGACTCTATCGAGAATGCCCAGATAACTCCCGGCAAGGGTCTCCCGGTTGTAAGCCGCGATGACACGCCGCCTTCCATTGCGGCCCATCCTGGCTGCCAACCCGGGATCGTTAAACAGTTTTAAAACCGCATCCGCCAACTGTCGAGGGTTTTCAGGTTCAATACAAATTCCGCAGCCGGCCTCCTCGATAATTCCTTTGCTCTCGCCTTCAACCCCAAGGATAACGGGCCGCTCCATTCCCATTGTTTCAAAAATCTTCGATGGAATGACAGTCTTAAAGAGATCTCTTTTCTTTAAAAGCACCATGCACGCATCGGATAAAGCAAGAAACTCCGGCATTTTCTCTTTCGGCTGCTGGGGAAGCATCAAGACATTCTCAGACCAGCCCTGTTTCGCTTGTTCAATAAGTTTTGCCGTTCCGCCCCGTCTCCTATGAGTAGAAACAGGATATCATCATAGGGCCTGAGAATATCGGCTGCCTGCAGTACAGTTTCAAGCCCGTGCGCCATCCCATGTGTTCCCATGTAGGAAACCACAAATTTTTCAGCAAGTTCCGTATGCCCGCATCCCCCTCGGGCGAAGTCCTTTTTGCTGTGAGGTTGAAAATGTTGGAGATCGACGCCGTTTGTCAGCACAGAGATTTTCTTCTCCGGGATGCCTTTCCTCGCTATATGCCGTTTAAATGAATGAGTCACTGAAACTATGTGATCGGCACTCTTGTACAAAAGGGTTTCTAAACTTTCCAAAGAACGAATCAGGACAGGATTGATTACCTGCCCGACGGCAATGATGCTCTCGGGCCAAAGGTCCCTGATTTCCAACACCCAGGGCTTCCCTTTCAACAGGCTGACCCACAAGCCGGCCATCCCACAGAAAAACTGGGGTGAGGTAGAGACAACGATATCTATCTCCGACACCAGCGGGCAAAAGACAGTAGCGGAAATCATATAGGATAAATAATTGAGGACGCGCCTGGCAAACCCCGCGTTGGGGCCAAGGTAGGTAAAAACCCTAAGTACTCTAATGCCTTCCAGCGTTTCCCACTGATAGAGCCGATTCTTATAGCCGGGGTAGAGAATGCCGCGTGGATGATTTGGCGCACAGGTCAGGACCGTGACCTTGTGGCCGGCGGCTACCCATCTCTTCGCATTCTCAAAAGTGCGTGAAGCCGGAGCGTTTACCTCGGGCGGAAAATAGTGTGTAAGGAAAAGGATGTGCATGGGACACTCAGCTCCAACGGTTTAAGTTCGTATAATCCACCCCGTGTCACAGGGCAGGCAAGCGGCGGGAAGTGAAATCTGCAAGACGCAACAGGGCTCTTTGATTCCGAATTCGGGGCAGTACCATCCGTCTCTTTTTTCGATTGGCTGCATGGATGAAATGGCTGCGAGGAATTCTTCCCTGAATTTTATGACGGCCCCTTCCGAGGTAAGATCCACGCTAAGAGCCGGGTGGATATGGAGTCTCGATTCAACCAGGTGAACACCGCGGCCCTCCACGGAGTCCCTGATGGTGTAAGTATTCCCGGATGAAATGATCCGCCTGTGGTGAACGGGTCTTCCTTCAAGGCGTCTATAACCATCGTGAGCGCCTTCAAAAATGATATCCCCATGGCTGCGCTCCAGCCTGGCATAGAGCGGGCGCGCTCTCCCGGCGCAACGGTGTGCACCCCAGATCTCCGACTGATTCATTGTATCGATGCTGACTGTATTGTGCCCGGAATTGCCGCGATTGTATTGACGAATCGGTCCCTCTTCATATTGAAAGCAGCCCGAGTCGACAATCACGCGCTGCCCCCCGGTCGAGAACTCGAAGCTGAGAGTGTCGCAGTGCCCATGCCCAGGCTGATAATCCGGGCCTATCGGCCCGCAATCGATAATGAGACGCTCTCCGGCACGGGGCGCCATGATAAAATATCCCGAATCGGGAAAGGACCACGATGAATCGAACATGCCTGGAGGGGATTTTTCCATCAGGTTCAAAAAGTAATCGGCAAGACATTCAGGCGGCGCCTCAATGCCGAAAGCCGCGTCATTGAATAGAGCAATCCTGCCGTCCGGATGGGTCATGCCGGAGAGAAATGTCATCATGGAGGGAAGCTGCCCACGAAGCAGCCCTGATAATTTCCGAAGACCGGGGTGCGGTTTATTTGCACATACATTCAGCAAATCGAGGCAATCTTCAAGAATCATGCTGTGATACATCGGACTGCGTTCGAAGTGCCCACCGTCCGGGAGTATCTGCTCGCCCAGTTCGTTGCTTAAAATATCGATTCCTTTTGAGAGCCACTTTTCCGCGTCTTTTCCTTTGAAAAAGATGCCGCAATAGACTAGCGCCTTGGCATTCTTGAACAAATGGTTCCCCAACAGGTGGTATTCCAGGGACCGCTCGAGCCAAAGAGCCTGAAGATAAGCCGAGTTCACCATCCGCTGGTCAATTGTTTCGGGAAGAGATGAATTGCCGAGGTATTTGATCCAGTTAACCAGCCGCAAAGAAATTGGAAAGGGGTCCCAGGCATCCGGGGCGCCGGGGGGGTTTTTTTCTACCCAGTCTTGCATCAAGCCGAGGCCGGTTGCAGGGTCCAGGGGAGTCGGCTGGATGAAGGTAGTCGAAGTAGTGCAGGTTATATCTCCACAGGCGATTTGCACCCCGAGGGTCCCACTCCGTGTGTTCGCCGCAATCGCAATCAATAGATTGGTTCAGAAAGCGGAAATTATTGCGGGATATCGCAGATGAATCTATCCAATCTCGCGGCATAAAAGGTACGACAGGTTCGATGCCGGCCCACTCAACCGGACCCCGAACATTTACGGCACTGAAGCGCGGGTATCCGTTCGCCAATCTACGAATGATATTGAGGCCGCGATAGATTACCTGCCTGGTGCGTAGGTGGGCAACAGTGCGCAGGTAAATCACCGCAGAAGCGCAAAGATCGCTGAGAACAACACGGTGAGAAAGCATAATTTCCTAAAAGCTTGAAGAATTATCCGCAGATAGACGCAAATTAAAACACACACAGAGGCACAAAGATCGCTGAGAAATTCATTCTTTTATCTGCGCTAATCCGGGTAATCTGCGGATAGCTTTTCTGTTTGGTTTTAGTTGGTGAACGCTTTTTCATTCTTCACCATCCAGATAGATAATCCGCCCGGTATTTAACGCCTCATGAACGGCAAAAGTAACCTTCGTGGTCTCGACAAGCTCCGTAAAAGGGATCGGCGCCGGTCCTCCGTTTACAATCGCATCGACGAAAGCATCGATTTCGGCAGCAAAACCTTTGTCCTGCTTGATCTTGATCCGTTCCTTTTTGTGTCCGAAGATTTCGAGTTTGCAGAAATCATCCAAATCGATAACTTTGCCCCCTGCTGCAATTTCTATCTTCTCTTTTGGAAATGCCGGATTTCCCAGGGCATGATAAAGAATGGAGGCCACCGAGCCATCCCGGTACGACAGAGTAATTGAAAGTGAGTCGCGGCTTGTTAGCTTGACGTTATCCGTCCGAATAGAGGCAGCCTGGACCGAACGAACAGGCGAGCCTGTCAAAAAGCGCAGGGTATCCACAAAGTGACACACTTCACCGACAATGCGGCCCCCACCCTCGACCGGGTCATGTACCCATGAGTCTTTGGGGATAAATCCGGCATTTATGCGGTAGGAAGCCACGATGGGCGTGCTCCGGCCTTCAAGCATTTTGCGGATATGCCGGATCAACGGTGAGAATCGGCGATTGAAACCTACCATCAAGACGGGAGCCTTGCCGGCATTTATTGCTTCCGCATGCCTTTCAACTATAAGGTCGAGCTCCTCGGCGTTAAGGCATAAGGGTTTTTCGACGAATATGTGTTTCCCTGCGGCCAGCGCCTCGCCTGCAAGAGGGCCGTGGAGATTGT
>CAWGZP010000053.1:0-3588 GCA_963826655.1 uncultured delta proteobacterium
TATATATTGCACACTATCAGGAGGATCCGCGCACCGAGCCTGATGTCATCGTCTCTAAAAATGTGCTTCCAATTTTTTCCCGGTAGGGAGTTTTTGATGGAAATCGCCAAGCATTTGACTTCCGCCAAAAGATTCAAGCCCCTTGATGCCTTCATCCACGGCACTTCAGGAGAACTCGGGGAGCTTTTTTGCAATTGCAATTCAGCAGACTGCGAGCAACGGCGTCAGATTATTTCCGCCTACCTGCAAGTGGTTGAAAACATCAGCGGTACCCTTGCGCCGGAGTCCGCCCTTCCCTATTCCAAGCAGCAGATCGGGGAAGCTATTTTGCAGGAATTGGCGGAGGATCCCGAAAGCGATTTGAGGCGCCGGCTTGAGATCGCCTATATACAGCTCGAATCCTTTGTTCCCTGCAAGGACTTCAGGATGATCGAGGATTTCAAGGATGCAAGCCAGCGCGCCCAGGACATCGCCGATGTGGGAGACCCGAGCAGCATTCTCATGTCCGCGCGGATAATGAGAACGGCAAAGGGAGAAAGGGCGGTAAAGCTCGAAGAAAGAATTCACGAACAGATGAACGCCAGGCATTTCCAGGTTAAAAAGATCAGGGAGGGCTGCATCGTCTGAGGCACTGCTGATACATCCCGGACCATGAAAATACCCGTATCAGGATGGGCGGAGCGAGGGGACTGTCTCGTATTAGAGTCATGTACCTCCGGCCAAGCCGGAGGCCTGGAAATCCAGTGGCCGCTCAAAGCGAATGGAGCGTTGGCATGCTCCATATTTATCCACGTGGATAGTAATCGGCATACGTCACCCGGCAGGTTTTAAGCCGGGGTCCAGCGTCCTTAAGACTTAAGATGGTCAATGACACACATAACCTTGCAATATGCTTCAACAATCTGCAGTAAACTGCCGATTTTTCGGGCAGCATATGACAGGGTCCCGGAGCGCAACCCGTCTAACCTTTTCGAACCGGCACCTCATGTCCCAATAGGACATCCCGAAATCCATAAAAAAGACCTTTAAGGTGGGCTAAGCGCCACAGCAACCCACCGTCCTTGCCATAGCCTGGCCCCTCGCGAGCGTTCTTTTCGTAGCAGTATCTCACGTCCCTCCGGGACACCCTGAAACCATGAAAAAACGTGGCAATCATCCCCCTTTTGTAAAGGGGGGCCGGGGGGATTTTCACCTCGCGAGGAACTTTTCGAGACAGTCGCGTGTATGTCCATTTAAATGACTGCGCGCAGGTACCGCTCTACTGCCTGATATCATACATGACCTGCTTCACCAATTTCACTTTGGCGCCGTAAAGCGCGGCGCAACACAGAGGTCCATCCCTTGCGCACCATCAAAAAGCATAGCCTCGTTCTCGGGAATATATTTTCATCCCCATCATAGATTATCAACTTATCTCGAAGAACTTGAACTATCATCAATTCTCCTGTTTTCGGTTAATATATGTAACCACATTTTCGTAAAAAAGACATTTGACATTCAATAAATGCGAATCTATATCAAATTATAAATACAATTATAAATATGAAAATTGGTGGAATGCAGCCTCTGAGCATGAATTTCGAGCAAGTCATTTTGTCAGGCATGGCCAGATCAATTCGACACAATACTTGCTTTTTGTCATCTCTTCCGGCCGAGCGAATTACGATCCGAACCGGCGGGATTATTGGGCCAGCAATGCGTTAGCTAAGCTGCCGCATGGAACGCCGTCAACGACCCGGAAGCTTATAAGAATGAGTCCGCACATTGCGTCCCAGTGATTTACCTTGAAAGCAATGGTCCAGGGAAGACGCCATTCACCTTTTTGACAAAAAAAGGAAGCCCAAATGTCACCCCCCCCCCGCGTAAAACCTTTCGAGCCGTAGTTTGTTCGCTTCTGGCCATCCTTGTATTCATAAATACCACTCCGCTCTACGCGCAGGATTCCGGAGGGTCCGGCGGCGGGACCGATTCTTCGCAGGATTTAGGCTTGTCGGCCGCGGGACCCACCATGATTTCTTCCACCGGGGCCGCCACATACAGCGTTCCCATCGAGGTCCCGAAGGGCAGAGGCGGCATAGCTCCCAATCTCTCCCTTACATATAACAGCTACCAGGGCAACGGTTGGATTGGCGTTGGCTTCATGCTCGACATGGGGGCAATCCAGAGGTCGAACAAAACACCCGGAGGGATGCAGTATAACTCGTCGGACCTGTTCGTTGCGACAGCGAATGGCAGCGTTTCAAATCTGGTCCCCAGAACTGACTACCCATGGGGCGGCGCAGGCCATTATGAAAGCCAAATCGACGGGGCGTTTTTGAATTACTATTTCAATGCTTCCGCCGGGGGGGGTAACCGGCTCTTGGCAGGTTAGAGACAAAAACGGGACGGTATATTACTACGGCTCTGGCGCCAATTCTCAGCTCCAAAACAGTCACGGCGTTTTCGAGTGGCTTCTCGATAGGGTGCAGGACGTAAACGGAAACTACATGACCGTGACATATTGGCAGGACACTGCAAATAACCAGGTTTATCTTCAAGAGATAGACTACACCGGAAATTCGAGCAGCCAGACACTGAGCCCCACAAATAAAGTAATTTTTACGCCGGCATCGAGAACCGACGTCTCGGTATCCTACGGTAGCTACGCTGCCGTAACCACCGCTTACCGCCTGCAGACGATAAGCGTTTATGGAAACGGGGCTCTGGCCAGAGAGTACCAGTTGAATTACACCTATAGCCCATCCTCCTCTGGGCGCTCCCGTTTGCAGTCCGTAACACAAATCGGAAGCGACGGGACAAGCCCGCTTCCTCCTGTAAATTTCACGTGGAGCACGAATACGCCCGGTCTCGGCTCCAAGTGGGGGCTAGGCGATGTTGATAGCTTGCTTCGCAATTACCTGACTGTTGACCTCAACAGAGACGGAAAGGCCGATGTAATTTACGAAACCTGTAATATCGCATTGCCGTCCCATTTTCGGGCGCTCTCGAGCACCGGCGGTGGTTTTTCCGCAGACACCTTCTGGGGTGTGAGAACTGCCGATTACGACTATACCAACACCCAGACGTTTCAGATGGCTGACCTCAACGGGGACGGTTACCCCGACCTGGTTTACCTTGACTCTAAGTCTCTGATACACGTACTACTGAATAACGGGTCCGGCTTTCTGCCTGACGAAACCATTTCGGGATCAAGGTAAGCCGTATGGCAGGGTCGTCTTTTAAGATGGCCGATGTTAATGGTGACGGCGTCCCCGACCTCATCTATGACGATGGTTCTGAGATTTGCGTGATTCCGGGGATGGAAATGGCGGCTTTACCACAGGTTTCTCGGCGCCCAGGAGCGCAGGCTACTACTGCGGGAAGCGGTTCGCAGTAGCCGACGTGAATGGAGACGGGCTGGCGGACATCGTCTATCTCGGCCAGTCGTTGCAAATCCATGTTCTCTTGGGCACGGCATCGGGGTTTGAGGCGGACACCATCTGGGGACAGTTTAATCCGTTGGCGGACGATCCGAACTCATCGATTCGCTGGTATTTCCATGGTGGATGTTAAAGCAATACGTAATCGTCCAGTAAATTACATAACACG
>CAWGZP010000054.1:0-11387 GCA_963826655.1 uncultured delta proteobacterium
CCGCACCATCCACTGGTCTATGCGAGCCAATTCACAACTTGGAGATCCCGAACACGACGAAAATGGGCTACATTGCCGGTTACTACAGCCAATCCTTGAGTTATCGCCGTTGCAGCAATCAAGATGTCGGCATCACTAATCAATTCACCTCGCCGGTGAAGATCGGCATACACTGTGGCAGCCTGCACAATCATCGGAACGGTGAGAGGCGTACTCGGCTCGTAGCGCACAGTTGATAAATGCGTCCAGCTGTTTTGCCGCCCCCTTGGCAAGCAGACCGCGCAGGACTTCCTATCGAGTAATGACGTAGAAGGTGAACTGTCGATGGACCTCAAGGTAGGAACGTGCCCGTTCGGTGGCGGGAGGATTCTTGCCCATGATTGCCGATAGAATGTCCGTATCCAGCAAAGCCTGTCCCAGTGTCGTCATGCCGACGACCTCTCCCCGAAGAAGTTCTCACGCCGCCGACGGTTTTGCTCAATAGAATCGATCTGATCATCGCTGAGCCCCTCGTAGACTTGAGCTGCTAACGCGAGTATATCGTCCGGGTTTCCAATCTGTTCAATAACCAGGCGCACCTTCTGTCCCTCCGCAAAATTCATATCCACTGGGGCGACAGGGCGGAAGCTACCATGCTCATAAACCGCTTCGATTGTTTCTGTAGCCATGGGACCGCTCCTCTCCGGTATGGTTTCCATACAAGATGATCGATCAATTTACCGGGATTATAACAACTTTTAATTTGTCTGTCTTCATGCTGAGGCCAACTCAAGCGGATGGACTGTCTCTTCGGACAGCCATGCCGCATATTGAAGTACCTGGCTGATATCCTCCTGCTCCAGATAGGGATATGCGTCGATGATCTCCCCGGCGCTCATCCCATTGGCGATCAGATTCAAGACGAGGAAAACCGTAACGCGCATGCCTCGAATGCACGCCTTGCCACCCATCACATTTGGATCAAAGGTAATGCGGTCAAACTCCAGCATGGGAAACCTCCTTTGCTATGACATCCGCCCTGTTGGCCGCAGCTCTTACTTATCATAGCATACCTTGCGATATGCAACAGGGAAGATGGCTGCCAATATTCCCGACAAGCGGGCGCAGGCCGGGGAAGTTCGGGAATAAGCCACCACACGAGTGGAAATTTGAAGGATTTCGAAGCAGTTGTGTACCCACCGCATTTGCTTGCTACTATGTTGATTTTGCGATCCGTCATCATATGGTTTGCTTCACTACTGTCCGGGGAAATTCGAATTCTTAGCTGTAAATGCCTGAGTTCGCTAACTCTTTTTCACAAGACTTCATTTTCGATTTGAATTCGGATTAATGATCTGTTCCCGGCATTCCAGATCGCGCTTAATCCCCGGATAGAATCATTAATTCAATTTGTACTGGTTGGACAAGGGCTTAGCGTGCCAACCCTCTCGCCATGAAGGGCGGTGGGCACGATGAAACTGTGCCCACCCTACGCATTCCCGACTCTCATCCAAATTTACCGGACAGTAGTGATTGTTTAGTTTTATTGATTTAGCCCTTGCGCTGCATACAGGGATCACCCAAGACAAGCTTCCAGATTCCTGCACAGTCATGAATTTCTAACAGCGACCCGGCCAGGGGATTTCGCACATTTCCGTAATTGGGAATTCGCATTGCGAGGCCGGACGCATTCCGCAAAGCTTCCTGGTGATCTTCCCCGGCGGGCAGTACCTTCAACATCGGCGGGCAGAGCCCACCAACAACAATTGGCACTGTTATTGCCTCTCTTTCTGTGCGGAACGGTCCTTCCTGCATCAAGGATGCATCGACAAGACAACGAACCGACATGATGAAATTATCAATTTGAAGTGTGAGCTCACGATGAAAAAGAGAATCCTTTTTGTAGATGATGAACGTAAGGAGTTGGATGACCTGCAGAGGATGCTTCGAGGCATGCCCTCGGAATGGGAAATGGAATTTGCCGTGAGCGGGCAGGAAGCCCTTGGGGTCCTGAAAGACGAGTCGTTCCAGGTAGTGGTGGCGGACATGCGGATGCCGGGGATGGATGGGCGCCAATTGTTGGGCAGGGTAAGAAAACTGTATCCTCAGATCGTCCGCATCATTGTCTCCGGGCATTCGGATAAAGATCTCATCCTCAAGTCGGTAGGTCTGACTCACCAGTTTCTCGCCAAACCCTGCGACGCGGAGACACTGAAAACAACGATTTGCCGGGCATGCGCGGTGAGCGAGTTGCTGGAGGATGAATCTCTCATAAATGTCATTTCCAAAATAGAATCGCTGCCGAGTCTGCCATCTCTTTATAAAGAAGTGGTGGAAGAGGTGAACTCTCCGAACGGGTCGCTTACAAAAGTCGGCGAAATCATTTCGAAAGACGTTGGAATGTCGGCAAAGCTGCTCCAACTGGTCAACTCCGCCTTTTTTGGCCTCCCTACGCCAATCTCCAGTACGGTGAGGGCCGTCAACTTTCTTGGGTTGAAAACCATCAAGACGCTTATCCTCACCATTAAGATTTTCTCGCAGTATGACCGGGCAGGTTTGCCCGGCTACTTCATTTCAAGCGTGTTGGACCACAGCATCTCTATGGGCATACTCGCCAGGAGCATAGCTACACAAGAGGATCTCGGACAAAACCAGATCGATGAGGCCTTCATGGCCGGATTGCTCCACGATATCGGGAAACTGATCCTGCTCGATAAATTACCTTCGAAGTGCCTGGAAATCTCCGACGCCTTTAATTCCAGTAACTGTCAACTCTGGGAAGCCGAGCAAAAGATCCTGGGGACCTCTCATGCGCAGGTTGGGGCTTATCTGATGGGTATATGGGGGTTTTCAGAGTCCATCGTCGAGGCAATCGCGTTCCACCATTGCCCGAGCAGGTGCTCAAACAGCTCCTTTGGCGTCCTGAGCATCATTCACCTGGCAAACGAGTTCGAACAGGGCGGTCACGGTAAGAACAACAGAAAGGGACTTGACACTGACTATCTCGACAAACTCGGAATTGTCGACAGGTTTGATGGAAACCGCACGATGTATTCCAATTCCATGTAAAAGACGGATATCCGGCGATTCGGGACGAAGCACTGCGCACCCTAAAAAGTTCTCGACATATCTTGGAACTATTGAGTACAATGTCCGCCACAAGCCGCTTGCTCCAGTTTTTCC
This sequence comes from uncultured delta proteobacterium, assembly GCA_963826655.1. Taxonomy (GTDB): domain Bacteria; phylum Desulfobacterota; class Syntrophobacteria; order Syntrophobacterales; family Syntrophobacteraceae; genus SbD1. The sequence goes on from CAWGZP010000054.1 coordinate 3,163, forward strand.
GCTACCCACTTATTTAAGCTTTTTCCTTCCATCTTCGCGGCTATCACGGCGGACCTATGCACTTCGGGGCGTAATCTTACCTGGAAGTTTCCCGTGAAAGGCTTTTCCGGTTCTTTGCCAAACTCTGCGCAAGCCTTCATATAATCTTCGATAGAATCCCTAAACGCTTCTGCCAACTCACTTACGGACCGCCCCTGAAATGTAACAACATCATTGAGGTTGACCACCTCACCATGAAAAATACCGGCGTCCTGATCAAATTCTATAGTAGCAGAGTATTTGCCATATTTAATAGTGTTCATCGCCCATCTCCATTTTAACCATTTAGCCACGATCGTATGGAGCCGGAGGTTACTTTTTAGATCCCTTTACCCCAGCCTGCTCTAAAAATCTTCTCACTGATTTTAACGTACCCTTGTCAACTTCCTTTCGGGGATGTGGCCGGTGGAAAATTGCAACCACCCCGTTGAGAAGAATTCTGACCCGGGAACCCTAACCCTCTCTGACAGCGCCCCCAAGTGCCCGAAACAAATGGTTGATGTCGTCCCATGCCACATTAGATTTCACAGGATTTTCAAAGATTTCCTCAAGCGTTTTTTGTTGGCTCGAGTTCAGCGTTGGCTCTTTCGCCCTCATAGAGTAATTCCCCGGTAAAATTGGCCATCCTTTTTCCGCATCTTAGAGAAGATACAGTATCATAATTTGATACCAATTGAGATCTTTTGATGGATCCTGCAAAGAAAAGTTGTCAAACAACCTCGGCGCATGTCAATAGAAGGCTGACAGTGAGCCGGCATTGTCCACGAACTCAAATGAAATCCGACACAACGAGGGAACAGGCAGGAAAGACAATGGACCGTATCTGGTACAAAAGCTATGACCCCGGGGTCCTTTTTTCGCGGGAGTATCCTGAAACCTGCCTGCCCCTGATCCTGGAGCAAAACGCCAGGCTTGTTCCCGGCAGTATTGCGACCGAATTTTTCGGCGCGAGGCTCACCTACCGCCAACTGTGGGATCACGTGCTGCGCCTCGCCAACGGCCTCAGACAGATGGGCGTGGCGGAGGGGACGAGAATAGCCATAATGCTTCCGAACACCCCACAGTGCGTTATAGCCTACTACGCCTCGCTCTGGCTGGGAGCGACGGTAATCATGACAAACCCGCTCTTCGTTGAACGAGAGCTTACCCACCAGTGGACGGATTCCGAGGCGGAATTCCTGTTTATTCTCGACCATCTTTATCCGAAAGCCGAAAAGGTGCTGCCTAAAACCGGGATCAGGAAGATCATAGCAACAAGTATAAAAGATTACCTGCCAATCCCTCTGCGGTATCTCTATCCGCTCAAGGCCCGCTTAAAGCGGCTGTTCACCTCCGTACCCTGTGACGGAACCCGAATCGTGAGTTTCAAGAAGCTGATCCGCGAAAACCGCCCCGATCCGATTGCCTGCGCTGCCGCACCCGACAGCCTGGCCCTTCTACAATACACGGGCGGGACAACCGGGATATCAAAAGGAGCGATGCTCACTCACAGGAATATCATGTCGAATGTTGTACAACTGGCAACCTGGTTCCCCGACCTGGACTGCGGGAAAGAGCGTTTTTTGGCCGTCCTGCCCTTCTTTCATGTGTTCGGCCTGACGGTGGCCCTGAACCTCGCCATCTACACCGGTTGCACAATTATTGTGATGCCGCGCTTCGACGCGGGCGAAGTCATAAGGACAATCAAGAACAGGAGGCCCACGATCTTCCCCGGGGTCCCGGCCATCTATACCGCACTCATGGCTCATCCAGAATTCGATTCCTTCGACCTTACCTCGATCCGGTTCTGCGTCACCGGGGCAGCCCCGATGCCGGTCGAGGTCCTGCGCCGATTCGAACGGACAACGGGAAGCATAATCGTGGAGGGATACGGCCTCTCGGAAGCCAGCCCGGTTACCCACGCAAATCCCATCCGCGGCCCGCACAAACCCGGCTCGATCGGCCTCGCCCTGCCCGACACCGATTGCCGTATAGTCGATGCCGAAACCGGGACCATGGAGGCTCCGGCCGGCCAGGTGGGCGAACTGATCGTTCGCGGACCGCAGGTCATGAAGGGTTACTGGAAAAACGAAAAAGAAACTATGGAGGCTCTTCGCGGCGGGTGGCTCTACACCGGCGACCTGGCGACCATGGACGATTCCGGCTATGTCTTTATCGTGGACCGCAAAAAAGACCTCGTGATATCGGGAGGCTACAATGTCTATCCGCGCGAGATCGAGGAAGTGCTCTATGAGCACGCCAAAGTGCAGGACGCCGCTGTGATAGGTGTCCCCCATCCGAAAAAGGGGGAGGCGGTCAAGGCTTTCATCGTTCCAAAACGGGGTCAAACCCTGGACCGGCAGGAAATCATCGACTGGTGCAGGGACAAGCTCGCGCCCTATAAGCTCCCCAAACAGGTCGAATTTCGGGATTCGCTGCCCAAGACTATCGTGGGCAAGGTGCTGCGCCGGGAATTGCGAAGCGCTGAGACCGACCACAACCAAACAGAAAAACTATCCACAGAAGACGCAGATGAGCGCAGATAAAACAACGAGTCGCAAGAAAAACTTGAAAAATCTTCAAAAAAACCGATTGTTAGCCGCACCGGGCACATTCGGATGGACAACTCATCGTCAACCCTGCCCCCAAAACGAAAATGGCTGCTGTTCCAGGCGGCGGCCGATTTCCTGTTCCTTTTGAACAAATCTTACCCGAGGAAAGCAGCTCTCGAACTTGCGGGAAATCGATGGAATCTCGACACGTTTGAACGCATGCTTCTCAGCCGTGGCCTTTTCAGCCGCCGGGAAGCGCTCGCAAGGCGCAGGAAAAGGCAACTGGGACACGGATGGCAGAGTCAACTGCTGGCAGTCGACGGCCACAACGTCCAGATCACCATCGAGAGCTTTATCGAAGGCAGGCCGCTGGTGAAGGCGAACGATGGCGCGCTGCGGGACCTTGCCGGCCAGTCCTATAGATACCGCCTGACCGAATCGAGCAATCTGGCCATGGATATGGTTTTCAGGTTCTTTGAAAAATTTCCGCCCCGCGAAGTCCTTTTCCTTTTCGACGAACCGATGAGCCGGAGCGGCGAGCTTGCGGCCACGTATCGCCAAAGACTTCACTGGGCGGGGATTTCAGGCGATGCGCGTGCCGCGCCGGTCCCGGAGCGCGAAATTCCCTACGCCGACTGCGTTGCAGCAAGCAGCGACCGTGCCGTACTGGACTCCTGCGACAGGTGGATGGACCTCGCCTGCCGCATTATCGAATTTCTCGCCGCGCCGCGGGTTTCGGCGGATTTTTCGGATGTTCCGGCGCTCTCCTCAATCCCGGAACGCCTCTTTGAAGACGGCGGACCGTTCTGGTGAGCCGGGGCGAATGCCGGTCTTGCTTAGGATTGCCGTCCCGCATGGCGGCCTGCCCTCTTGGACGTAAAAAGAATACAGGCGATCATAAAAATCGCGATAACTGCCGAAGAAGTGATGCGGCTGAGTTGGAGACCTCCGCCTGCAAGAGGCTTCGTGAGAAGATCGCCAAGCGTGGCGCCGAGTGGCCGGGTCAGGATAAACGCCGCCCAGAAGAGCAAGGTACGGGAAATTTTGGTACGGTAATACGCGACGGCAACCAGCGCTATGGCGCCCGCGAAGACAAGCGCTCCTCCATCGTATCCAAGCCCCGAACTATCGGCCAGGAAGTCGCCCAGGGCGGTTCCCAGTGTGTTCGAAGCGAGTATGGTCATCCAGTAGAACATTTCGACTTTGGGCGATGAGATATTGTCAAACGATACGGAGCCGGTCGAGAACCGCCAAAGCGCAAGAACAGCAATCAGGAGAGCGAAAAGGATCGACGACCCGCCGATGTAGCCAATTCCGAGAGAGCGATCCGCAAAGTCCGCCATCGTCGTGCCAACCGTGGTGGTGGCGACGATAACGGCCCAATATAAAAACAGATGGAACTTTTTTGAAGCGATTTGAGCCGCCGCGGTGGCAGCGAAAAAGGCGAAGAAAATGACGGTACTGACGGCATAACCCAACTGCATCGTCATAGAGAGGGCATCTCCGCCGGTTTCGCCCAGTGTCGTCGCGGCAATCTTGATAACCCAGAAAGCCGCGGTGATCTCGGGAACTTTATTCATACTTGCTTCAGGGGGTCTATTCATGTGAAGAGGATACTACAATGTTTAAGACCTGTTGTCCGGTTATTTGGCTGCGCCACTGAGAGTTATAATTCATTTAATCCTTATCGCTTTCCTCAAGCTTGCCGATAACTCAAATAAGCTGGCAAGGACTTCGCTTCTTCATTCAACAACAATAAATTCTGTCATGGAGGACGAACTATGAGCATTTCCGCAATCAGTTCTGCAACGACCACTCCCACAACTTCGATGAAAACCGCGCCGGATGGCGATAGTCAGGCGGTGGAGGCGGCTGAGACCAGGGCCGCAAAATTGGCTGAAAAACAAAACGGGGGCTTTGCTCCAAAAAAGGCGGCGGAGACAGAGGCCGCAACAAAGAGGGACAACGCTGCAATGGGCAAAGGCACCAACGTCGACAAAACAGCTTGAGACTGACTTCAAAGGCGGGGCTTTCTGTGCGGCCCTGCCTTTTTTATTGCCCCATTAGAAGGCAAGGCGGCGATTTCAGGAATACGCGCGTGCTGCGCCAAGCCCTGTTACGAAAAGATTTGATGGGTTGCGCTCCGCTCCACCCATCCTACGGATCTACGGATCTTTTCATGGTTTCAGGGTGTCCCGAAGGGACATGAAATACTGTTACGAAAAGAACGCCCACGAGAGGCTAAACTACGGTAAGGACGATGGGTTGCGCTACCGCTCCACCCATCCTACGGGTCTCCCCCACCTTACGAATCTTTTCATGGTTTCAGGGTGTCCCGAAGGGACGTGAGATACTGTCTCTGTGGTTATCGATCACCACAAATGTCACGGGTTTTTTCCGAAGCACTACTGAGGCCGGTCCCTGGCTCATTATCCATGGCATACATCGATGAGCCGGCGTGACGATTTTTGAGTTGTTTCAAACTGATGCCTCACTTGAATACTCCTCCGGCAGATGCCAACGAGGGCAAATTTCGTCGTAGTGAACCTATCCGTCTTCCGATTTCCGTTTGTAAAACGACCCGACCTGTGTTAGCAAAAATGTTTCTCGGCACCGTTCCGCCGGTTACCGCTACTCCAAAGCGCTCAAGCAGAAAGGACCGTTGAAGCCGATGGCAGAAATTGCTGCATTCAGAGGGCTGCGCTATAATCAGGAGAAGATCCCGGATCTTGCTCAAGTGGTCATTCCGCCCTACGATGTAATATCCCCCGAAGAGCAGAAATTTTTTCACGAAAGAAATCCCTATAATTTTATCCGGCTGGAACTGGGGTTGCCGGGCCCGCAAGACTCCGTGGAGAATAACCCGCATACTCGCGCCGGGTCCTGGATCAGGCACTGGCAAAACCAGGCGGTCCTTGTCCGCAACCCGAACCCGACCATTTATTACAGCGAACTGGACTTTAAGGATGGCGCGGGATCGGCCAGGACCCGCAAAGGTTTCATCTGCGCACTACGGCTGGAGGATTTTTCCTCGGGAGGGGTCCTGCCTCACGAGAAAACGTTCCAATCCATAAAAGACGAGCGTCTGGCGCTCATGCTGGCCTGCAATGCAAATTTAAGTCCTGTATTCGCGCTTTACCCGGATTCCGGCGAAAATGTGATATCTGTACTGGCCTCGGGCCGGGAGGCAGACCCGGCGATCCGGTTCACGGACCTGGCCGGGATGACCCACAGGGTGTGGCCCGTTGTGGACCGCCAGGTGATCGATCGAGTCCGGGCTTTGATGGTCGATAAACACATATTCATTGCAGACGGGCACCATCGCTACGAAACCGCGCTGAACTACAGGAACATTTTCCGGCAGCGCTATGGAACTGGAAATCCACAGGCGTCCTACGAGTACGTAATGGTGTATCTCACGGACATGTTTGAACCCGGGCTGGTAATTCTGCCCACGCACCGGCTCCTGAGAAACATCGGCACCTGGGACCCCGGACAATTCATCGAAAGAGCTAAGAACTGCTTCGATGTCGAGCGGTTCGAGTCTAAAAACGGGGGTGAGTTGAGGTGGAGGGAGACTATCGAGGCCGGAGGCCGCAGGAAGGATACGACTATCGGTTTTTATTGCAGGGAGGCTGCGTGCCTGTATGCGCTCACGGCAAAGCGGGAGGCTGTTACAGCTCTACTCGCACGCAAAGGCGCACCTGCACCGCTGCAAGCCCTCGATGTAGCCGTCTTCGACCAGATAGTGCTCAGGGACCTTCTCGGAGTTTCGGACCAGTTCCTGGCAGACGAGCGCAATATCAGCTACACGCATGATTTTGACGAGGCAGTCGCGCAGGTAAAATCAGGGAGATACGATGCCGGCTTTTTCGTAAATCATACGCGTATCGAACAGGTCCGCGAAATTGCAGACGCCGGTCTCACGATGCCTCACAAGTCCACCTATTTTTATCCGAAGGTGATGTCGGGTCTTGTCGTAAGTCCACTTTCCCCCGACGAGGAAATTTCTTGACCTCGAAGGTCTTTATCACAAGCTTGCCCCCCAACGAGGAACATTCTTGAGCTCGAAAACTCCCGGTGGCGAACAGCCGCAAACCAGTGACGCCCTTTTCGGCGGCAGTCTCATCGTTCACCAGGAGGAGAAAGGGTACCGCTTCTCGCTTGATGCCGTCCTGCTCGCGGCCCTTACCCATATAAGAAAAGAGGACCGCATAGTCGATCTCGGGACCGGTTGCGGCATCATACCGCTCATTATTGCCCACCGGGGAAAAACGGAGCATAAAATTGCCGGCATAGAGATTCAGCCGGAGCTGGCCGAACTTGCGAAAAAGAACGTCTCCGAAAATAATTTCGGCGGCCGCATAGAGATCCATCAGATGGATTTTAGGGACCTTTCAGACGCATTCGAGCCCGGGAGCTTCGATCTGGCGCTGAGTAATCCTCCGTACAGAAAGCCAGGGACCGGCGCTGTGAACCCCAACAGGCAAAAAGCCATTGCGCGCCACGAACTATGCGCGACGACAGCCGATGTCCTGGGGGCTGCGGGGTACCTGCTTCGGCAGGGCGGACGTATAGCGCTCGTCTATCCCGCCTCCCGGCTTGGTAATCTGCTGCACTGCGTCCTCGACCACGGATTCAGCCCCAAACGACTGACGCTCATCTATTCGTATCCGGGCGGCCCGGGCAGGCTTGTCCACCTCGAATGCCGCAAGGGCGGAGGGGAGGAGCTGAAAGTCGAGCAGCCTTTTTACATTTACGAAGAAAATGGGGCCTACTCGAATGCCATGCAAAAAGTTTATAATGGCTGACTGGCATCTAGGAGTTCTAAAAGCAGCAGGGTGGGATTTCAAGTGGACTTGGGTCTTAGAGATAAAGTAGCATTTGTGGCAGGCGGCAGCAAAGGGCTCGGCAAGGCTGTCGCCCTGGAACTGAGCAAGGAGGGCGCCAAGGTGGCTATATGCGCCAGGGAGCGCCCGGAACTTCCGGAGGCGGTCGAGGAGATTCGCTCGCTCACCGGCGGCGAAGTAATGGGAATCGCCGCCGACCTGAGCATCTCAAACCAGGCCAGGGACTTCATCCGCAAAGGTCTGGAACACTTCGGAACGGTAGACATCCTGGTAAACAACGCAGGGGGGCCTCCGGCCGGAAAATTCCTCGAAATCGATGAGGATTCATGGAATTCCGCCTTCCGTCTCAATTTGCTCAGCGCGATAACCATGACCCGGGAAGCAGTACCGGTAATGATCGAAAAGCGATGGGGGCGCATTATCAACCTGGCCTCCATTGCCGTGAAGCAGCCGATTGAAGGATTGATTCTTTCCAACACCGTCCGAATCGGCATAGTCGGCCTCGCCAAAACACTCTCAACCGAACTCGCCATGTATAACATCACCGTTAACAATATCTGTCCCGCGTACACAATGACCGAACGGGTACGGGAGCTTGCCGCCGATGCGGCAGCAAAAAAAGGCATCTCCGCCGACGACCTGATCAAGGACTGGCAGTCCCAGATCCCGATGGGGCGCATGGGAGAGCCGGAGGAGATCGCCGCCCTGGCGTCTTTTCTGGCCTCCGAACGCGCCGGGTTCATAACGGGTGATTCCATTCAGATAGACGGTGGATGGTACAAGGGGGTCTAATAAAGGTTTAAAT
>CAWGZP010000055.1:0-10976 GCA_963826655.1 uncultured delta proteobacterium
GTACCATGTAACAGTTATACTTTCGGATAAAGACGCTTTAGCCTGATTCGAGCATCAGTTGTCATAAAGTGCCACACAATTTTTTTTGCGCTGTTGGTACGGTTTCTTTCCCATGCAGCCACCTCGGCCTGCATGGTCGCCATATCGGCAATCCGGCGATCAAGGCATTGCCCATTGAGTGCGCTGAGTTCTATTTCCGCCATGTTGAGCCAGCTTCCATGCTTGGGCGTGTAGTGGATTTCAAGCCGTTCCGCCAAACGCCTGGCCTCTTTGGGTTCGAATGTTTCGTAGAGTGAGGCGACATTGTGAGTGTTCAGATTGTCCATGACCAGCCGCACTTTGATTGCGTCAGGATAGCGTTCATCAAGCATTCGCTTGATCTGCAGCGCCCAGTCCTTTCTGGTGCGGCGTTCTGTCACAGCCACATTTCGCCTGCCGGCCAAGGGTTCCACTTCCATGAAAATTTCCGCCACGCCATTTCTGACGTATTCATCGTCAATGCGCGCAGGTTGTCCCGGTTTGCACGGTATCGGTTCACGAACCTCTCCGATCATCTGTTTACAAGACTCGTCCATGCACACCAGCGGATAATCAGGATTGTAGGGCAGGTGATAGACTTCCAAAACGTCCTCCATCGCCGCTACAAATGCCGCGTTCCCTTCTGGCGGGATTTTCCAGTACTTGCTGAGGTGAGGTTTAAGTTCGTTTTTTTTAAAACCCGCTGTACGGTCATGTGCGATACTGATGGCGCCAAGTTGAGTTCAATGGCTCTGTCGGCAAGGAGTCTGACCGTCCATCGTTTGTACCCTTCTGGCGCGTCTGAACAAGCCAAGGCGATCAATCTTGCTTCAAATGCGCCGTCAAAGATAACCTCCCTCGGCGGTTTCTCCCGCGGTTTGCGCTCCAAGGCGGCTTCAAGCCCATCTTCTACAAAGCGCTCCTTGAGGTGCTCAATTGTCCGGGTCGTTACACCCAGCGCTTCAGCAACATCGGCAACAGTCCACGCTGGACCATACGGACCAGCATCACAAAGTAACAATGCACGGGCGTGGATGAATCTTCTGGCATGGGTTTTTCCTCGTTTCGTTAATGCATCGAGATCATCACGCTCCTGCTTGGTCAGTGTAACGCGATATCGTGGCGACATGGTGGCCTCCTGATTGAGTAACCACCAGTATATAACATATAAGTTAAAAGCGAAATATTAACCGTTACATGGTACTAGTGAGGGAATTCAATATTCTTTTTTCCCGCCTCCGCGTCCCTGCGTGGAAAAGAGAAGCGCGTCGACAGGACTGGCAAGGCAGTCGGGCTCGCCTCCGTTGTTTCGGCGTCCCACCGCCTCCGCGTGAGACAGTTTTGATGATTTAACCCTAAGCCCCGGGGAGTTTACCGTCGAATTCGATCAGTTCACCGGTCACCGTAAAGATCACCCGCTCGCAAATGTTTATGACCCGGTCGGCAGTGCGTTCCAGGTTATGAGCGACCCACATCAGGCGGCTTACGCCTTCAATGTTTTTGGGGTCGGCGATCAGGTAGGTCACCAGTTCACGGTATACCTGGTCGTAAAGAGCGTCAACTTCGCGGTCTTCGGGGGGGATCGAGCGCGCAGTCACGGCATCCCTGTCTACAAAGGACATGAGTGCTCTGTGAAGCATGTCGGAAGCCTTGGAGGCCATTCGCGGAATATCCACCAACGGCTTGATCGGCGGCTCTGAAACGAGCTTTATGGCGATTTTAGCGATCCCCTTCGAATAATCGCCGATTCTTTCCAGTTCGCCGGCAATTTCGAGTATGGCGGCGAGCGTTCGCAGGTCCTTGGCCATCGGCTGTTGCCTGGCTATTAGAATGAGCGTATCGGTTTCGATGGAGTAGCGCCGCCGGTTTATCTCGGAATCGGCTTCAATCAGGCGGCGGCACGCTTCAATTTCTCCGTTCTGCAGGTTCTCGACAGAATCGGTTATCGTGTGTTCGACCCTCACACCCAGATCGATCAGTTGATCCTGAAGCCGCTCCAATTCCTTTTCCAATGCGATTCCCACCTCGGCCAGCCTCCCATCCGCTCGAAGATTCAGTCTTGACACTCCGTTTACAAAGTACTCCAAATAAACTTATACCAGAACTTATACCGGCTTTGCGATATTTAGGCGAAATATAATCAATTTATTTTGCGGCGGAAGGCCCGGCGACCCATGGAATTCCAAGGGATCCACCGCCGGTGAGAAAATTTGTGTCAGTTTGGCGCAGAGGGAATTGGGGGATTTAAGGATTTATAATACGCGTCTATCTGCGGATAGTTCCCCCAGGGTAGATACTTTTGCCCCGGCCCCCGCCTTTTTTGCCGGTGGGAGCCGGGGAAAATATTAGGTAAGTCCTACTCACAAACCGGATGAGACACCCGGCGGTTTTCGACTAGTACATTCCGCCTCCGGGCGGCATGCCTCCCATGCCCGGCCCTGCTTTATCTTCCTTGGGCAACTCGGCCACCATGCACTCGGTGGTCAGCATGAGTGAGGAAACACTGGCCGCGTTGAGCAATGCCGTGCGGGTCACCTTCGTTGGGTCGATCACACCCGCTTCGATAAGGTCCTCGAACTCGCCAGTCTCAGCGTTATAGCCGTAAGAACCTGTTTTTTCCTTCAGTTTTTGCACGATTACCGAACCCTCTTCGCCGGCGTTGTTAGCGATCTGACGGGCAGGTTCCTCGAGTGAGCGCCTGATTATCTTCAGGCCCAACTGTTCGTCGCCACCGAAATCAACTTTTTCCAGAGCGGGCAGGCAACGCAGGTACGCGACCCCGCCTCCGGGGACGATGCCCTCTTCCACTGCGGCGCGGGTAGCGTTCAGAGCATCTTCGACCCTGGCCTTTTTCTCCTTCATTTCAGTTTCGGTAGCTGCGCCGACGCTAATCACCGCTACTCCACCGACCAGTTTGGCAAGTCTTTCCTGGAGCTTCTCGCGGTCATAGTCGCTGGTCGTTTCCTCTATCTGGGTACGGATCTGGCGCACGCGGCCCTCGAGGACCTTGCGGTCGCCGCCGCCATCGACTATCGTCGTGTTGTCCTTGTCGATCCGAATGGTCTTGGCTTTGCCAAGATCGTTAACGGTAACGTTTTCGAGCCGAATGCCCTTCTCCTCGCTGATTACCGTAGCGCCCGTCAGCACGGCGATATCTTCGAGCATCGCCTTGCGCCTGTCGCCGAAGCCGGGGGCCTTTACGGCGCAGACCTGCAGAGTGCCCCGAAGCTTGTTTACCACCAGGGTAGCAAGCGCTTCGCCCTCGATATCCTCGGCTATCAGCAGGAGCGGACGGCCCATCTTGGCGATCTGTTCGAGCACGGGCAGCAAGTCCTTCATGCTGCTGATCTTCTTCTCGTTTACGAGGATCATCGGCTCGTTGAGCAGCACTTCCATCTTCTCGGGGTCGGTCACGAAATAGGGGGAAATGTACCCACGGTCGAACTGCATTCCCTCGACCACTTCCAGGGTGGTTTCCATCGACTTGGCTTCCTCGACCGTTATTACACCCTCTTTGCCCACCTTGTTCATAGCTTCGGCAATGATATTGCCGATCGTGGTGTCATTGTTGGCCGAAATGGTGCCGACCTGGGCGATTTCTTTCTGGTCTTTGGTAGGCTTGCTGATTTTTTTCAACTCATCGACCACAATCTGAACAGCTTTTTCGATGCCGCGTTTGATCGCCATGGGGTTGTGGCCGGCGGTCACAAGCTTGGAACCTTCATAATAGATGGACTGAGCCAATATTGTCGCGGTGGTCGTTCCGTCTCCGGCGACGTCGCTGGTTTTGCTGGCGACTTCTTTTACCATCTGTGCGCCCATGTTTTCGAACTTGTCCTCAAGTTCGATTTCCTTGGCTACGGTAACGCCATCCTTTGTTACGGTGGGGCTGCCGAAACTTTTATCTATAACAACGTTGCGGCCCTTGGGGCCGAGAGTAACTTTCACTGCGTCGGCGAGCGTGTTCACGCCGTTGAGCAGAAACTCGCGCGCTTTGGTGTCATACGCTAACTGCTTTGCCATGAGACTGTTCCTCCTACTGTTTTTTTAAATGCGGTAAAGACCCTATTCGAAAATCGCAAGGATGTCGTCTTCGCGCATGATTACAACTTCCTGGCCCTCAACGGTGATCTCTGTGCCGGAGTACTTGCCGAAAAGAACGCGGTCGCCCTTCTTGACATCGAGTGGCCTTCTGGAGCCGTCTTCCATTACCCTGCCGTTCCCGGCCGCGAGGATTTCCCCCTGGATAGGTTTTTCCTTTGCCGTATCCGGAATAATAATTCCGCCTGCGGTTTTTGTTTCCTCTTCCGTGCGCTTGACCACGACGCGATCATTGAGCGGTCTAATGTTCATAACAACTCCTTTCACCTGCTGGCTCGTCATTCCTGCAACTCCCGGGCAAATGCCGGGGGCGGAATGAAGTTTGATAGAATTAGGACAAGGCATTACAGAGGAGCACCCGCCCTGATGTTAGCACTCGTCTATGATGAGTGCTTTTAATCACCACGCGCCCGTTTGGCAAGTGAAAAAGAAGGACTCACTGGGAAAAAAAGAGAAAAGACGGTCTTGCCGGCCGGCTCGGACCCGCTCACCTCTATGCGGCCCCCGGCCTTCTCGACCAACTGGTAGGCTATGCTCAACCCCAGACCCGTCCCGTTTGACTTGGTCGTAAAAAAAGGGTCGAAAATTCTTTTCAATGTATCCTCGGCAATGCCGCCTCCGGTATCGCCTATATCTATCCGGACCACCCTGCCGCCGTTTTTTTGATGCCTGAGAGCCAAGTGTCCCACATGCTCAGGGCTCTCCTCGCCGGGCTGATCGAGGGTAGCGACCCTGATCGAAAGCTCTCCACCCTGCGGCATTGCCTCCAGGGCATTCACCAAAAGGTTCCAGAGCACCCGCTGGAGATGGTTACGATCGATCGCCACAGTCGGCGCGGCTTCAAAAGCGGTGGTGATCGAATGGGTCGCGGCCAACTGTTTTCGGGCCCTGAGAAGAGCAATAATTTCCTCTATTATGGGACACACCGCTACGTCCTCGACCTGTGCCGATTTGGGCGAACCCTTCGCCATCCACAGGAATTCGCCTACAAGCCCGTTTATCCGCTCGATTTCACGCAACACTATTCCCACGAGCTTCTTGTTGAGTTCGTTTTGTCCTACTTCGCCCTGCAGCATCTGCATGGCCCCGCTCATCGCCGCAAGCGGGTTTTTGATCTCGTGGGCGATTTCGGCTGCAAACCTCCCGGCGATGACCAGACGCTCCATCCTCTGAATGTGTTCCTCGATGGCCTTGCGTTTGGTCATGTCGACAAAATTGATTATCCAGCCGAATCCCTCCCCGTTTTCATTCTGGAGGATCGAAGACGAGTAGCCGATCGTGATTTTAACACCTGTCGGATGAGTAAAGACCGCCTCTAAGCGGGCCGGAGGTTTAGAGCCCTCCTGCGCTCCGCCTTGTGCAAGCCCCGGCATTTCGACCGTGCTGAAAAGCTCCCTCAGGGGACGCCCCGCGATTTGGGTGGATTTCATTCCGAGAATCTGCTCGCCCGCGTTGTTTGAAAATATGATGCATCCATCGAGGTCAATGGTCAGCAGACCGCTGGACATGCTCCGGACAATACATCCATGAAGAATGGCGAGCTTGCTGAGGTCATTTTCCCGCTCGCGAACCCGGCGGCTGGACCTTTGGAGTTCCTCGGCGAGGTATCCGGCAAGAAAGCCGACCAGGAAAAAGCCCGCCGCATTCATGAGAATGGAAAAAAAGTAGGTCCCGCTGTCCCGCTGCTGCCAGGAGGCCGTAACGAGTTGCAGGGGTGAAATCCACCCAAAATACTGAAGGTCGAGGAGAAGTCCGTAGGCAAGAGTGCATGCCGAAGCGGTCAAAAGACTTGCCCGCCGGTTCAGAAGCAGGGCTGAACTTATGATTACGAGCATATAGAGAAATGAAAATGAGCTTTCGATGCCCCCCGTCATATGGACGAGTACGGTCACGGCGCACAGGTCGAAAACGAGCTGGACCCACGCAAAACGCACCAAATGCCGGACCCTTTGCAGGCTTAACGCTCCAAGGATGGTGAAAACGAACAGGATGCAGGAAAAAATATAGAGCGGCCGCAGGATGGACGAAAGAAGGTCGGCGTTCCTGCTGCTCTGGACGGCCAGGGTAAGGACGAGGAAAAAAACGGCCAGTATCAGCCGGTAAAGAAGGAGCTTCTTGAGCTTTCCTCTAGACAGATTATCGTCGGATTCAGGGTTCTGACCGGGTGTGGGTGTGGCCATTTGCTCTTTTGTGTCCATAAACCCCCAAGAGAAAATTTGGGGATTTAGGAACAAAGAGATTTAGGATTCAATCCCTCAATTCCTCAATCCCCTTGCGAATGTTTGTTCGCGACGAGGGGCATGCGACTATCTTGCAACTACGTCGGCCAACTGGAATATCGGCAGGTACATTGCCACGAGCAGGCCTCCAATGGTCACGCCCAGGAAGAGGATCATCATGGGCTCTAACATGGCTGTCAAAGATCCGACGGCCGTATCGACTTCCTCGTCATAAAAGTCGGCTATCTTGCCGAGCATGGCGTCGAGCGCGCCGGTCGCCTCGCCGACCGCGATCATCTGGGTCACCATCGAGGGAAATACGTGTGTTTCAGCCAGCGGTTCCGCTACCGGGCGGCCCTCGGAGATCGACATACGGGCATCCCGAATGGCTTTCTCGACGGCGACATTGCCGGCAGTGGCCGCAACTACGTCCAGGCCGTCAAGGATCGGCACCCCGCTCGACAGCATTGTCCCCAAGGTCCTGGTAAAGCGCGCCACCGCAACTTTGCGGAGCAGCACGCCAAAAACAGGCGTACGCAGAAAGAGCCGGTCCAGGACGCCGCGCCCTGCAGGCGTCCTGTAGACCCTGCGAAACGCGTAGATCAGGACTATAAGCCCAAGGATCACCCAGTGAAAGTACCTTTTCGCGAAATCGCTCAAATTCATAACAAACAATGTCATGCCTGGAAGCGGCACTCCAGCGTCCCTGAAAAGCCCGGCGAAAACGGGAATGACCCAGATAAGAATCACCGCGACCACGATCACGGCGATCGACACTACAATCAACGGGTAAGTGAGCGCACCCTTTATCTTTTTCTTCAGTTTGCCCATCTTTTCGATGTATGCGGCGAGCCTGTTGAGGATTACGTCCAGGATACCGCCGATCTCGCCGGCGGCCACAAGGTTGTGGAACAGGCTGTCAAAAACCTTGGGGTGCTTTTTTATCGCATCCGATAAAGTTGCCCCCTCCTCGACATCCTTTTTGATCTGCCGGATAACCCTTTTGAAATTCAAGTTGTCCTGCTGTTCCTGGAGGATGTCAAGGCACTGAACAAGCGGAAGACCTGCGTCGATCATGGTCGAAAATTGCCGAACGAATATGACCTTGTCCTTGTCCTTTACCTTGGCGGACATGGCCGGAAAATATTCTGACAGCGCCTTGGGTTTGGCTTTAATAGACCTTACGGTTATCCCTTTTCGCACCACCATCTGACGCGCCAGGGGAAGGTTGTCGGTCTCTATTTCTCCTTTTGTTTTTTTGCCCGCGCGATCTGTACCAGCCCATATGTAAACCGCCATATTCATCTCCTGCTTAGTGTCAAAAACCATTGAGGCAGAGGTTACGAGGGCGGTAGTTGCATTTTTTGGGCCAGAGTTCGAGCGGAGGCAGCGGAGATATCGGGCTTCCCGCTTCTTTAATTCGCAGGTAGCGCCGTCTTCCATGACGGCGCATCTTCATATGCCACGCAGGCGCAGGATTCCTTCCGGCTTCTTGCTTCTAATCTTTTGTCGACGACCTCACCACTTCCTCGATAGAAGTAGTGCCTTCCTTTAGCTTGTTTATCCCGCTACGCCTGAGTGTTGTCATCCCCAGCCGAATGGATTCCTTTTTTATTTCAGCCGCGGAGGCGCCCATCAACACAAGTTCGCGGATCTGGTCATGCATGGGCATGACCTCGTAGAGAGCGATACGGCCCCGGTAGCCGGTATCGTTGCAATTCGCGCAGCCCGTTCCGCGACAACACTCAAAGGTTCCCAGTTCCTCTTCCAGAACGCCAAGGTCGAGCAGTGTCTCGGCCGGGACACTTTCGACGACCTTGCATTCGTTGCATATCTTCCGCACGAGCCTCTGAGCCAGGACCAGGTTCACGGCAGACGATACGAGAAAGGCTTCGACCCCCATGTTGAGCATCCGGTTTATGGTGCTGGGAGCATCGTTGGTATGGATGGTACTGAGCACAAGGTGGCCGGTAAGGGCCGCTTTGACGGCGATTTCCGCCGTTTCGAAGTCCCGTATTTCACCGACCATGATGATGTCCGGATCCTGGCGCAAAAACGAGCGCAGGGCCGCTGCGAAGCTGAGGCCAATATTCTCGTGCACCTGCACCTGGTTTATTCCGGTCAGATTGTATTCGATCGGGTCCTCGGCGGTAGATATGTTTTGGCTGACCTTGTTGAGATCCGAAAGCGCGCTGTAAAGGGTCGTGGTCTTGCCGCTTCCAGTGGGTCCGGTAACGAGCACCATTCCGAAGGGCCGGTAAATGGCCTCCCGGAAATTTTTGTACTGTACCTCCTCGAACCCGAGCTTGGTCATATCCAGCTGGAGGGCCGCTTTGTTAAGAAGGCGAAGAACCACCTTTTCACCGTAAATCGTCGGCAGGACCGAGACCCTGAAATCCATCTCGCGCCCCTTTGCCTTGAGCCGTATGCGCCCGTCCTGTGGGAGCCGCCGCTCTGCGATGTCAAGGCGGCTCATTATTTTTATGCGGGAGATAAGCGCATTTTTGAGATGCAAGGGCGGCCGCATCACTTCATAGAGGACGCCGTCTATACGGAACCGAACGCGCATCACTTTCTCGTAGGGCTCCACGTGAATATCGCTTGCCTGTTTTCGGATTGCATCCATCAGGATGAGGTTCACGAGCTTTACGACAGGAGCCTGCTCGGCCGCGTCCTCGAGCGAAGACATGTCCATCTCGGCCGCGTCCTGGATCAGGTCGACGTCCACCTCATCCCTGAGCGATCCGAGCATATCGTCGAGCGATTCACCTTCGAATAAATTTTGGCCTATGACCTTGCGGATGACGCTATCGGCGGCGACGTGCACCTGGATGTTTTTTCTAGTGAGAAAACGAATGTCGTCTATGACGAACAGGTTGCCCGGGTCGGCCATGCCCACATGAAGTGTGTTGCCCATGATCCCGAAGGGAATGGCCTGGTATTTTTGCATGATGTCGTAGGGAATGAGGGCCAGGACTTCCTTGGATACATTGAGCCTGGATACGTTCACCTGGGGACAGTGAAACTGCTTGGCTATAAATTCCAGGAGCGTGTCTTCATCGATTATACCGAGCTTTATCAGTGCAGCCCCGACACGCTCTCCCGTTTGACGCTGCTCGTCAAGCGCGCGGTTTAGCTCCTCGACGGTGACAAGGCCCTCCTGGACCAGCAGTTCACCTATTTTTTTGGCCAAAGTTTCAATCCTTCCACGGGCGTTTAAACGGGATCGGGGCAAGAGCCGCCAATATGGTTCCGGCGGACCGCTTCCATCCGGAAACTTCACGGATGTGGCGCCGGCTCTTTGTGCCACGCAATGGGGCAGGTTTCGGCTTAATGCCCTATTCTGTTAAATCGGCATATGTAGTTCAATATTCAAGTGAAATTGAACAAAAAAGTACAAAAAACCTTGACAGCTATTAATTCCCGGTTATCATTTCCCAACATTTTCTCCGGTGTGAGCCGGTGTAACGAGGAATAATATCAGAATAGGGGGTGGTTGTCATGGTTTGCGAAACGATGAAGGCAGGGACGGACTGTGCCTTCATGACGAAAACTGGATGTGGCTACAGTGGCGGCAGTTGCCGTCCGATCGTTGAGCAGTGTGAAGGATGTCAGCGCACGGTGGAGTTTTCTTCCGGAAAAGTTCTGCAGCAGTTATCCAAATCCTGCCATCAAATGGAAAGCCAGTGCCTGCAATTTTGCCACTCATAATAAAGTTGAGCAGGCGAGCCAGCAGAAAGTCAATCCTCTCAAGGCTTCCAAGAGAAACAACAAGAAGTAATTATCCTCATTGACCGGTTCGTGAGAGCAGCCTCCAGTAAGGCTTGATGTCTCGGAGGTTTGCTCTCCCGATCCCTTCGCGTTTCGGCCTGCGCAGGCTGGCTTTAAGTTTCGATTCAGAGTATAATCCTGCTTGGTTCTCGTTTGACTTCTGAGGCGCTCACCCGTTATGTGAATCCGGGTGATTTGCGTTGAAAAAGGGCCGCCCTTTTGCGGCGCGGCAAAATCCGAACCGGCAGGCGCCGGTGTCTCATCCGGATCTTGCAGATGGTTTGGCGAATTCAGGGCCCGCCCAGTCCCTGCCGCCCGGACCGGTCTTTTTCCGGGCCGTCCCAGAAAGGAAGTGCAATTTTGGACAAGACTCTGATTTTGACGGGAGCGCAGGCCGCCGCCGAGGCCGCCCGATTGAGCCGCGTGCAGGTCGTGGCCGCCTATCCCATCACGCCTCAGTCAAAGATACCCGAGGTCCTGTCGGGATACGTTGAAAAAGGGGCTATGAAGGCGGAATTCGTGCGCGTGGAGAGTGAACACTCCGCGATGGCGGTGTGTATGGCCGCATCTATCGTGGGTGCGAGGGTTTTTACGGCAACCGCGGCCAACGGCCTCGCTTACATGCACGAACAGTTGCACTGGGCCGCCGGGGCGCGTCTTCCGATAGTGATGCCGGTTACCAACCGTGGAATGGGAGCGCCCTGGACGATCTTAAACGATACCCAGGACAGCATTTCACAGCGCGACACCGGCTGGATGCAACTCTATTGTATGAATAACCAGGAGGTGCTCGACCTTACGCTGATTGCCTACAGGGCAGCAGAGCAACTCCTTATTCCGTGCATGGTGTGCTTCGACGGGTTCCGC
>CAWGZP010000056.1:0-21711 GCA_963826655.1 uncultured delta proteobacterium
CAATGTATTGCTGAGGGACCTACGCGGGCCTGCGCAGCCCGGCGGTCGTTGAATATCTGCTGTCGCTGGGGATTACAGCAATCGAGCTGATGCCGGTCCACCAGTTCCTTCAAGATCGTTATCTTCTGGACAAGGGGCTCAGGAACTACTGGGGCTATAACACAATCAATTTCTTCGCCCCCCACGCCGGCTACGCGCTTCACAGGGAATGGGGCCGCGAGGTGGATGAGTTCAAAACAATGGTCAAGACCCTTCACCGGGAGGGGATAGAAGTTATCCTGGACGTCGTCTATAACCATACCGCTGAAGGCAATCACATGGGACCCACGATTTCTTTCCGAGGTATCGATAATGCCGCTTACTACCGGCTGGTTGATGACGACAAGCGCTACTATTTCGACTACACCGGCACAGGAAACACCCTCAACATGCGCCACCCCCGCACCCTTCAGCTCCTGATGGACAGCCTCAGGTACTGGGTGGAAGAGATGCACGTGGACGGGTTCCGGTTCGATCTGGCGGCAACGCTTGCTCGCGAGCTTCACGAGGTGGATCGGCTGGGTGCGTTTTTCGATGTCATCCACCAGGACCCTGTAATCTCCAGGGTGAAGCTTATAGCCGAGCCATGGGACCTTGGCGAAGGGGGATACCAGGTGGGGAATTTCCCCGTGCTCTGGACTGAGTGGAACGGGGAATACCGTGACTCGGTCAGGCGCTTTTGGAAAGGTGATGAGGGAGAGACGGGCAATTTTGCATGGAGGCTGACCGGCAGCAGTGACCTCTATGCCAGCACGGGCAGGCGGCCTTACGCGAGCATCAATTTCGTGACCGCCCATGACGGCTTTTGCCTTCGCGATCTCGTCAGCTACGACCACAAGCACAATGAGGCCAACCTGGATAACAACTCTGACGGCTCTGACAACAATAACAGTTGGAACTGCGGAGCAGAGGGCCCGACGGATGACCCCGGCATAAAGGAACTGCGCGCGAGGCAGCAACGGAATTTGATATCGACTCTGCTGCTCTCCCAGGGAGTGCCAATGATCCTGGGGGGCGATGAGACCGCCCAAACCAAAATGGGGAACAATAACACCTATTGCCAGGATAACGAAATCTCCTGGATGCACTGGGATATGGATGACGACCAGCGAAGTTTGCTGAAATTCACAAGGTTGGTGCTCCAACTCCGAAAGGAGCATCCGGTCTTCAGAAGGCAAAGCTTTTTCCGCGGCAGATCCATGCGCGATTCAAATCTGAAGGACCTGGCCTGGTTTCGGCCTGACGGCAAGGAAATGTTGCTGGAGGATTGGAACAATTCCTCTACGAACTGCTTGGGAATGATTTTGGCCGGAGATGCCATCGATGAGTTGGACGGACGCGGGAACTCGATAGTCGACGATACTATGCTCATGCTGATCAACAGTCATTGGGAGCCGATCCCGTTCGTAATGCCGCCACGCAAGTTCGGGGAAAAGGACAAGTTTGAAGGAAGCTGGGTATTGGAATTCGATACAACGACATCCAACGGCAAACCCGATATCGCGCCTCTAAAGCCCGGCGAAACGTATCGAACGGAGTCGCGCTCATTTGCGGTTTTTCGATTCAAGGCGGCCTGAAAAAAGAAGAAATTCAGCGTCGATCGGTCAAACCGAGACGTGGGAGAGAAAGCTGCCAAAATCGGAAACAAAACCGGGCGGATGGCAGCGCTTCGTACGTAAGCACTTATTTTCATGTTGAAATTGATATCGCCCGTTAATTGCTGTTGCGCCTCGCACTCTCGGAATTTCGGTAAGATACAGCACCGGCAGGTTATTATTAACTCTGTTCGCGGGGGCGAAGATCTTGAATAAATTGAGGGAGGTTAGGATTTAGAAATCGATCCGTACTCGGCCTTCACAATTTGGCGCCGCCCCTCTGGCAGACGCTGCTGAGCGGCGCCAAGTTTAATGGGTAACATGTGTCCCTGCAATCACGACAATTCGCGACTTCTTTCCGGTCTAAGAGCCGAGATTGTCATTGGAACTTCAGAAGCACCACCATTGGAAACTTCCGGCATGTATCCCGGCGCAACTTCCTGTCCCTCCTCAAAGGCCTGAAAGGTCGGCAATTTCCAGGTACTACGTCCTTGCAGCTTCTCCATGACGGCAGCGAGCCTGTCATTTTCCAGGATACTTCCCGTAAGATGTATAAGCGGTATAGCAGCGTCTTCGTTGCATAGAGGACATTGAGCTGTATTGAAGATAGTGTCGCATTGATAACATACATACATCCCCCGGATAGGTGCAAAGATAGAGGGAGGATCGGGTTTTTCCGTTCGAGACTTCTTGCCTGAGAATATAATACCTGACAAGACAAGAAGGAGAAGAAGACCAAGAAAAATAACTGGACCATGGTTTGTGATGAATTCGTTTAGCATTTGAATATCCTCCTCTTGGAGATTTATTCAATCCAACATTCACGACCGAAGCTATCCACTCTAAAAATATCCCCGGCAAACCGTAGACATTTCTCGCAAAGAGATCTCTTCGGCTCATCCCGGCACTTTCCAAACCGACGGTATTAGTAAGTTTTGTAACCGCCGCTGATATAGTAATCATTCAATTGGGCTATAAACAGATCGTTAGTAAATAGGTGCTAAAAAGGCTGAGTTGACTTTGGCGCCGGGGGTATTACCTTCATGAAATTGTATTAGAAGCTTTTGGTGATTTAGTTGGCATATCACCGGAGGTCTTTGGCATAAACCCTGATCGAAAACATCGTTTCACTTCATCTGACAATACCGTTTCTTTTCCCGAATCAAAGATTTCCGCAGGAACTACAGTGAATTTACAACAAGCAAATCGATCCGAGAATGAAAAGCTGGAAAAGAGTCCCCATTCCATCTGTTCTTCTTGAGCGTCAGATCTCTATCCAGCGCTGGAACCATAATATGGTATCGTGCTCTCCCATGGAGCGACAATCACAAGCACCTTCAATTTACTTTTCTCTTTGCGGACTGAGAGGAGTCGGAGTGTGAGGTGCTGAATGTCAGGACATTCCCCGAACCGAGCTTCTGATTCGGACTCACCTTGTTTTGAGCGCAAAGCGTCTTGACCGGGACGTGAAACTTGTCGGCAATGGAGGAGAGGGTGTCTCCCTGACGCACGAGATAACGAACAGATTTCTGTGGCACATTTGAAGGGCTTTTCTTGGAGGAACCGGCGGTAGAGGCAACGTCTTTTTCATGTTTTGCCTGGACCTTCGAAGGAGATGGGGACGGGCCGCCGGAAGGACGCTTCAGGGCCAATTTCTGCTGCGCACCGGGAAGAGTTTTCCTGGATGAAATGGCGGTGGAGATAGTGTCTTTCCCACGTTTTGCCTGGACCTTCGAGAGAGTTGTGGATGACGCCCCGGCAGGAAACTTCATGGACTGACCGGCCCTGAGAGGCTGGGATGCCTTCATGCCGTTTAGAGCGGCCAGAGCGGTAACGGAACAGTCGTGACTCCTGGCAAGGCCGTACCAAGTATCCCCGGATTTTACCTTATACGAAATGAGGGCAGCCGGTTGCGGCGCCGCAGCCACTTTGCCCACGGGTTTTTCCTCGTGCTGCGGATGCCTCGCGATGGCTGCCAGGAGATCGTCCGCTGTTCCGGCAGGAAGGCAAAGCTCATATTCGGAGCATCCGGGCGGCGTGGTGGACTGACACAGCTCGGGATTGCAGTTTTGCAGCATCTCTTCAGGGACCCCGATCTGTTTGCCAACCCAGGAGAGCTTTAAACCTCCCGGGACGCGGACGGTTTCGTGCCGTGCGATAAGGTGGTCGGAGTCCATGCGGAAACCATAGAAATCGTGGTTTCTAATGATCTTTACAGCGGCAAGTACCTTGGGGACGTAATCGCGTGTTTCCGCCGGCAGATAGCCGTTGTCTACCAGATCCCAAAAAGTCTTGCGGCCACTTTTGTCGAGTGTCCCTTGAACGCCGTTTTCGCCCGCGTTATAGGCGGCAAGCGCCAAAGACCACGAACCGAACTGATCATAGAGCAACGATAGATAATTAGCGGCAGCCTGCGCAGCTTTCATTGGATGGCGTCTCTCGTCCACCCACTTGTTTTGCTCCAGTCCGAACCGGTTCCCCGTTTTCGAAACAATCTGCCACATTCCAACCGCATTGGCATGCGAACGTGCAGTGGGGGAAAAACCGCTTTCCACGAGAGCGACATAGATCAAGTCTTTTGGCAGCCCCTTGCGCACGAATATTTCTTGAGCGGGCGCCACGTAGGAATGGGCACGATCAAGCTGAGTTTGAAAACTTTTATGATTTTTTTCGGAATACCACCTGACCCAGGTATCGATAGCCGGATGATCCGGGATTGTCAGTTCCCATTTTGGAGCAGGCTTTTCAAGATGCGTTTCTTCGGCTTGCTGAATGCTCGGGGCAGGTTCGACATGGACCTTTTGCTGAGAATAAAAAGTGCCGCACCCCGCAAGAAGCGCAAGTGTTCCCGTTACAATCGATAATTTCAATCTCCTGAGGCGCTTTTTCCTGGTGCGGCCAAGCAAAAAGGACATGGGCCAGTCCAATAACATCCTCAGAAACCAGAGTATAAACATAGCGACTGTTTCCCCCTCCGTAAGCGCTTGTACTTTAGCCCCAGCTTTTCAGGTGTCTCCCCTTCGAGCCTGTTAATCACGGGATAAGGGCACTCGTATAGCAGAAAGATTAATAAACGTCCAGAGGAAGCAGGCCCCAGAACTTTTTCAGTCAAACGTGGCTTCAGAGAAATTCTCTGCACTCTTCACTGCTCCACTCAAGGCTTTTCGATTTGAGAAAAAAGGGCTAAACTGGGCACTACTAATACGACTTCTCATATTGGGGTATATCCATGGCGAAAGAACAACCCGGGCCCGCATCCAGTCCCTTTAAAATCAGTCTTATCTACGTCATTACGGCCGGGCTTTGGATTCTGGCATCCGACCATGTGATTACGGTCTTCTTCAGTGATTCACAGACGATCAAGTGGGCAGCAACCATCAACGGCCTGCTGTCTGTAATCGTGACGGCCTCTGTTCTTTTCTGGCTCATGCATCGCCGGAGCCGCGCCATTAGCCATTCGCAGTCCTCTTTTCACAGGGTAAACCGGGCTCTTAAGACGCTAAGCGGCTGCCATAAAGCACTCGTTCATGCAGAGGACGAGTTCGCATTGATGAGGGAAAAATGCCGGCTAATTGTTGAAATCGGCGGCTACCGCCTCGCCTGGGTCGGTCTCGCCGACCAAAACGAGCAAAAGGCTATTCGAGTGGCTGCCCAGTGGGGCTACGAGGACGGCTACTTAGAAAAATTGGACCTGACTTGGGCCGAAACCGAAAGGGGAAAGGGTCCCACCGGCAGGGCTATTCGAACAGGCGTTCCGTGCGTGGTGCAAAATATCATGGCAAACCCTCAAAGCACGTTCTGGCGGGATGAAGCGCTCAGGCACAATTTTGCGTCGACCGTTTCTCTTCCGCTCTCAAACGGTGGAAAGTCTTTCGGTGCACTTGGGATATATGCTGAAGAGCCGGATGCTTTCGAGACCGAGGAGCTTAACCTGTTAAAGGAATTGGCTGATGACTTATCGTACGGCATCGGAACGCTCAGGCTCAGAGCCTGCCGGGAACACGAAGAAAATGAGCGGATGCTTCTGGCAACCGCGTGCGAACAACTTGAAGAAGGCGTTGCCATATTGGACGACAAGGGCGCAGTCCAGTATCTTAACCCGTCCCTTGAGCGGATCAGCGGATACGATCGTACGGCCATAACGGGCAGGAATGTCCGTGAATTGGGAAACGGCCCGGAAGCCGAAAAAATCTTTGTGACAATGGCGGATGCCATGGCGCGCAATGCTATTTGGAGCGGCCGTTTCACTGCGGGAAACGGCCGGAATGGTTCGCTCCTCCAGATTGAAATGAGCGTTTCACCTCTGCGGGACAACGATGGGAAGATAACCAACTACGTCTTTGTGAGTCGGGACGTGTCGCAGGAAGAGCGTCTTGAAAATCAGCTGTGCCAGGCGCAAAAAATGGAGGCGCTCGGGACGCTCGCTGGAGGCATAGCACACGATTTCAACAATATCCTCGGGCCGATTATCTCCTGCACAGAGTTTGCGCTGGAAGACGCGCCTGTGGGGAGTCCGACGCGGGAGGACCTCGAACACGTTCTCAAAGCCAGCTTCCGCGGGAAAAATTTAACAAAGCAGATCCTCACATTCAGCCGCCGTAGTGACCAGGAGCGCCAACCCGTTGAAGTGGCGCCACTCGTGCAGGAATGTCTCAAATTACTCCGCGCCTCGCTGCCTGAGAGTATAGAGATCAGGCAGAATATTTCCTCCGGCTCCGGTATGATATTGGCCGATCCGACGCAGATTCACCAGATCATTGTGAACCTTTGCACCAATGCCGCACATGCAATGCGACGAGAAAGGGGGCTCATTGGACGTGAGTCTCTCACAAATACTCGCCAATGCCTTGACGGCTCCGCAGAATGTTCCCGCCGGCCCCTGCGTAAAATTGGCCGTAAGAGATACTGGACATGGAATGGACCAGAAAACCATGGCGAGGATTTTCGACCCGTTCTTCACCACCAAAAAACGGGGCGAGGGGACAGGCCTTGGCCTGTCCGTCGTGCATGGGATCATTACAAACCACGGCGGAGTCATTACTGTTTCAAGCGAACCCGGGATAGGGACCACCTTCGAAGTTTTTTTGCCGGCCATCGAACACCCCGGCGACTTTCAGGAAAAGCTTAATGGCAAAACGGTTCCCAGAGGCACAGAACGCATCCTCTTCGTCGATGACGAGGAAGATCTCTTATATTCCGGGGAGAAGATGCTGAAGCGACTTGGCTATGAGCCTGTCGTGTTTGGAAGC
This sequence comes from uncultured delta proteobacterium, assembly GCA_963826655.1. GTDB lineage: Bacteria > Desulfobacterota > Syntrophobacteria > Syntrophobacterales > Syntrophobacteraceae > SbD1. The sequence goes on from CAWGZP010000056.1 coordinate 6,884, forward strand.
AGCCTTGAAGCTCTGGAAGCTTTTCGCGCCAAGCCCGACAGTTTCGACCTGATAATTACCGATCAGAGCATGCCCCACTTGACAGGCACAGAATTGGCCCGGGAGGCGTTACACATCCGCCCGGGGATCCCAATCATCCTTTGCAGCGGGTTCAGTCCCGATTCGGGCGAGACGATTGCGCGCCAGGATGCCGAAGCAATCGGTATCCGCGAAGTGCAAATGAAGCCACTCGCCAATGCCGAAATGGCCGGCATCATCCGGAAAATTCTGGACGAAAAAATTCTCATGAGTTAAGCGAGCCCAATGGCAAACATACTCATTATCGACGATGACGAACCCACGTGTTACGCCCTTTCCCGTATGATCAGCCGCATGGGGCACAGTCCATCGTGTGCATACACCCTCTCGGACGGTCTCGGCCTGGCCGCCTCGGCGGACATCGATGTAGTCTTTCTGGATGTTCGGATGCCGGATGGAAACGGGTTGGAGGCGCTCCCCAAAGTTCAGAAAGCCCCGTCAGCACCCGAAGTCATTATTATAACTGGATTTGGTGACCCGGACGGTGCTGAATTGGCTATTAAAAGCGGCGCCTGGGATTACGTTGAAAAAGGATGCTCATCCAAGCAGATGTCTCTTCCGCTCATTCGCGCCCTCGAATACCGGAAGGAAAAGAAGGCCGTAGAACAGACTAAAAGCGTTGTCGCTCTCCATCGCGAAGGTATAATCGGTAACAGCTCCAAGCTGTCGGAATGCCTGGATCTTCTGGCTAGTGCCGCTGCTGGCGAGTCCAATGTTCTGATCCTGGGCGAAACCGGAACCGGAAAAGAGCTTTTCGCGCAGGCCATTCATCGCAACAGCCCGAGGGCTCGTGGCCCTTTTGTCACCGTGGATTGTGGCGCACTTCCGGAAAACCTGGTGGAGAGCCTGCTGTTCGGGCATGAGAGAGGCTCTTTTACCGGCGCCGAGAAGGCCCGCGAGGGTCTCGTAAAGCAGGCTGGCGGCGGAACGCTTTTCCTCGATGAAGTAGGTGAGCTGCCTGTCTCGATTCAGAAGGCTTTTCTCAGGGTGCTCCAGGAACACCAGTTTCGGCCGCTCGGCAGCAGCACGGAAATGGAGAGCGATTTCAGACTCGTCGCGGTCACAAACCGAAACCTGGAGCAAATGGTAGAGGATGGTACGTTTCGCCAGGACCTGCTCTTTCGCCTTAAGTCTTTCGTCATCGAACTGCCCCCTCTTCGGGAACGTTCCGAGGACATCAAGGAACTTGCCAGATACCATATCGATGGGTTTTGCGAGCGCTACGGATTGGCGCTCAAGGGATTTTCGCCCGAATTTCTGGATACGCTCAGGGGACATAACTGGCCGGGAAATATTCGGGAACTGGTGAACACCCTGGATCGGGCATTAGCCGCAGCCCGTTTCGAACCAACTCTTTTCCCGAAACACCTGCCTACGGACATTCGCGTCGAAAAAGCGAGGGCCTCGGTAAATCCCAAGACGCCCTCCGGCGCCGGTCCATATGCAAATCCCCCGCAAACACTCCCTAAGTTTAATGACTTTCGAGAAGCATCGTATGCCCAAGCGGAAAAGCATTACCTAAATGACCTGATCGCACTCTGTGAGGGGGAAATTAAAGAGGCGTGCCGTATTTCGGGTCTATCGCAATCCCGTCTCTATGCTCTGCTGCAAAAGCATAATATCTCAAGATGAAATTTTATTATTTAGATGTCGCGTGATGCCTGGCCCAGGATCAAGGGTTCCAAAATTGAGGCCGCCGAGGTATAAGCCCCATTTCCAGCCGAGCCGGGGCCAAAATAGCCTTCTGAATCGCATTTATTTTTGTAAGCGCTCGCCACAGAGGCACAAAGTCCTTGGAGTAACACCGGTTGAGCACAAGCAAAACTTGCCAGGTCCCTGCTTGTTTCCGATCTTTCCTGCATGCCCGTTTTCTTCTCTGTGTTCCCTGTGCCTCTGTGGTGAACGCTACCAGGTTGGTTAAGAGGGTGAGCACCACCAGGCTGTGCCCACTCTCTTAACGATGGCATCAGTTATTAATGTCAATCTTAATCCCGGGCGCCCATCGGACCAGATACCCATTTGGATTTGATATTCTCGGTACAGGGAACCGCGCGGGCATCGATATAGTCGGGGTAAGCAGGTTCAGCACCGCAAGGGAACAGTGCCCCTTCTGTGATATTGCCGCGGTTGTCAGCGTCTTTGATACTCACGTTCCCGGAGGTGTTGTTCGCCGCAGAGATAGCCCCGGGGTTGTCATTGGAAAACCAGGTTCCGGCTTGACAGCTTGACACCAAGGCAAACGCCATGATCGTCACAACTAAACCACTCACCATTGCCTTCATCATTTTCTCCTTCTTAAATCTGTTGTTTTTCTAAGTAACCTGCTTTCGCTTTTCTTATTAAGCAAATGGAGTGCCATCGGCGACCAACGGGTCACAGTTTATGAAATCCCTGCGAATACAGTTACTTATGGGTTCGCGCAGTAATTTTTCGTGCGCATGAGGCGGCAGTCGGATTGAAAGTATTGGAAACCATTTAAGTGCTTGAAGATGTTTAGTAATTGGGGACTGCCGGATGGACGGTCGAGAGTTGAATCGGCGCATAGAGAGGCTCATCAACTCAATGAACGTGGGCTGCTCCCGGTTTCACGAGATGGAATAATCCTCAATTCCTGCTCAACAGGAAATTTCCTGTCAGGCTGGAATTTTCCTGTTGAGCAGGAAACCTCGATGTGCAATCCTCGCAGAGAAACACGACTCTCACATGCGGCGTGTACTAATTTCGCATCAATTCCGCAGGAACAAAAAAGCCGTGCGAACTCCAAAGAGATTCACCGCCGGGTTATAATTGAAGTTGGTTTGTCCGCAGTTCAATAAAGTGAGTGCTAAAGAACACAGGCAGGCCGCCATCGAAGCGTCTTTAACACATGGCTGAAAGGAAGACATGAACGAAGACTACATGCGCTCCATATCCCGCGAAATCAATGTTCAGCCACATCAGGTCCAGGCCACAGCCAAACTGTTGGAGGAAGGTGCGACTGTCCCTTTCATTGCGCGATACCGTAAGGAGGCCACCGGTTCCCTGGATGAGACCCTCATTGCGGCGGTTCGCGACCGGCTGGGGCAGCTCGAGATTCTGGATAAGCGCAGGGCCGCTGTTTTAAATTCCCTGAAAGAGCAGGGAAAGCTTACCGGCGATTTGGAAAACCGGATACTCCAGGCTGAAACGCTGGCGGTAATTGAAGATATTTATCTTCCATTTCGGCCGAAACGCCGAACCAGGGCCGCCATGGCCAGGCAAAGAGGACTCGAGCCGCTGGCTCTTCTGCTCTTCGAGCAAAACCCGGCCATGAGATCCTTTTGTGGAAGCCGGTAGCTTCATCAACCCGGAAAATGAGATTTCTTCTGTGGAAGACGCCCTCGCAGGGGCTCGCGATATAATCGCCGAATGGATAAACGAAAACACCGATGCCCGTGCAAAGGTCCGGACTTTATTTGTGAACCGAGGACTTCTCCGATCAAGAGTTGCGCCGGGCAAAGAGGCGGAAGGGATTAAGTACCGCGATTACTATGACAGGGAAGAATCGGTAACGGGAGCGCCCTCGCACAGGATACTGGCAGTGCGCCGCGGTGAGAGGGAAGGTTTCCTGACAGTCCACATAAGGCCTCCTGAAGATGAGGCTTTGCCCTTACTTGAGTCCATTTTTATAAAGAATGAATCGCGTTGCTCTCAGCAGGTCATGACCGCCCTTCGCGACAGCTATGGAAGGCTCCTCGCACCATCGCTTGAAACGGAAATGAAGAACGAATCCGAACTCCGAGCGGCAAGGGAGGCTATAAGGATATTTTCCGACAATTTGCGCCCTCTTCTGATGGAACCTCCCCTGGGCTTCAAAAGGGTCATGGCGTTAGACCCGGGCTTCCGCACCGGATGCAAGCTGGTTTGTCTGGACCCTCATGGCAAGCTCATCCATAACGAGACCATCTACCCGCATTCGGGTGCGCAATCATTAGCAAAAGCCTCCGAGCGCATCCGCTCGCTTGCCGCCGAGTTCGCCACCGAGGCCGTCGCCATAGGAAACGGCACCGCTGGAAGGGAAACTGAATCGTTCATCAGGGGTCTTGGTCTACCGGAAGAAATCAAGATAGTCATGGTCGATGAAAGCGGTGCATCTATCTATTCGGCTTCCGATGCGGCCCGTGAGGAGTTTCCCGATCATGACCTGACCGTCCGTGGGGCGGTCTCGATAGGAAGGCGTCTTATCGATCCTCTCGCGGAACTGGTCAAAATAGACCCGAAATCAATAGGTGTGGGCCAGTACCAGCACGATGTCGATAAGATCGAATTAAAAAAGGGCCTGGACGATGTGGTGGTGAGTTGTGTAAACGCCGTCGGTGTTGAAATCAATTCCGCAAGCCCTCAACTCCTTGCCTATGTCTCGGGGCTCGGGGCCCAACTTGCCACAAACATAGTGACATACCGGGAGGACAAAGGACCCTTTCGCTCAAGGGCGGCGTTGAAGAAAGTTCCCCGCCTCGGCCCGAGGGCATTCGAGCAGTCGGCGGGATTCTTGCGGATATCCGGTGGAGAAAATCCGCTGGACGCGAGCGCTGTCCACCCCGAATCCTACCACATCGTGGAAAAAATGGCCCGCGATCTGGGATGCTCTGCAGCCGATCTGATGCGCAACCCATCTTTTCGAGGTAAAATAGACCCAGCGACGTACGTAACGGAGCAAGCAGGCCTTCCGACCCTGCTTGACATCCTGTCGGAACTCGCAAAACCGGGAAGAGACCCCAGGAAAACTTTCGAATCATTTTCCTTTGCACAGGGAATCGACAAAGTGGCCGATCTCGAAGTCGGCATGAAACTGGCCGGAATTGTAACGAACGTTACGGCTTTCGGCGCTTTTGTGGATATCGGGGTCCACAGGGACGGCCTGGTTCATGTGAGCGAACTCTCGGACAAATTCGTACGCGATCCGCGGGAGGTGGTGCAAGTGCATCAAAAGGTTACTGTGACCGTTCTCGAAGTGGACCTGGAAAGGGGCCGCGTTTCGCTTTCCATGAAATCGCCGTCAGCAGTCGAACTCTCGAAACCGGAAAACGCAGGCTCCGCTTCCGAGAGTGTGAGACGCGACAAAGAAGCCGGTCCTCAAAACCACGCTTCTGAGGATGTGAGTCGCCACAAGGGACCTCGTAATGAAAAAAAGGGCGCCTTCAACAATCCTTTTGAAAGGGCCTTTAAAAAGCCCTGATTAGCGGGTAGCTTTCATTCGGATGGAGCAACTCGCCGGAAACCGGGTGTAGATGATGACACATGAGGGCGAAGCAGTACAGATGCTCGTCCTTGCCTTTGGCAAGGGCTGGCTCGCTGTGGAAAAACCCGCGGGCATTACTATTCACAACGAGTCGGGACGGGATCTTTGTTCCATGGCATACGCTTTCATCCAAAAAGAGACAACCATCCGGGGGCAGGTGGACATGGATCGGGGCTTTGGCGTCAATCCAGTTCACCGCCTGGATAAAGAGACGAGCGGTGTCGTCCTTCTGGCGCTTACCCGTGAAGCGTTCCGATTTTTTTCCACCCAGTTTGAAGCACGCCAGGTAAAAAAGCGATACATTGCCATTTTGCACGGTTTTCTGGAAAAACCCGAAGGAGACGGCTCCTGGGTGACGTGGAGTTGGCCCCTGGCCAAAAACGCCGGGGGACGCGACAATCCCGGGGGCGCAGGGCTCCGGCAGGATGCCGGGACGATGTACCGGGTACTTGACCATAGCGCCCACTACACCATGGTCGAGATCGAACTCCTCTCGGGCCGCACACACCAGATAAGGCGCCATGCGAAACTCTCAGGGCACCCGGTGGTCGGCGATGCCCGCTACGGCTCCGCACGCGCAATAAACTTCATTAAGCAAAATTGCGGCTTTGACCGTCTTGCGCTCCATGCGGCCTCACTGGCCATACGGCCGCCAGGCGAAAACGAGCCCCAAATCATCGAAGCCCCAATTATCCCGGACGAGATTCGCGACCTTTTTCAAAATGACAAGGCCGCCCGAGAAAGCTTAGCAGGCTGAGTAAACGCAAAATTAATGCTTGTGCTTCTGAGGATCTTATCGACATCCTGTTTACACAGGCCGCACGGCGGAGGAGTTCAAGTGTCTTCATTGCCGGAAGCGAAAACTACTGCGGGCCGATAGTGGCGAGAGCGTCGGCGGCCCTGGCCACGATCTTTGCCGGGAGCGGAAGATAGCCGAGATCACCGCTGAAGCGCTGTCCTTCGTACAGGCACCAGCGAAATAACTCCTTGATCGCTTCCGCTTTCTTCGAATCGGCGTAGTTCTGGTAGACGAGCACCCAAGTCAGGGTAACGATTGGGTAGGATTCAGCGCCCTCCGGGTCCGGCAGGAAAATTCGCAGGTTGTCGGGCAATTCGGCTGCCGCCAGGGCGCCCATTGCGCTCTCGGGCGACGGGACGATGTAGTTCCCCGCCTTGTTCTCCAAAACCGCCACCGCCAGGCCCAACTTTTGTGCAAAACCAAGGCTTACGTAGCCGACGGAACCTTCGGAGTGCTTGATGAGTGTGGCGACCCCCTCATTTCCCCTGGCCCGCATCGGGCCCCCCGGCCAGTCAACGACGCGGTGCGCGCCATATCTCTCACGCCATTCAGAACTGACGGCGTCAAGGTGCTTGGTAAAGGCAAAAGTAGTGCCGCTGCTATCGCTACGCGCTACCGAGGCTATTGTCAGATTCGGGAGCTTGAGGCCCGGGTTGCATTCCTCGATTATGGGGTCGTTCCACTTCTTGATCTTCCCGAGGTAGATGCCGGTGTACGCGGCACGGCTCAATCTGAGCTTACCCTCGATCCCCGGCAGATTGTAAGCCAGGGCGATGCCGGCGGCGGTCATTGGAATGAGACGCACCCCGCGCTCAACCCTGGCGATTTCAGCGTCGGTCATGGCGGCATCGCTTGCACCAAAGTCCACGCGCTTCCCCTCCTCCACGCCGACACCAATAAATCGTTCGATTCCAGCGCCGCTGCCCACGGCCTCGTAATGTACCGCGACCTCCGGGTGCAGCCCATGGTATTGTTTAAACCACCGTTCATAAAGCAGCGAAGGGAAGGTTGCCCCTGCCCCCATTATCCGGATGACGCCGGGAGACATCTCCAAGGACGGCGGGTTGAGGGCGGGTTGCCCCTGGACCGGAGCAGAAAGCCCAACAAGGGCAACCAGGAGTGCCGCCAGGCTCAGCAGCTTCTTTCTTATGCACATGAGCGGTTCCTCACTTGCCGCGCGGCGGGCGGCTAACTGAATTTGCCGCTGATGTAATCCTGTGTGTGCTTCTCCCTGGGGTCATCGAAGATTTGCTGACTATCGCCAAATTCGACCAGATAACCGGTGCGTCCACCCTGGGTGGTGTCAACGTACAGGAAGCCGGTCTTGTCGGCCACCCGCTGGGCCTGCTGGAGATTGTGGGTGACGATGGCGATTGTATAGCTCTGCTTCAGCTCCAACATCAACTCCTCGATCCTGCGCGTTGCGATGGGATCGAGCGCCGAACAAGGCTCATCCATCAGCAGCACCTTAGGCTCGGTGGCAATGGCGCGGGCGATGCACAGGCGCTGTTGTTGACCTCCGGAAAGCGACAGTCCGCTGTTGTGCAGCTTGTCTTTGACTTCGTCCCACAGGGCGGCTTTTCGAAGGGACTCCTCCACGCGCTCTTCCCGGTTTCCCTTGTAACCGTTTAGCTTCAGGCCAAACGCCACGTTCCGGAAAATACTCATAGCGAAAGGATTCGGCTGTTGAAATACCATGCCGATATGGCGCCGGACAGCCACAGGATCTATTCTGGGGTCGTATATATCCGTGCACTGGAACAGTACCTGTCCTTCAAAACGGAACCCTCGCACCAGGTCATTCATCCGGTTCAAACACCGCAAGACCGTGCTTTTGCCGCACCCGGACGGGCCGATGAAGGCCGTGATCTTGCCTCCCTCTATCGGGATGTTGGTATCTCGTACGGCTTTGAACTTACCGTAGAACAATTCCTTGATGTTGCAGTCGATAACTACGCCATTGCAATTAGCGGCCGGCGGTGCAAGATCATCGGCAGGTTGATTCATAGCAGCTTTCTCCTGTTGGTCATCTTATTCCTTGGTCTTTTTAGACAGACTCTGTCCAATCAAGTTCACCGTGAGCACCAGTAGTACCAGCACCAGGGCCGCAGCCCAAGCCAGTTCAACCTGGTTGTCAAAGGGCATGGCCGAAAAGTTGTAGATCAGCACCGCCAGTGAGGCAACCGGCTGCATAAAATCAACATGCCCGCCTGCGGTGAGCCAATAGTTGCTGAAGAGGGCTGTGAACAGAAGCGGTGCAGTTTCGCCCGCCGCCCGGGCCACGGCCAGCATAACTCCGGTGAGGATTCCGGGAAAAGCCGCCGGCAGCAGGACCATCCAAACCGTCTGAGCCTGAGTGGCCCCCATACCTACGGCAGCTTCGCGCATTTTCGAAGGCACCATGCGAATCGCTTCTTCCGCGGTCAGCATCACCGTTGGCAGCATCAGGATCGACAAGGCAATTCCGCCGGCCAGGGCGGAAAAGCCGCCGGTGAGCAGGACCACGGCCCCGTAGGCAAACACGCCGGCGAGGATAGAGGGAAATCCGGTAAGAACTTTAGCGCACATGCGAACGACTTTGGCCAACTTTGTCTCCGACCCGACCTCAGCCAGGAACAGCGCCCCAAGAACACCAAAGGGAACACTGATCAAAGCAGCCAGACCGACCATGACGAGCGTACCGAGGATGGCATTGCCGAACCCGCCCCCCTCTTCGAACGCGGTGGGCGGTAATTCTGAAAACACACTGAGACTCAGCCGCCTGCCTCCTCTTATAAACAGCATAAGCACCACTGAAAAAAGTGGCACCAGGGCCATGACGGTCATAAAGCTCGTCAGCACGCTCATGACGAAGTTAAAGGCCGTCCTGGGCCGACGTAGTGACTTCTCCAGTCTGCCGAGGTCGACCCCGACGGGAAGTGGTGCTTCGGGGATGGGAGTAACCGTCTCGTTCATCACCGATCTCCTTCCTGGCCAATCGAGGCCCTGTGCAGAATGAAGGCTCCCAACATGTTGACGACGACGGTAATCCCAAGGAGAATCAGGGCCGCGAACATAAGAACTCCCACGTCCCTGGGACCTGCTTCGGGGAAGTTGTTCGCCAGCAAGGCGGCCAGTGTGTTGGCGGGTGAAAAGAGGGACCAGCTGATTACGTTGGAGTTGCCCACCAGCATGGCCAGGGCCATGGTCTCCCCGAGGGCTCGGCCGAAGGCCAGGATAATCGCCCCGAATATTCCTTTGGCGGCCGTGGGTACGATGATGGCCAGGATGCTTTCCCAGCGTGTGGCGCCGAGTCCATAGGCTGCTTCGCGCAACCTGGGGGGCACCGCATGGAGGGCATTGAGGCTTATCGCCGAAATGGTCGGCAAAATCATAATCGAAAGCACGATGGCGGCAGGCAGCATGCCTGGGCCACTCAACGTCGTGCCGAATAGTGGAATCCATCCCAACTTTGCATGCCATGCGAGGCAGAAAGGACGAATCAGGGGGATGACGAAAAATAAACCCCACAGCCCGTAGACCACGCTCGGAATGGCGGCCAGAAGTTCTATGAGGTTCTTGAACAGGTGCTCGAACTGATCCGGCAGTCTACCCCAGACTGGGTGAAACTGAAGTCCTACCACCTTCAACAGGGAGAACACAAAACCGCCAAGGTAATGCTCACTGAGGAATATGGCCACTGCCAGGCCGAACAGGGTTCCCATGAACAGCGCCAGCAGCGAACTGTACATCGTGCCCCAAATCTCAGGGAGCACACCGTACGCCCCGGTATTGGGGTCCCATGTAGTACCCGCGATGAAGCCCCAGCCATACTTGCTCATTGCCGGCAGAGCCTGCCTCGAGATCGTGTACACGATGTAGAGCATCAGGAAGACGGTCAACCAGGCAAACAGGTAGGTAGCACCCCGGAAGATGACGTTGCCCCATTTTTCTACGAACGTCGGCGCGCGCGCGACGGATGTTTCCTTGCTAACGGCACTGTGACTTACTGGAGGCACGATGATTTGACTTCCTCTCAAACGCTATTTGCCCTGGATGTTGTTCAAGGCGTCTTTAACTTTTGCTGCGACCGGAGCGGGCAGAGGTATGTAGCCGAATTGCTCACTGCTCTTTTGCCCTTCCGTCAGGCCGTATTCGATGACACTTTTCAATGCTTGCAGTTTGTTCGCATTGTCGTAGTGCTTGTAACAAAGCATCCAGGTATAGGTAACGATGGGATAGGAATCGTCTCCGGTGGGGTCGGGCAACCATGCCATCAGGTCGGCGGGCATTTGCACGGCGGCAAGAGCGGCCTGGAACGAAGGCATGGCGGCCGTGACGAATTTGCCTTCCTTGTTCTCCAGTGTGGCCATGGGCAAATGCTGCCCTTTTGCATAGCCGTATTCAATGTAGCCGATCGATCCAGGTGTAGTGCGTATGCTCGCGGTTATGCCTTCATTGCCCTTTGACCTGGTGCCTACGGCCCAGTTCGGCATCTGGTTCACACCGGGACTTCGTGCGAATTCCGGGCTGATTGCGGCCAGATGCTGCGAGAAAACGAACGTGGTGCCGCTGCTGTCGGCCCGAACGATCACATTGATCGGGCTGTCGGGCAGCTTAGCTCCCGGATTGGCCCCGGCTATCAAAGGATCATTCCATTTAGTGACCTTCCCGAGGAAGATCCCCGCGTAGGCTTCACGCGAGAGCTTCAGTTCCGGGACACCCTCAAGGTTGTAGCTAAGCACGATGGCGCCCGCAGTCATCGGCAGCAACTGCACCCCGACGTCGACCTGGGCAATCTCCTCTGGTTTCATGCCCGCATCACTGGCGCCAAAGTCAACGGTCTTGTTGATGAAGTTTTTGATGCCGCTCCCGCTCCCGACCGACTGGTAGTCGACCTGGACGTTCGAGTGCAGTCCGTGGTAATCCTTGAACCATTTGTTGTAGAGTGGGGCCGGGAAGCTAGCGCCCGCCCCAATCAATTTCACGTAGTCTTCTGCGGCATCCGCGGTTGAGTAAAACAAGCCGAATCCCAGGACCAGCAATACCAGACTCAAATACAACATCTTCCTGATTGTCATAAATTTCCCCGTTTCAAGGCCCAATCGCCAAACCGAAGGGATGTCTGCTAAAGAAACCCGTAGTTTTCCTCCGCAGAATCGATCCCAAACACATCACAGGACTCATTTTCCAGGAGGCAATCGCCAAACGCATCCAATGCGCAACGTTATAGGACATAGGCCCATATGGAACTCTCACGCGAATCAGAGCACAGCCTACCCCCAACTATTTAAGATTACCTAATCACTTTTTCATGCACAAACGTGACAATTGGGTTTAGAAAATACGACAATTGTGTGACAACTATCGCGGTCTAACAGAGAAGCCGCAAATTCCGGCATATGGAGCGCCTTTCGCGATGGACCGGGTGATTTAAGTTGACCACTGCTACGAACTGGAAAAATACGCTTTCATCACGTAAGACTTGCCAATTTATAGGGTACGGTGGCAAACTCTTTACCTCGGGAAAATTGATCTGCGCGTTTTGACTCCGCCGTCGCCGATCCGGCTGCTGTCCGCACGCCAGCCGCAAGCTTACCGCAACGGGACAGATGGGAGGGCACGACTCCGGGAATGAATTTGTTATCGCGACTATTGCAGATATGGATCTCGTGGGTGTTGAACAGGCCCCGTCTAATTTTAGGGATGGCCATTGCTTTGGCCTTCACCTCGATTGTCTTTACCGCTGCAAAGCTTGAGATGGTGACCGATCAACTTGAGCTGATCTCTACGGACCATCCTTTGATCCGCCTCAGCAAAAAATTGGATCCATTCAGAATGGGCGGCACCGAAAGCTTCTGCGTAGTCGTTCAAGCTTCTGCGCCACACGAGGCAGTTTCCTTCATCGAGCAACTATCTTCCCGAGTCCTGGAGGATAAAGAATACTTCGAGAGTGTCCTTGTCCGAATCGATCCGGAACCTTTGAGGTCCTGGCAATTTCTGTACATGGATAAGCAGGATTTGCTCGATCTCTCCGAAAAAATCGACGAGCATCACCAGCTTGTTCAGGGATTTTCCGAATCGCCCGAACTGCTCCCGTTTCTCAAGCTCGTCAATCATGAAATGTCTTCTCGAATGGTAGGTGAGATCTTTACCGGCTTCCTGGACAACGCAAATTCGGACGAGCAGACCGGCAACAAGGGGCCCTTCGATCTAAGCGTTCTCATTAGAACCCTCGAGGGTATGCTGAGTTACCTCGATGGTTCGCCCGGCTATCAAATCCCCATGGTCCGCCTTCTTTGCGGGCGCCGGCCGGGACCCCGAACTTGAGGGCTACTTCTGGGAAGCGAATAAGCGATACCTCCTTGCGTTCGTAGCGCCCAAATCACATGGAGATGGTTTCATAGGGTCCAAGGATTCACTGATTCGGTTAAGGAAGCTGGTTAAAGAGACGACGGCTCTCTTTCCTGAGGTACAGTCCGGGGTAACAGGCCAGGAAGCCCTGAGAATCGATGAAGTGAGCACAGCTTCTAAAGATATGGCAGTCGCCACGTGTTTATCCCTGTTCGGGGTATTCATGCTGATGGCGGTATCCTTTCGCGGCTTCCGCCGTCCTTGTATGGAAATCGTCACACTAATTATCGGACTCTGCTGGACGTTTGGCTGGACCACACTCTTTATCGGCCATCTGAATATCCTCTCGGTCGTCTTTGCCCCGCTTCTTTGCGGGTTGGGTATGGATTATGGAATCCATTGGATAGCACGCTTCGAGGAAGAGGAAAAAGCTGAAGCTACAGACATACGGTCCACATTATTGAGGGTTACCCAACGCTCGGGTCCCGGCATTTTCCTGGCGGGATTGAGCGGCGCGCTATCCTTCCTGCCACTGGCGCTCACGAGCTTCAGGGGCATCGTGGAAATGGGGCTTGTCACGGGTATGGGGATAATCTTCACTCTGATTGCAACCTTCAGCGTGCTGCCTGCCCTTATGATGGAGGAGAAATCCCGCGAAAGGCTCTCCCCTGTTGTTGCAATCGGATCGAGGAGCTTGCTTCGCCTCAAACCCCGGCATGCGCGAATGCTGCTCTCGGGGGCGGCACTTCTCGGATTGCTCGGCATCTGGGGCGCCAGCCATGTTTATTTCGATCCCAACCCTTTGCGTCTACAGTCCGCCAGTGCGGAATCGGTCGTCTGGCAAAAGGCGATTATCGATAACGCGCGGCGCACCCCTTTGTTTGCCGCTGCTTTTGGTTCATCACCCCAGGAGGTCAGGACAAAGTCTGAGGCCCTTGAGAAATTGGATTCGGTCGCGCAGGTGGAGAGTATTTTCTCCCTCCTGCCCGAAGACCAGGAAGAGAAACTCCCCTTACTTCGTTCTCTAAGCCAAAGGATTCCAGCACTTAGAACCGTCCCGTTGCAGAATCGCCCAGATGATACCGGGAAATTTATCGATATCCTGGAGCGGATCGGGTTCAAGATGCAGGACGACCAGGCCAAAAGCTGGGGAGCCGAAACACCGGTCATAGAGCAGATGGCTCGTGTGAGAGCCCTTACTAAAGGTATAACCGAGATCCTCTCAACCTCGCCTGAGGCTGAAAAATTGCTTTTCGAATATCGGAAACGCTTTGCCGAAGATTCCATAAAAAAATGGGATACGCTCGTCAGGGGCGCCAACACCTCAACGATGAAGGTCCAGGATCTGCCGGAGTCTGTCAGAGGCAGTTTTTTTCAGAATGGCACCTACCTGCTCCGCATATTTCCCAAAGAATCCATTTTTAAAGAACACACACTTGATCGTTTCGTTCCCGAAATCCAGAATGTGGACCAGGAGGTGATCGGAAGCCCGGTATCCTTTTTTATTTTTGCCAAGGCCCTCGAAGGCGCCTGTATCACTGCTTCCATCTACGCAGTCCTGGCCATCTTCATCCTGCTTACACTCACATTTCGCAGTTTTCGCTTTACCCTGCTGGCGCTCGTTCCCCTGTCGTTAGGCACCGTATGGACCATAGGAATAATGGGTTTGGCGGGAGTCCAATTCAATCTTGCAAACAGCATGTTCATGCCCCTCGTCGTGGGAGCGGGAGTCGAATACGGTGTAATCATCCTGCAACGCTGGAGAGAGGGAAACATGGTTCCCGGCCACCTTCCGATGAGCACCGGAAAAGGCGTTATTGTAGCCGCACTGAGCACAACCATCGGCTTTGGCGCCCTGATGATCTCCCATCACCGGGGAATCTTCAGCCTCGGTTTCGTAGCGTGGGAGGGGAGTCTTTGCGTGCTGCTCCCAGCCATCATTGTTCTGCCGGCTATACTGGCGCTCATGGTCCCCGAGAAGGCTATCCATGGGAAAAAATACCTGGAAGGCGGGACCGATGTCGCGCACGGTACCCTTCCTACTCCTCCCCGCTGATCGTGGAATAGTTTTTCAGATCGAACATTATTAAAGACGTCGAGGACATTTGTTAAATGATTCGGCAGGATTTGGCAGCTCCGGTATCCGATGCTGAAGCAGGACGAAAACGACAAGACCCGTTGCGATCTTGATAAACGAGGTGAGACGGAACGTAATCCCTACGGCCATCGCAGCCGAGCGCGGCAGACCGAGCGCCCAGAAAATCAGGACTTTCCCACCTTCCTGGACACCGAGCGAAGCCGGAATGGCGAAGGCGACGAAGGAGACCAGCATGGAGAACGCTTCGATGCCAAGCGCGG
>CAWGZP010000057.1:0-11478 GCA_963826655.1 uncultured delta proteobacterium
CGCGATAGACCTGTAGCTCGGTTCTTGACCGGCAGCACGGATCTGGGATATTGTGCATTTTCGCCGGGATATTTGTAAAAAGGAGCGCAGAGGCGTGATTGCCATACTTGACTACAAAGCCGGGAACTTGACCAGCGTTAAGCGTGCCCTGGACCATCTTGGATTTCCATGCATCATTACCAATTCCCATGAAGAGATTCGTCATGCGGACAAGGTGGTGTTTCCCGGGGTCGGAGCGGCCGGAAAGTCGATGGAGAGCTTGAGAGAGCTTGGGCTCGATAAGCTTCTCGGGGAACTCTTCGACACCGGAATACCCATACTGGGCATTTGCGTCGGGCTCCAGGTGCTCTTTGACTTCAGCCAGGAAAACCAGACCCCGTGCCTTGGAATTCTCCCTGGTGAGGTACGCAAATTTCCCGATGAAATCCATTCCGAGTCCGGGGATGCTCTGAAAATTCCCCACATGGGCTGGAACGCCGTGAAATTTAAGAACGACCACCCGGTTTTTCGGGGTATTTCCGACGGAAGCGAGTTTTATTTCGTTCACAGTTACTATCCTCAGCCCGCAAACGCGGAACTGGCTGCCGGCACAACAGAATACGGCATAGCTTTCACCTCGGCCGTGGCATTCCGTAACCTTGCCGCCGTTCAATTCCATCCGGAAAAAAGCGGCAAGCCAGGTTTGCGGCTCCTCGACAATTTCTGCCGTTGGAACGGCGCTTCATAAGACGAGGGCTTCCATGCTCAGCAAACGAATAATACCTTGCCTCGATGTCCGGGACGGCAAGACTACCAAGGGAATCAAGTTCAGGGACAACGTCGATTTGGGCGACCCGGTGGAAATGGCCCGTTTCTATTATGAGCAGGGCGCCGACGAAATCGTTTTTTACGATATTACGGCTTCGAGCGACCGCCGCCCCATCATGCTCGATGTAGTCCGAAAGGTTGCGCAGACCATATTTATTCCATTTTCGGTCGGCGGTGGGATTCGCACACTCGAGGACATGCGCGACGTCCTTCTTGCCGGGGCCGAAAAAGTCAGCGTGAATTCCGCGGCGGTGCTAAACCCTGAAATCATTCGACAGGGCGCGGAAGCCTTCGGCGCCCAATGTATCGTCCTGGGAATGGACGTCAAAAAGGTCGAGGTTTCACAGAAGATCCCCTCCGGGTACGAAATGGTCATAAATGGCGGCCGGACCCGCATGGGCATAGATGCTCTCTGGTGGGCGAAGGAAGCCGAGAATCTCGGCGCCGGCGAGATTTGCCTTAACTCGATAGATGCGGACGGCACCCAGACAGGCTATGAACTCGAACTGACCAAGCTGATTTCGACCAGCGTCCGCATCCCGTTAATCGCATCGGGTGGCGCAGGAGAACCCCGGCACCTGCTGGAAGTGCTCGACCAGGGCTGCGCAGATGCGGCATTGATCGCATCGATGGTCCATTACGGAACTTATACCATTGAGCAGATAAAGACTTTCCTGTCGGAAAACGGCGTCAAAGTTCGCCGTTTCTGGTGATCGGGGCACGGAACTGCGGTTTTTGGTTTAAGAAAAAACCGGGGAAGCGGATCGATCCGCTTCCCCGGTTTTTTACTAATTATGGGGCAATCTTCTACCAACCCCTGCCGCTTATTTCTTGGCCGTATTCGCAAGCGCCGATGCAAAAGCCGTCTTTGCAATCGCGCCCATCTCTCCCAGGTTTTCTACAACTGTAATCCCGGCTTCGCGCATCGCCTTGATCTTGCCCTGGGCCGTTCCGCTCGAACCGCTGATTATCGCGCCCGCATGACCCATGCGGCGTCCCGGAGGTGCGGTTAGACCGGCTATAAAACCGATTACCGGCTTGGTCACGTTTTTCTTGATGAAGTCCGCGGCATCTTCCTCGGCCGACCCGCCGATCTCGCCCACCATGATTATGGCGAGGGTTTCGGGATCAGCCTGGAAAGCCGTGAGGCAATCGATGAAGTTCGTCCCGTTTACCGGGTCCCCGCCGATGCCGACCACTGTGCTCTGGCCCATTCCAAATTGTTGAATCTGGTGTACCGCCTCATAAGTGAGGGTCCCGGAGCGGGATACGATCCCGACATGGCCCACGGAGTGAATATGGCCGGGCTGAATACCTATCTTGCACTGGCCCGGAGTAATGATGCCGGGGCAGTTGGGGCCGATTAGGCGGGTTTTGCTCTTGCCGAGGTAGTTCTTGACCTTAAGCATGTCCATGACCGGGATGCCTTCGGTAATCGCCACGATCAGCGGGATCCCCGCGTCGATGGATTCCAATATCGCGTCGGCGCAAAATGGAGGCGGCACAAAAACCATTGCGGCGTTGGCGCCTGTTTCCCTCACAGCTTTTGCCACCGTGTTGAAAACGGGAATTCCCTCAACGTTCTGTCCGCCTTTGCCCGGCGTTACTCCGGCCACCACGTTGGTGCCGTAGTTTTTGCAATTAATCGTGTGAAACTGGCCTTCTTTGCCGGTAATACCCTGGACCACAAGCTTTGTATTACGATCCACCCAAATACTCATGATATCCTCCTATGCCTTAACAACCGCTGCAATTTTTTGGGCGGCGTCCGAAACATCTTTTGCAGTTATAAGATTTAGCCCGGATTTGCTGAGGATACTCCTGCCTTCCTCGACATTGGTTCCCTCCATCCGGATGACGACAGGAATCTTAATTCCGACTTTTTTGGCCGCTTCGACTACACCGTTTGCCAGCCTGTCGCACCTGAGGATGCCGCCGAATATATTGATCAGCACGGCCTTTACGGAGGGGTCGGCCAGGATGATCTTGAACCCGGCTTCTACTTGCTCGGCACTCGCACCACCCCCGACGTCCAAAAAGTTGGCCGGAGTAGCGCCCGCCTGCTGAATGACGTCCATCGTTGCCATGGCAAGGCCAGCGCCGTTGACCATGTTGCCAACGTTACCGCTGGGCATCCTGATATAATTGAGTTCGAACTTGGAGGCTTCGACTTCCAGGGGATCTTCTTCATCGAGATCCCGGTATTCCAGGATGTCCTTATGCCGGAACATCGCGTTATCGTCGAAATTGATCTTGCCGTCCAGGGCTATGACTCTGCTGTCCTTGGTCAGAACCAGTGGATTGATCTCGACGAGCGAACAGTCACATTCCACGCAAAGCTTGTAGAGCTTGAACGCCATGGCGCTGAACTGTTTCGCCAGATCGCCGGACAGGTTCAGTCCGAAGGCCAGTTCGTTCGCGTGATATCCCTTCATGCCGACGAGCGGGTCTATAAAAACTTTGATGATCTTCTCGGGCGTTTCAGCGGCCACTGTCTCAATGTCCATACCGCCGGCCTCGCTGGCCATGAAAACGATCTTCGCGGTCCCTCTGTCGGGCAGGACGCTGAGGTAGAGTTCTTTTTCAATCGGAAGACCTTCTTCGATCAGGAGCTTCTTTACCAGCTTACCTTCCGGACCGGTCTGATGGGTCACCAGCGTCATCCCGAGAATGCTGGATGCGATTTGGTCCACTTCAGCCGCATTCTTGGCGAGCTTTACACCGCCGCCCTTGCCGCGTCCGCCGGCATGGATCTGAGCTTTTACCACAACCGGAAAAGTACCCAGTTCCGCGGCGATTTTCTTGGCTTCCTCGACGCTGAAGGCCGCTTTCCCTCTAGGGGTAGGGACTCCATACTTCTGGAACAGTTCTTTGGCTTGAAACTCGTGAATTTTCATTTTTCTCCTCGCTATCCCGGAACAACTTCATCATGTGCAGACCGCATCTCACGATTGAGAGCCCTAAGTCCAAAAATCTGCTTCAAATTTACCTATTCCTAAATGAAACTTCTCACAATGTCAAACATTGTTTAATGGAAATCGCGCCACACGTTGTGATAGACTTGTCCGCGATAAGGACAGATGCTATTGATTTTGCGCTATGACCCTATAGATTGAAAGGACCCCGGCCGGAGATGGAATACGAACCGGTGATAGGACTCGAAATCCACGCCCAGCTCAATACCGCGAGCAAGATTTTCTGCGGGTGCTCGACAAAATTCGGCGGCAGCCCCAATACGCACACATGCCCGGTCTGCCTGGGGATGCCGGGATCGCTTCCCGTGCTGAACCGCCAAGTCGTCGAATACACAATCAGGATGGCGCTGGCCACACACTGCTCCATTGAGCCGCTGGGCCGGTTTGCCAGGAAAAATTACTTCTATCCCGACCTTCCCAAGGGGTATCAGATTTCACAATACGACCTTCCCATGGCACGAAACGGCTGGGTGGAGATCGAAACCTCCCGGGGCCTCAGGCGAATCAGGATTCACCGGATACACCTGGAAGAAGACGCTGGAAAGCTTATTCACGATGAATACCAGCCGTTCAGCTATGTCGATCTCAACAGGACGGGCGTACCCCTTATCGAAATCGTAAGCGAGCCCGATATGACTTCATCCGAAGAGGCGGCGGCTTATCTAAAGACCCTTCGGGAAGTCCTTCGCTATCTCGAGATTTGCGACGGCAACATGGAGGAAGGCAGCCTGAGATGCGACGCAAACATCTCCCTTCGCCCAGCCGGAACGAGTGGTCTCGGGACCAGGACAGAACTCAAGAACATAAACTCATTCAAAAATGTTCAGAAGGCCCTGGAATTTGAAATGCGAAGGCAGAAGGTGTTGCTCGAGCGCTCGGAACTCGTAGTGCAGGAAACAAGACTCTGGGATGCGGGACGCAATGTGACCGTAAGCATGCGCGACAAGGAAGAGTCTCACGACTATCGCTATTTTCCAGACCCCGACCTGGTCCCGGTGGTGGTGAGCCAGGATTGGATCCGGCAGGTACGCAGCCAGTTGCCTGAACTCCCGGAGGCAAAGCGGGAGCGCTTTATGAAGGAGTACGCCTTGCCGCTCTACGATGCGCAGGTGCTAACCTCCTCGAAATCCCTTGCAAACTATTTTGAGGAGGCGCTCAAAGGATTCGGGCAGCCGAAGGCGCTCAGTAACTGGATTATGTCCGAGCTTTTGCACCAACTGAACCGTGATAGCCGGGAAATCGAAGACTGCCCCGTATCTCCGCGGGACCTCGCGGAGCTTTTGCTCCTGCTCGATTCCGGAGTCATCAACGGCAAAATCGCCAAAGACGTTTTCGAGCAGATGTACGCGAGTGGAAAGTCCGCGAGGCAGATCGTTGATGAGAATGAACTGGTACAGGTAAGCGATGAGTCTGAAATCGAGATCGCGGTCGACCTTGCCCTTTCGGAAAACCCCAAGGAAGTAGAGCTGTTCAAAGCGGGTAAAGATAAACTCTTAGGTTTTTTCGTCGGCCAGGTCATGAGGAAGACGAAAGGAAGGGCAAATCCTAAGCTCGTCAATGATATTCTCAGGAAAAAGCTTGCAGGATAGCTCACGCGGCTGAATAAAACGCATCTGCACCTTGCGGGCGTATGGCGTCCGTTTTGGTCGTGGAGTGTAACAAATTTTCAGGAGTTTTTGATGACGCAACAATGGTTGCCGCCGATCTGCTGGGATGGTGACGCCGTGGCGATACTCGATCAGAGATTACTGCCGCACCAGGAAAAGTCCCTGCGCTGCACTACGCCCGAACAGGTGATCAGCGCTATAAAAACAATGGCCATCAGAGGGGCTCCCGCTGTGGGGGTTGCCGGAGCGCTCGCGCTCGCGCTCGGCGCCGGCTCTATCCTGACCCTCGATCCAAAAGAATTCAGGCGCAAATTCTCCCGGCTTTGCAACAAGGTTCGCGAAGCGCGTCCGACCGGGGCAAACCTCGGATGGGCAGTCGAAAGAGTCTATTCCATCGTGGTGGAAAACCCCAAGGCCGAGATTTCAGAACTCCAACGACTCATTCGCGATGAGGCCGATGCCATAATGGTTGAGGATGTCGCCACAAATCGACAGATCGGGAGATGGGGACGCGAAATCGTGCCTCCGGGGGCACGCATTCTCACCTACTGCAACGCCGGAGCGCTCGCTACGGCGGATTACGGGACAGCCGTGGGAGTAATCAGGGCGGCCTTCGACGCAGACCCCACGGTCAGCGTATTTTCCTGTGAAACCAGGCCCTTCCTCCAGGGTGCAAGACTTACGGCGTTTGAGTTGATGCGGGCGGGGATACCCGTTACCCTTGTTACCGATAATGCCGTCGGAAGCCTCATGAGCCAGGGCAAAATCGATGTCGCCGTAGTCGGGGCGGATAGAATTGCGGCTAACGGCGATACGGCAAACAAGATCGGTACCTACATGGTCGCAGTGCTGGCCAAAACGCACGACGTCCCTTTCTACGTTGCCGCGCCACGTTCGACGATAGACCCGGCGCTGCCGGACGGAACCGGAATCCCGATCGAACAAAGGGACCCAAAGGAAGTCACCCACTTCTGCAGGCAACAGGTGGCCCCCAACGGCGTAAACGCTCTGAATCCCGCATTCGACGTCACTCCTAACAAATACATATCAGGGATAATCACCGAAGTCGGCGTGCTGAGAAAGCCCTTTGCCAAAGCGATACGGAAGGCCCTGCAGACCTGAGGCGGAGCGAGGTTTGTTGGGGGGGGTGAAGCGAAGAGACTGTGTCGCAAACGCAATATTTTCCGTCTTCCCTCCCTTTCTTAAAGGGAGGGATCGGGACTGTGACTCTCCGATCTCATCTAATGCTTTGAAATCCCCCTCGTTCCCCCTTTACAAAAGGGGGAAGCAGAAATTGGCCCCATCGGATTTTGTCGAAGGATTTCCGAATTGCGACACAGTCTCGAAATGCAACGCATCACCCCCATCATCCGAAACTCAAAACCAAAAATTGCACTTGAGCGCTAGCCGAACTTTCCCGTGATGTAATCCTCCGTAACCTTTTTGGTCGGCTTGGTGAATATCGTAGCGGTATCGCCGAACTCGATCATTTCCCCGAGGTACATGTAAGCGGTATAGTCGGATATCCTGCCCGCCTGCTGCAGGTTATGAGTGACTATGATTATTGTATACTCTTTCTTCAGTTCCTCGATCAGTGCCTCGATTCGGGCCGTGGATATCGGGTCCAGGCTGGAACAGGGTTCATCGAGCAATATCACCTCAGGTTTGATCGCAATACCCCTGGCAATGCACAACCGCTGTTGCTGGCCGCCGGAAAGGCTGGCCCCGCTCTGATCCAGTTTATCCTTTACCTCGTCCCAGAGTGCAGCCTTGCGCAGTGCCCATTCCACTCGCTCCATCATCTCCTGGTCTTTCAGCTTCTCGTAAAGCTTGATCCCAAAGGCGAGATTGTCGACAATACTCATGGGGAATGGGGTGGGCGCCTGAAAAACCATACCCACTTTGGACCGCAGCCAGTTCAGATTTTGGCCTCCATTGAGTATGTCCCTGCCATCCAATAAGATTTCGCCCGAGGCTCTTTGCTTGGGATAAAGTTCGTAGATCCTGTTGAAAGTGCGAAGCAAGGTCGATTTGCCGCAACCCGACGGTCCGATGATCGCCGTCACCTTGTTTTTTGCTATGTTAAGATTGACCGCTTTGAGGGCCTGGAACCCTCCATAGAAGAAGTCCAGGTTCTTTACGGACAATTTATAGTCATCAGTCGAGTTTTCCATGCGTGCACCCGTATGAATTTATTACAATTGCTTCAATCCACTCAAAACCGCTCGGTCACAGTTTCGGCTGGCGCAAAATAACGCGGGCAAGGATATTCAACCCCAATACGCCCAATGTTATAAGCAATGCGCCTCCCCAGGCAAGGGCATGCCAGTCCTTGTAAGGACTCATGGCAAATTGAAATATTACCACCGGCAAGTTGGCAATCGGAGCATTCATATCGGCGCTCCAGAACTGATTGTTCAGCGCGGTAAAGAGTAGCGGCGCGGTTTCCCCGCTGATGCGCGCAATCGCCAACAGGACGCCTGTCAGCATTCCGGCCTTGGCTGCACGATAGACGACAAACACGATAACTTTCCATCTGGCGGCGCCAAGTGCGGCGGCGGCCTCGCGCAGCCTGTCGGGCACCAGCTTCAACATGTCTTCCGTCGTGCGCACCACCACCGGAATAACGATCAGCGATAAGGCGAATGCTCCTGCCCAGCCGGAGAAGTGGCCGACGCGGGCTACATAAATCGAATAGATGAAAAGCCCTATGATGATCGAAGGGGCGCTGAGCAGTATGTCGTTTATGAAACGAGTGGCATAGGCAAGCCATCCTTCTCTTCCGTATTCCGACAGATAAGTGGCTGCCAGGATACCGATAGGCGTTCCGATCAGCGTGGCCAGCGCCGACATGATAACAGTGCCGGCAATAGCGTTCAGAAGGCCGCCTTCGCTGCCGGGCGGAGGCGTCATCTCCGTGAAGAGGCTGACGCTCAGGCTGTGGAAACCATAGCGCAGGAGCGTCACAAGAATCCATCCCAGCCAGAATAGGCCGAAAGCCATTGCACCCATCGCAAGACTGAGGCAGACAACATTTGTCAATCGCCTGCGTATGTAAAGTAATCGCGTCCGCATTGGTCTCTCTCAGGTCGTCTTGCCTTCGCGTCTGTGCAAACTGGCAAGAAGGACCCTGGAAATTGTGAGCACCACGAATGAGATGACAAAGAGCAATAATCCCAGGTAAATCAGAGAGGAAGTGTACAGCTCGGTTGTAGCTTCCGTAAATTCATTGGCAAGGGTGGATGCAATGCTGCTGCCCGCCCTGAACAGGGAAGGATGTAAATTATGGGCGTTGCCGATGACAAAGGTGACCGCCATGGTCTCTCCCAGAGCCCTCCCGAGGCCGAGCATTATGCCGGCTACCACTCCTGTTTTCGCATAGGGCAGCATGATATGCCATGCCACCTCCCAAGTGGTCGCACCCAGCGCATAAGCCGATTCCTTGAGTTTGCCCGGCACCTGGTCGAATACGTCCCGCATCACCGAAGCAATGAAGGGTATGACCATAATGGCCAGAATCAACCCCGCCGTGAATATGCCGATCCCCATCGGCGGTCCCTGAAACAGGGCGCCAACATACGGTATCGGGCCAATGTGCACCTTTATCCAGGGTTGTATGTTATCGGCAAAGAAAGGGGCGAACACGAACAACCCCCACATGCCGTAGATGATGCTGGGGATTGCGGCCAGCAACTCTATGGCTGTGCCCAGAGGACGCTTTAGCCACGCAGGTGATAGTTCGCTCAAAAAAAGGGCAATGCCAAAACTAACGGGAACGGCTATCAGCATGGCGATAGCCGAGGTTACCAGGGTGCCGAATATAGCTGCCAGCGCCCCAAACTGCTGTGTGACAGGATTCCATGCCTGGCTGATGATAAAGCCGAATCCAAATGCCTTGATGGCCGGGTAGCTGCCGGCAATCAAGGAGATAATAATGGCAGCCATGGTGCAAAGCACGAAAAGAGCGAAAAAACGGGTGGCATTCTCAAAGCATAAATCCAAGAGCAAATTCCCCGGATCTTTCGCCCTCGAGATCTTCCCGATCATCGACACGTAGCCTCGCAACGTAACTGCCGTACGTTTCTCAGACATGGTTCTGCATTTTGACCTGCCGGCGTTCCCGCTTTCCGCATTGTCATTCCGGCGAAAGCGGGAACCCGGTCTCCGGTAATTTATCGGCCCTGTCTATTCCGCGTTTTCACGCGCATCAATAAATGGCTTTGCCGCCAGAGCCCTTGATCTCTTCTTTCCACTCTTTGTGGATAAGCTCCACGACGTTGGCCGGCATGGGGATGTAGCTCAGATCGTCTGCCAGCTTACCACCTTTCTCATAAGCCCATGAGAAGAAATCCAGAACTCGTTTGGCGCTCTCGGGGTCCTCCTGCGCTTTTCGCATCAGGATGAAAGTTGCGCCACTGATTGGCCAACTGTCCCTGCCCGGCTGATCCGTGAGTATCATGTAGAAATCCTTGGATTTTGCCCAATCCGCATCCGCCGCCGCACTCCGGAAGTTCTTTGCCTCAGGCATCACGAACTGTCCGTCGTGATTTTTAACCATAGTGTATGTCATCTTATTTTGCAGTACATACGCGTATTCGACATAGCCGATGGAGCCGGAGATGCGCTGCACATAAGAAGCAACTCCTTCGTTACCCTTCCCGCCTACTCCCGTGGCCCATGATACGGACACGCCGTTGCCCACGCTCTGCTTCCACTCGGGGCTGACCTTGGACAGGTAGTTGGTGAAAATGAAAGTGGTGCCCGAGCCGTCCGAGCGGTGCACTACACTTATATCCTTATCGGGAAGCTTGACGCCTGCGTTGAGTTTCACGATCTGGGGATCGTTCCACTTGGTGATCTTTCCCAGGAAAATATCCGCCAGCACCTGCCCGTCCAATTTGATTTCACCCGGCTTAATTCCCTCCAGGTTGACAACCGGTATTACACCACCGATTACGGTAGGGAACTGCACGAGACCGGCGCTTTCAAGTTCCGAGGGCTCCAGGGGCATATCGGAAGCACCAAAGTTAACAGTTCCAGCTTTAATCTGGTTTATTCCCCCGCCGGAACCGATAGATTGATAATTCAACCCGATACCGGTTTCATTCTTATAGGCTTCAGCCCATTTGGCGTACAAGGGATAGGGAAAAGTAGCCCCCGCTCCGGTGATATCGGCCGCCACCGCCGTTGCAGAAATACCTATAACCAGTGCGAAACTCATCGCCAAGCATTTTGTAAATAATCTCATCCATTTCTCCACGCATCTGTGAGGTTTGAGTTACTTCGTGGCTTGTGCCTGATAATTCCACGGACAGCCGGCTCCTTTTACATCTCAGATCGTTCAACCCGTTCACTTTCCAGGGGATTGTCCTTCAATACGATTGTAATCAACGAGCAGGATCTAGGGGACGCTTCGACAAGATCACGTAGTTGGAAGGCCATCGACAGTTGTCCAAATTGAAATTAAAATAAAATAGTTGCCCAGTATTACGATAATATTACAGTCATGTGTCAGAATGATGTCTTTCCGCCTTGAACCGGGGATTTCGAAACGGACCGCTCAAAATAGAAGGAGGCCCATTTCAAGGCCCCCACGAGTGGCAGGGAGACATGCGCAAAGTCCCGGCATCAATTTCTCGAATACCCACTTCGGTCGCCCAGGGGCTCGGCGCCAGAGAGGCTACGCTACATCAATTCATAGCCGGTATTGAGTTTGGGGATTCCGGCGATTTTACAAGCGGTTATGGGGTTGGGAAATTCAATGTATTCGCAGTGCGAGGGTTGATGCACGTTTGTGCATACAGCCCGCACAACGGGAACCGAGCCGAACTTCTTGTAGTATCCACGAATAAATCTCAATATTTCCATTTGCTGATCGCCCAGGGGACACTGCTTACTGATTCCATCCTTATCAGCCAGGGCACAAGCCACCTTTTCATCCCAATCCTCGAAGTTTTTTAGATAGCCTTCATCATCCAATTGAATTTGCTTTCCCCCGTAGTCAAATGTCGGCATGGGTTTTCTCCAAAGTCCTGCAGAAGGGGTTTATGAAATATCCCGGAACCGGCCGTCTTGCCGCCGTAAGACAC
>CAWGZP010000058.1:0-5809 GCA_963826655.1 uncultured delta proteobacterium
ACGCCCGCAACGGTCTCGGACGTAATAGACATCGTTTTGCAAAATCGCAAGCTGGATCTTACCTCCATGTTCGGAGAACTAAAAGATCTCTCTTCTCACCTTTGCATGCGCGGCATGGCCGAAGGCTCGGCATTGCTGGCCAAACACATAGCGGTTCGGAACAAAATAGTGATCGTTGCCGATTATGACTGCGACGGAATTACCTCGGCCGCGCAGATGGCCCTTTTTTTACAAGAGATCGGCTATGAGAATTTCACGGTCGTAATTCCCTCCCGCGAAGAAGGGTACGGCATACCGAAACGGGCCATATCCGAAAACGCCGATGCAAAAGTCTTCATCGCGCTCGATTGCGGCACGCTGGATTTCGAACCCATCCGGCTGGCCTGTTCCCTGGGCGCCGACTGTATAGTCATCGACCACCATGAAGTCCCGGTGAACGGATCGATTGCGGGACGGCAACTCGCTCCGGCATCGGTTCTCATAAATCCGAAGCATCCCGCATGCGGTTCGCGGTTTAAGGAGTTCTGCGCATCAGGCCTGACTTTCCTTTTTCTGGCCGCTCTGAGGCAGGTCCTGCGGAGTGCGGGAGACGCTCTCCCGCTTCCGGCGCTGGGCGGAAAATATCTTGCCCTCGCAGCCACCGGGACGATCAGCGACCTCGTTCCGCTCGTGTCGGCAAACCGGATCCTGGCGCAAAGCGGTCTTCGCAATCTCAACGCAAATGCCTGCGCCCCCCTTTCCTGCCTTGCCGAAACCTCGGGACTGGCCGGAAAGGCCTTGAGCGCCGGCCATATCGGATTCTACCTGGGGCCGCGCATAAATGCCGCCGGCCGTGTTTCCGAGGGGCAAATCGCCTATGAATTGCTAACCTCGGACCAACCGTTGAGATTGAGGCAACTGGCCGGGGAGCTGAATAAATTGAACCTGAAAAGGCAGGCGCAAGAAGAGAAAATACTGGTGGATATCCGCGCCCGGCTGGCCGGACGCCCTGCCTCAGGCAGAACGCTGGTTATGGGAAGTTCCGAGTGGCCGCCCGGGGTCGTCGGTATTGCCGCTTCCCGCGTCCAGCAGGACCTGCGCTATGGACCCGTGATTATACTCTCGATAGACGAGGAGCAAGGGATTGCGAGGGGTTCGGCCAGAAGCATCCCGGGCTTCGATATACACCATGCCCTTTCGATGTGCGCCGAGTTGCTTGTCAAATGGGGAGGACACAAGGCGGCAGCCGGTCTGACAATCGAAGTGGACCGGATCGAGGAATTCTCCCGCCGTTTCGAGGAGGTCGCGCAGCAGGCTCAGCCGGAAATTTTTATCCCGCGCGGGAAGGTAGACCTGGAACTCCCGATTGTCCTCGTCGGACCCGAACTGGTCCATGCCCTGGAGAAACTGGAGCCTCACGGGATGGGTAACCCGGCGCCGCTTTTTGTCCTGCGCGGCATCAGGCTAAACTCTGCAAAGATTTTCGGGAAAGAACAAAACCATGTGAAAATCGAGATCGCAAACGGGCTTGAAGGAATCTGGTGGGGGGGCGCCAGGCGCTTTTCCAAAATCGCGGGCGAAACAAAAAACCGGCCCGGCTCAAGTCCGGAATGTGCCATGGACATTGTCTTCCAAGTCGGCTGGAATAGCTTCTATAATAAGTCGGCGCTCGAGATAAAAGACCTCGGAAAGCTCTTTTAGAGTTTTTAGTTTTTAGTTTATCAACCCGGAACGAGGTGCGTGTGATACTGTTACGAAGAGCACGCCCGCGAGGGGCTAGACTATGGCAGGGACGGTGGGTTGCTCTGCCGCTTAGCCCACCCTGCGGGTCTACGGGACTTTCCGTAGTTTCAGGGTGCCCCAAAGGGACATGAGTAACTGTCCTATGTCCGGCCCTGTTTGATGAAACCAAGCGCAATCAGAGATTATCCTCCCACCCAAGGCAGAATAAAGAGTTTTTCGAATTATTGTAATTAGACAATAATCTTGGCCTGGAAACAGCCCTCTAAGCCCTGAAAAGGCCTATTTTTTGAACACTTGGCCTTGAACATCAGCATGTTGACTTATCACCCTATTTTGGTCAAGATAGCGGCAACAGGTTCAAGGTCGAGTCATTACCTTTTGTGCGGCTGACCCGGCCGCAGATTACAGGTTCAATTCAAAGCCAACAATCTGTAGATACCAGCTAGTCGCAGCAACTGCATTTAGCTGAACATTTTGTGACGGGTCCGTATCAACCCAATCTATTCCAGATGCGTTGACTCCACCCGAAGAAACGCCAGTCTCTAATAAAAGATGTCCATTCGTTGAGGATGATCCCTTCTTTTTAAGAGACATACTCATGCTTCCATTACCAGGGGAGCGGTACTCACCCAGGAAGCAGCCTCTCGTTGAGATCGGCGGAATGAACGCCGAACAATTCTGAGTAGTCCAGCTCTGTTTTGTCGATCCCGTGGAGACCTGCTGATATTCGTCATAAACAAAATGATTGCCGATTTGAGAGAATACCTTGAAATTGGCACTGGTGTCCGTTACGGCAACCCCCACAAGTCTATTGTACTGATATCCCGTTGGCATGACTGGTGAAGTGCCGGATAGCGAAGCCAGGCCCGCAACGGTCATGCCGTTGTAGATCACCCAGATGTAGTACCACTTTGAAGCCTGGAGAGCCCCCGTGTCAAGGTCGTTCCCCGCGGCCTGTCCGCCTGTCGTACAGTCAATGCCTATTGTGCCGGACGGAACAACAGTTCCTATTACATTAGCTGTCACATTGATTTTGGTATTTGGATATGTGACGTCGTTGGCAATTGTTAGGCCGGAGAAAGCGCCGTTAATCGTACTTCCCTGATTGACGCCGTTGATTTTGAAGTTTCCGGTAACGTTTACATCCCCCACCACGTCCACTGCATAATTCGGGGTCTGTGTCCCGATGCCGAGCTTGTCGCTAACGGTCAAATCTCCAGAACCTGCGTACAGTAAAGCTGCGCTGAACGTAAGAGCCAACAGCATGAGCATTATTGTTTTCTTCATCATTCCCCCCCACATGTTTTATCCGTGTCCATCCGTGTCTTAATTCGAAATCATGAAATTCTTCCAGGTAACCGTACCGGCGCTTATGGTCCCCGATCCACTGAGAGTAGTGGCGCCGGGATTGGAGGTATAGTCTGAAGTGTAGCCGCCGTCTATGGTCACGGATATGTTCTGGTTTGCGGAAAAGTTTTCCTTGAGCCGGCCATTTTGAACTAACAGCGTGTCGCCATTCCGGGCGGCATTATAGGCGTCCTGAAGGTGTAGATAGTAGGTGTTGAGGAGAGGGTTCCAGACTGCGTTGAAATTCGCGGACAAAGTGTGATTGGCGGTAACGTCTGCGAAAGGATAGCTTGCCAATGTCCCCTTGGATACCCCGTCCACCTGCACGTCATAAGTGAAAACTCCTTGAGGCGGAGTGATTGTGAATGTCTGGCTCCCATGCGTAATTGACGGTGGCCGAAGCGGGGCTTATTGTCCCGCCGCCGATAGTGGATGTTGTTATAGAATAGGTGTCGATTTGAAAATTGGCCGTGATTGAATGAGACGCCGTGACGTCGGTGAGGGTATAGCTTGTTATAGCCCCCTCCGGGTGGCCGTCAATGTAGACGCCGGCAATATACCAGCCGGTGGCCGGGGAAATCGTGAAGGTCTGGCTCCCTCCATAAGGCATTACGGTAAGGGCCGGGCTGACCGTGCCGCTTCCGTCGACCAGGATCGTGATGGGGAATGTACAGTCCCCAAATGCCGCCGATATGGCATGGGCGGACGTGACATTCGTGAAAGTATAGCTTTCCGGGGTCCCCACGGAGCTTCCGTCAACCGATACACTCGAAATACAGGAGCCGCCCGCGCTGGGTGTAATAGTGAAAGTATAATCGCCGCCCTTCATGACGCTTACCGTCCCCGAAGGCGAAATGTTCCCTCCCGGCCCCGCGCTGGAGGCAATGGTGTAAAATTGGTTTCCGGAGGTTTTCGATACCAGGTTGCCGTTCCCGTCATAGCCGAACTGGATTGAAGTCCCATCGTCGAAATCAACCTCGATCAACTGGTTGCCGTAATATATGTAGTTGGTTGGCGTCGCGGCCAGAGCGCAAGTCGAAAATCCGGCCAGCATGCCGGCTACCAGTAGTAACAGTGTTGCCGCTATCTTGGTTGGACTCATTTTGTGGCCCTCGGCCTGGTGTTAAAGAAATGCAGTGACCCAGCCATACGTATTAATCTCGGAAAACCTCACGTTTATTTCCTCGGTACTGGATCATCAGAGTCAACAATATCTTTTGGACCGGCAGCGACCTTATTGCAGTCTCGGCGCATTCCCGCGTAACCTGGGCGGTCCAGGGTTTCTTTCTTCTTCAAAACAACTGACTTTGACATTTTCCTTTTTTCAAGGGCTGACCTCTTCAGTACTCAAGCCTTTCCTCCTTAAGAGCTCCCCTGGCTTTGACTTTCAATGCCTCATGTCAGGAGCACACGTCCAGGATGAAAGCATCATTTCAAACACTTCCCTATTCCCATCATATGTTGCTGGTGAAGAAGTTAAAGCAAGTGTATAAATCATCTCTGTATCATGGGCTGGTTGCCTGAATGCAGCAATGATATCCATGACGACAACTTTATTATCGCCAGCAGGGTTGTACTTTAACGACATTCGCTGAGCTGGAAGGCCTCCCAAAACTGATGGATTCAATTTTATATCAGTTATTTTTGCTCCACTTGTGGTTATAGGAAGTATGTATGAACGGTTAATATAGTCACTTGGTGAAAGATAGTCAGCAGAATTATAGCTTCCGTCGATAACAATGAAGTCATCATGGTTACTGGTAAAAGTTGCTCTGAACCCGTGATTGGGTGAAGGTGGAGAATTGGATGTTACTTGTATACCTTCAGGAATCATCACTGAATATAAATAATCCTGATTTGTATAGATTGAATTAGATATAATGACGTTATATGTAGCAGCATAATCATTAGCTAACACAAATGAGGTGAGCACACTGACCCACAGCATGGATAACGACACAAGAACAACGCTGATCAATTTGATTTTAGAATTATATCTATCGCCTTGGATATTTATATTTAAATGGCACACTGCTATCATATTGTCTCCCGAAATGAGTATGTGCTCAGATCCTATTGCCCACCGCACCAATCGATTCTTCTGATCACACTACGATACGTATTAGTCACATCTGTGCTCCAATTTGGATTTACGGAATTGTACGGGCCAAGTCCATTTGGGCGCAGATCCACCTG
This sequence comes from uncultured delta proteobacterium, assembly GCA_963826655.1. Lineage (GTDB taxonomy): Bacteria > Desulfobacterota > Syntrophobacteria > Syntrophobacterales > Syntrophobacteraceae > SbD1. The sequence goes on from CAWGZP010000058.1 coordinate 5,266, forward strand.
AAGCTTGCTTACAAAGTCCTGAATGGTGCTTGATCCTTGAACTTTAGACCCATAAGTCGATCCCCACGAAGAAACCGCATCTGTCAAACTGTCATAACTCAGATCAGCGCCTCCTGCATTTGTGAGACCGAACGGGTTATTGAGCTCCATAGCGTGTCCGCCCAGCCATCCACTCTCGTAAGCGGATAACCCCAGCAAAAAATTAGGATCAAAATTGTATTCCGCGGCAACCTGAGCGGCAGGTCCTTTCATAACTGAAAAGAATTGGTTCTGCTGATCGGTACAGTTGACCCTTCGGCCGTCCATATCATCAATATTCGGCTGATAGCCTGCCGCCTGAGCTGTATTTGAATTAATGGCTCCGTTCAAATAATCGCCAAAGGCTGATCCGGCGCCTCCACCGGCCATAGCACCTGCAAATCCGGCAGCAAAGCCAGCCAGGGCATTCGGTCCGTTTCTCGCTACGGAATAGCCGAATAACCCGGCCTGAGCAAACAGGTTGGCCTGGAAAGGCAGTCCCCCCATAACACCCCCCATCATTGCG